>CAXTPG010000042.1:0-35096 GCA_964246015.1 uncultured Acetobacteraceae bacterium
TGTTCCAGTGCATGCGGCTGCATCAGCGGCAGCACCGGGACGAGCGGCTGATGCCCCCGGGGAAGGTGCTGGAGATGGTCACGATCGATGCCGCCCGGGCCTTGGGGATGGAGGCGGAGGTGGGCAGCCTGGAGGTGGGCAAGCGGGCGGACGTGATCACGGTCGATCTGCGCAAGCCGCATCTGGCGCCGGCGAACATGCCGGTGTGGCGGGTGGTGTGCTTCGCGAACGGGCAGGACGTCGATACCGTGGTGTGCGACGGGCGGGTGCTGATGGCGGGGCGCCAGGTGCTGCACGTCGACGTGGCCGAGGTTTTGGGGGCGGCGGAGGCGGAGACGGCGGCGATGCTGGAGCGCACGGGGTTCTCGTCCATGTTGGCGGAGCCGGCGACGATCTGGGGGCGGTCGCGGCACTGACGATGCCGCTCTGGCTGCCGATCACCCTTGCTGCGGCGCTGTTCCAGACGTGGCGGACGGCGTTGCAGCAGCGGCTGCGGGGGCGGCTTTCGGTCGGGACGGCGGGGCTGGTGCGGTATCTCTATGCCATCCCGGTCGGGTTGGCGTTCCTGACGGTCTATTGCGCGGTGACCGGCGGGCGGCCGCCACTGCCCGGCGCCGGGTTCCTGCTGGGGTGCGCGGTGGGCGGGTTGGGGCAGGTGCTGGGCACAGTGCTGCTGATCATGGCGTTCGGGCACCGCAACTTCGCCGTGGGGACCGCCTATGCCAAGACCGACGCGGTCCAGGCGGCGATCGTGGCGGCGGTGCTGTTCCAAGAGTCGCTGACGCCGATCGCGTGGGCGGGGATCGGGGTCGGTGTCGCGGGCGTGCTGGTGCTGTCGCTCGCGGGGCGGGGCCTGCGGCCTTCTGAGCTGCTGGCCGCGACGGTGCAGCCGGCGGCGTTGTGCGGGCTGGGGGCGGGGGCCGGGTTCGCGGTGGCGGGGATCGGGATCAAGCTTGCGACCGTGTCGCTTGGGACGCCCGACAAGATCCTGGCGGCGCTGTTCGCGCTGGTGGTCACCAACACGATGCAGACCCTGATGCAGGGCGCGTGGATGGCCTGGCGGGAGCCGCTGGGGCTGCGCGCCGCCTTCACGGAGTGGCGCAGCGCGGTGTGGGTGGGCGTGCTGTCGGCCAGCGGGTCGGCGTGCTGGTTCGCCGGCTTCGCGTTGGCGCCGGTGGCGCTGGTGCGGACGGTGGGCCAGGTGGAGATGGTGTTCACGCTACTGTTCAGCCGGTTCTACCTGCACGAGACGCTGCGGCGCGCGGATGTTGCCGGGCTCGCGCTGATCGTTGCGGGCGTCGTGCTGGTCCTGGCCTTCCACTGACGCATTTGGTAGCGACGGTGCGGTGACCGCCATCCCGCCCCGCGCCGACCCGCCGGCCGAGCTGCCGGCCGAGCCTGCCCAGGCGGCCCGGCATACCCGCGCGCGCACGGCGCGGGCGGGCGCCCTGCTGGAGGACTACGTCGAGCTGATCGACGACCTGCTGGCCACGGGTGGGGAGGCGCGGGCGACCGACATCGCGCGCCGCCTGGGCGTCAGCCACGCGACCGCCATCAACACGATCGGGCGGCTGAAGGCGGCCGGGTTGGCGCACAGCAAGCCGTATCGGGGCGTGTTCCTGACGGATGCCGGGCGGAAGCTGGCCGAGACGGTGCGGGCGCGGCACCGGATCGTGGTCGACGTTCTCGTCGCCATCGGGGTGCCGCAGGACGTGGCCGAGACGGATGCGGAGGGGATGGAGCACCATGTCTCCGACGCGGCGCTTGACGCGTTCGAGCGGTTCCTCAGGCGGGGCTGAACATCGCGGCGATGGTGGCGGGGTCCACCTGCTCCAGGGTGGGCGGTGCCCAGCGGGGGGTGCGGTCCTTGTCGACGACCATGGCGCGGACGCCTTCCAGGAAGTCGGGGTGGCGGATCGTGTGCCGGGTGAGGGCGAGTTCCGCGGTCTGGCACTGCTCTAACGTCTGGCGCGCGCCGCGGCGCATGACCTCGAACGTCCAGAGCAGGGCGCTGGGGGAGACCTGGCGCAGCGCCTCGGTCTGTTGGCGCGCCCAGTCCGTGCCCTGTGCGTGGAGGGCCGCGAGGATGGCGGGGACGCTGTCCCGGGCGAAGGCGTCGATGCCTGGCGCGGGGTGGGCAGCGGTCGCTGGGATGGTGGCGCCGGGCAGGACCGCGATGCCGTCGTGGGCCAATGCGTCGGCCAGGCCGTCGATGCTGGGCACGAGATGGGTGGCGAGGCCGAGCCACACGGCGTGCGTGCCGTCGACGCGGGCGCCTGTCAGCGCCAGGTGCATGCCGTGGCAGCCGCGCAGGCGCGGGAGGATGAAGGTGGCGCCGACGTCGGGGAACAGGCCGATCGCGGTTTCCGGCATGGCGAAGTGGGCGGACGGGGTGGCGACGCGGATGCCGCCGTGGACGGAGAGGCCGATGCCGCCCCCCATGCAGATGCCGTCGATCAGGGATACGTAGGGCTTGGGGTAGCGGGCGATTGCCAGGTTGAGCGCGTATTCCTCGACGAAGAACCGCTCGATCGCGTCGTATTCGCCGGCCAGGGAGAGCCGCCTGATTTCCCGGATGTCGCCGCCGGCGCAGAAGGCCCGGCGGCCGGCTGCGTCGAGAACGACGGCGTGAACGGCGGGATCGTCCCGCCACTCCGCCAGCGCGGCCGCGATGGCCTGCACCATGTCGAGGGTCAGGGCGTTCAGGGCCTTGGGACGGTTCAGCGTGATGCGCCCGATCCGGCCCTGGCGGCGCGTGACGATGGTGGGTTCGGTGGTTTCGGACAAAGGCCGGGCTCCCGTCTGGTCGCCCGGCCTATAACTCCGTGTCGCAGCCCCGGCTAGCGTCCGACGAGACGGGACGCGATCTCGGCGGCGACGGTTCCGGCACCCCGGCGCACGCCGGAGCGGGCGCCGGTGCGGATGGCCAGGCCAGCGACCTCTGCGGCCATGCCCATGACGGTCAGGGAACGCTTCATCTCGGCGAGGGCCTGGACGCGGATCGCCTTCGCCTCTTCCTCGATGGCGTCGGGGGCACCGCGGATCGCGAGCACGGCGAAGATCGCGGTGATCAGGACATCGACCGCGAGCAGAACGAGGCTCGCCTGGACGGGCGTGAGGCGCCCGACCATCGCGTGCCACCCGACGACATGGAGCACGACGAGGACCGCCACCGCGAACACCGCCGCGCCGGCGCCGAACGCGGCCCGCATGGACTGACGGCGCGCGACGCGGCGGAGCCTGAGCGACTCCGCCGCGACGGCGACCTTGGCGAGTTCGACGGTCCGCATCGGATCAGCGGGCGATTCGGCCGAGCAGGTAGCCCACGCCGGTGGCGATCAGGATCGCGACCATCGGGGACTCGCGCACGCGCTCGGACAGCATCTCGGTCTGGTCGTCGTAGATGCCCTTGGCCTGGCGGACGTAGTCCTCGGCCTGGCCGGCGGCGTTCGCGAGGGCGGGCGTGACGCGCTCGCTCATGAGGGTCTGCACCTGCTCGCGGAGCTGGGCGATCTGCTCCTTGGCGTCCTGTGCGGTGTCGTTGAGCGTGTTGGAATTGGCCATCAGAGCCTCCTTTGGCGGTGGATTGCACGAACAACGCGGGTTGGTTCGCGCAGTTGCGAGCGGTGTGGGAATTGTGGGCTTCTTTCCGTGGCGTCGGCTGTCGGGTATGTGCCGGCGGAACGGACTCCGGATCGCTTGCCATGCCGCCGCCCTTTCTCGACTGGCTGCCCCCGTCCTCGGCCACGCTGTCGGCCGAGCTTCGGGCGCTCGTTGCGCCGAGCGCGGACGCGTGGGGGGCGCTGGTCCGGCATGCGAATACGCGGCTGGAGGGGATGGGGACCGTGCTGGTGGACCGCTGCCTGCGGCGGCTGTTCGGGGGGGGGCCGCCGCCCGGGCTTGCGACCGTGCCGGTGCGGTTGGCGGTGGCGGGCTCCTCGACGCTCGATCATTTGGCGCCCGGGTTGCGCGTGGCGGCGCTGCGGCGGGGGGTGTGGCTGTCGGTGGAGCTGGGCGATTTCGGGCAGTATGCGGACGCGATGCGTGCGCCGACGGCCGATGTGGTGCTGCTGGCGCTGGATTCGCGGCATCTGGTGGCGGGGTTCGACGCCCGGCTGGATGCGCCGGGTGCGGCGGCGCTGATGGATCGGCTGTGCGCGCGGATTGCCGGGCACTGGCGGGATGCGAAGGCGGCGGGGTGCGCGGTGCTGCACCAGACGGCGCTGCCGGTGTTCCCGCTGGAGCTGGGCAGCAACGAGCAGCGGTTGCCGGGGTCCCGTGCCGGCGCGATCGAGACGTTGAACCAGCGTCTGCGCGGCATGGCGGACGCCGAGGGGGTGGACCTGGTCACCGTCGACCGCCGGGCCGCGCAGGACGGGATCGGGGCGTGGCATGATCCAATGCTGTGGCACCGGGCCAAGCAGGAGGTGCATCCCGGGGCCGCGCCGATGTATGGCGACCTGGTCGGACGAATCATTGCGGCACGGCAGGGGCGGAGCGCGAAGGCGCTGGTGCTCGACCTCGACAACACGCTGTGGGGGGGCGTGGTGGGGGATGACGGGCTGGACGGGATCGTGCTGGGGCAGGGGAGCGCGTTGGGGGAGGCGTTCGTCGAGTTCCAGCATTATGCGCGCGGCCTGGGGCGGCGCGGGGTGATCCTGGCCGTGTGCAGCAAGAACGACGAGGCGAATGCGGTCGAGCCGTTCGAGAAGCACCCGGACATGGTGCTGCGGCGGGGCGACATCGCGTGCTTCGTCGCGAACTGGACGGACAAGGCGACGAACCTGCGGGAGGTCGCGCGGCGGCTGAACATCGGCGTCGATGCGCTGGTGTTCGTCGACGACAACCCGGCCGAACGCGCGATCATCCGGCGGGAGCTGCCGTCGGTCGCGGTGCCCGAGCTGCCGGAGGACCCGGCGCTGTATGCCGCAGCGATCGCGGATGCCGGGTATTTCGAGGCGGTGCGGCTGACGGGGGAGGACCGCGAGCGGGCGGCGCAATACCAGGCCAACCTGGCGCGGGAGCATGCGCAGGGCTCGTCCGAGACCGACATGGCGGGGTTCCTGGACAGTCTCGATATGGTGCTGCAATGGGGCAGGATCGACGGCGTGGGCGCGCCCCGGGTCGTGCAGCTGGTGAACAAGACGAACCAGTTCAACCTGACCACAAGGCGCACGACGGATGACGCGGTGGCCGCGGTGATGGCCGACGCGGGGGCGCTGTCGCTGCAGCTTCGGCTGCTCGACAGGTTCGGCAACAATGGACTGATCGCGGTGGTGATGGGCGCGCGCCGGGGCGAGGAGATGCACCTGACGGATTGGCTGATGAGCTGCCGGGTGCTGAAGCGCGGCGTGGAGGCGGCGACGCTGAACCTGGTCGCGGCCGAGAGCCTGCGGCTGGGTGCGCGGGTCGTCTTGGGGACGTATCGCCCGACGGCGAAGAACGGCATGGTGCGGGACCATTACGAGGGGCTGGGGTTCACGCTGCGGGACACGAAGGCCGACGGCACGACCCGCTGGGCGCTCGACCTGGCCGGGTTCCGGCCGTTGCCCGTGCCGATGCGCTACGACCCTGCCCTTACTCACGAGGCGTGACCGAGATGACCCATGACGAGATCCTGGCGGCGTTGACCGCGATTTTCCGGGACGTGCTGGACGACGAGTCGATCGTGCTGTCGGCCGGGACGACGGCGGCGGACATCCCCGCGTGGGATTCGATGAACCACATCACGATCGTGGTGGAGGCGGAGCGGCAGTTCGGCGTGAAGGTCCGCACGGCCGAGATCGAGGAGTTGCGCAACGTCGGCGACTTCGTGGCGCTGATCGCCGCCAAGCGAGGCTGACGGGGCTTACGGCAGCAACGGCGGGGGCGGGCTGCAGCGGTCGCGGTTGCGGCGGCAAACGGCGTCCAGGGCGGAGCGGGTCAGGTCCAGGATATCGGCGGCCTCGGCCGGGTGTCGCGCGACCCAGGCGCGTTCGCCTTCCGCGTACCGTGCGGCCTGTGCCGCGACGGTCGCGGCGGTGAGCCGGACGCCGAAATCCGCGGGCTCGCGGGCGCCCATGATCCGTTGCAGCATCAGTGTCCCGAGTTCGGGCCGGAAGTGGACTCCTTCCCAGAACCAGCGCATCGGCGTGCGGTCCTCGGTCGATGGCAAAGGCTGCTGGACGGGGGTGTCGTAGCCTTCGAAGTTCCAGATCGCGACGCGACCCTGGTCCGGGCCCGCGGCGGCTTCCACGGCGGCGACCATGTCGGCGAGCCAGACCTGCGAGGGCGCCGAGAGGCCCATGCGGCGCCGTGCCTCCAGGCCGGCCACGTATGCGGGGAGCACCAGCACGACCACGTCCGCCCCGGCCGCGCGCGACTCCCGCACCATCGCGGCCAACTGGCCGATCTCGTCGGCGATGGTCGTCTCGGTCCGCAGCAGCTCCGACATGCGCTGGCGCAGCGACCGTTCGATCACCTCCCGCGTGCCGTCCTCGGCGATCCAGGCGACGAAGCGGCCGCGGGCGTCCATGCCCGCCGCCGTCTGTGCGTTCTGTTCTGGGTCGTTCTGGCGCATCAGGGTCGTCACGCTGTCCCGCAGGGCGGTCAGGGACAGGGTTGCGAAGGCGAGGTCGGAGAGGCGGGCGAGGAGATAGGCGCGGTTCGGGCGCCCATCGGCGGTGACGCGCAGGCGGCTCTCGAAGCCGTAGAGGTCGCCGGAGGAGTCGCTGCGGGCGAGGCGGGGCGCGAGCTTCATGTCCTCGAACGAGACGGCCATGACGACGAGGCGGGGGCGGGCGTGGACGAGGGCGTGCTGGAGGAAGCGGTGCTGCACGGCGAGGGTCGCGCCGTCGAGGCCCAGGTTGTAGACGGGGCGGTCGTGCGCGCGCCAGGCCGGGCTGTCCGGGTCGATGCCGATGTTGGCGGCGGAGCTGCCGACGACGATCGTGGCCGGGGCCATCTGCTCGATCCGGTAGGGCTTGGTCAGGCGGGTGCGGGGCGATGCGGCGATCTTGCGGGCGGTGAGGCCGGCGACGGGCGGGGTGCCGACGATGCCGTAGGGATCGACCAGCGCGTTGAACGCGGCGACGGCGAGCAGCAGCGCGGCCAGCGTCGCCGCGGCCGTCCGCAGGTAGGCCGGGGCGGAGGCTAGAACTGCCAATACAGGAACTCGGTGACCTGGCCGAGCGTGAGGATGCCGGCCATCGTGGCCGCCGCGGTCAGCGCGGCCCAGCCGCGGGTCGGCTGCCAGGCGATGCGGGCGAGGACGCGGCGGAGCGGGCCGGTGGCCGGGTAGGGCGCCGGGACGGAGAGGGCGGGCTGCCGGTCGCGCATGATCTGCAGGATGTTGGGCGGCACCAGCGCGACCAGGAGCAGCCCGGCGACCCAGGCGAGCGTGGCGACGAGGTCGGGCAGGCTGCGGTCGTGGAACGTGATCCCTGCGGCGGCGAGCGCGCTGCCCAGCCCGGGCAGCCGGACGGCCAGGGCCATTGGCAGGACGGTCCCGTGCAGCCCGATCATGCCCGCGACGATGTTCGACCCGGCGGCGACGTCGACGGCGCGGAAATAGACCAGCGCGACGCTGGTTGCCACCAGGGTCATGGCGATGCCGGCAGGCGTCATGATGCGGGCGTAGGCCATGCTGTCGGGCCAGAACCGTGCGCGATACAGGCGCCAGGCGTGGCAGATGACCAGGTAGAAGCCGTGCAGCAGGCCGAAGACCAGGTACTGGTTGCCGGCCCCGTGCCACAGGCCCGAGAGGAACATGGTCGTGACGGTCGGGGCGGCGATCAGCGTCGCGAAGGCGCCTGCCGTCGTCTTCGCGCCGGACACCCCGCGCAGCCCGCGGCCGGCGCGGCGGCGCGCGAGCGAGACGGCGATGGGGTTGTAGATGTAGGCGGTCAGGAATCGCGTCAGCGTCATGTGCCAGCGGGACCAGTAGTCGATGACGTTCACGGCCTTCAGGGGCGAGTTGAAGTTCATCGGCAGCTTGATCCCGACCATGCGGGCGAGGCCCAGCGCCATCTCGGAATAGCCGGAGAAGTCAAAGTACATCTGCAGGGCGAAGCCGATCGCGGCCGTCCAGGCCTGGACGAGCGCGACGGGCTGCCCGTCCGCGGCAAGCTGGAACGTGGGTGCGACGTAGGCGGCGATGCCGTCCGCGAAGACGGTCTTCTTGAACAGGCCGGCCGCGAACAGGGTGACGCCCACGGCCATGTCGTCGGCGTCGAAGCGGTACCGCGCGCGTTCGAACTGGGGCATCATCTCGCGGTGATGGACGATGGGGCCCGCGATCAGGTGCGGGAAGAAGGTGACGAACAGCAGGAAGTCGCGGAAGCGGAAGCGTTCGATGCGCCCCTGGCTCACGTCCACCAGCAGGGTGATCTGCTGGAAGGTGTAGAACGAGATGCCGAGCGGGAGGAGGATCGTTGCGATCGTCCAGTCGGCCCCGGTTGCGTGGGCCACACTGTCGACGAAGAAGTTGGCGTACTTATAGTACGCGAGCAGGCCGAGATCGACGGCGACGGCCAGCAGGAGCAGCGCCGTGCGGCGTTGGTCGGGCACGGCCAGCATTCCGCGTGCGACGACGTAGTTGAACAGGATGGAGCCAAGCAGCAGCGGCAGGAATTGCAGGTTCCACGCGCCGTAGAAGACGAGCGAGGCGAGCGCCAGCCAGTCCTGGGCCACGACGGCGCCGAAGCGTGCGGACAGCACGAAGCAGACCGCGAGGACGACGGGCAGGAAGGCGAAGATGAACTGGTAGGAGTTGAAGAGCAGGGCCGCCGTCCCCTATGCCGTGGCCGCGGCCGTGCGCGCCTCGATCGCCGCGACGACGGCGCGGAGGTGGGCCTCGCCGCTGAAGCGGTCGATGTAGGCCTGGCGGGCGCGGGCGGCCAGGGCGCGGGCGAAGGCGGGATCGTCCACCAGGCGGCGGATCGCGGCCTCGGTTGCCGCCACGTCGCCGCGGGGGACGAGCAGGGCCGTCACGCCGTCTTCCAGGTAGTCGCCGATGGTGGGGGTGCTGGTGACGATGACGGGCTTGCCCAGCGCCATCGCCTGGATGACGACCATCTGCCCGGCCGATATGTCGGTGACGCGGAGCGGCACGGCGACGATGTCGGCCCGCAGGACCTGCAGGAGGTAGTGGCGCCCGAAGCAGTTCCGCAGCAGCTCGACCCCGTCGCGCGGCTCGATGCCGGCCAGCGCGGCTTCGTCGTTGCAGACGATCGTGAGGTCGCACGGGACGCGGGCGGCGGCGGCGGCGAGGGTCTTGTAGTCGCGGCCGGACTTGCCGGCGGCGACGACGAGGGCGCGGGCGCCCGGTGGGGGGAGCGGGCCGGCCTGGTCCAGGATCTCGTCGACGGGCGGGACGTAGGTGCCCCAGCGGACGAAGACGAAGGCGGTGCCGCACCCCGCGAACATCCGCTCGTACCGGGCCACCTCCAGCGAGGAGTGGCAGATCGCGCAATCGACCCGGGCGGTGACGAACCGGTAGTAGAGCAGCCGCAGCCGATTGACGAAGCCGGATTCCCGGGCGGTGAAGATGAACGGCATCCAGACGATGCGCGCCTTCGCGGCCCATGGCAGCAGGCGGACGAGGGCGAACACCAGCACCTCGACGTCCGAGCTGAGCAGGACCGCGTCGGGCTTCGGGCCGTCGCGGCCCAGCAGGGACTTTCGCGCGGAGCGGAAGGCGGTCGCGGCCAATGCGGGGTAGCCGAGAAGCAGCAGCTCGATCCGGCGGCGATAGTGCTGGGGCGCCGAGGCGGCGTGGATGCGGTGCTCGACGCCGATCGCGCGGAGGGCGGCGCCGAAGGGGGTGTCGGCGGCGTTGCTGGAGAAGCGGGGGAAGAAGTGGATCATGCGCGCGGGCCCAGGTGGGCGCCGGGCCGGGTCGTGCCGCCAGTCAACACCTGCCCGCCTTTCGTTTGGTCGGATCGCTCGTGCGGGGCAGCTACCCGGACCCGGGCTTGCCCGTCAAGGACAGGCCGGTGTGGGGGATGGCGTGGGGGACCGATGGCGAACCCGCCGTGGTTGTGTTAGCCGGAAGATCCATCCGGAGTCCGGCGTATGAGCACCACCGTGTCCGAACGCGTCCAGCCACTCGAGGCTTACGCGTGCGCGTGTGGGCACAGCGCGCTGGGGCCACGCCGGATCGAGGCGCGGGATCCGTTCACGGGGGAGGTTTTCACGTATGCGCCCTGCGCCGCATGCGGGCTGGAGCGGATGGTGCTGCGGCCGACCATGGAACGGATCGGCGATTACTACCCCGAGACATACGCCTGCTATGCGCCCGAGGCGCCGCGGGGCGTGTCGCTGACCGACCGGATCAAGGCGCTGGTCTATCGCACCTACTACGACCCCGCGGCGCCCGCGAACCCGCTGCTTCGGGCTGTTCTGTGGCCCCTGCGACGCCGCAGCGTGATGGCGTTCCGCCAGCCCGCGACCCGGCGCGTGTTCGAGTTCGGGGCAGGCCGAGGCGCCGATCTGCTGACGTTCCGGGCCGCCGGATGGGAGATTTCGGGCTGCGAGCCGTCTGCGCGGGCCTGCGAGGTGGCGGCCGCACGGGGCGTCGTGCTGCAGAACTGCCTGGCGGAGCAGGCGGACGTCCCGCGCGGCACGTCCTGCGTGTTCATGAACAACGTGTTCGAGCACCTGCACGACCCGGCGCCGGTCCTTCGCACGATCCACGATGCGCTGACGGATGACGGCGTGCTGGTGATCATCGTGCCGAACCATGGGTCGTGGTCCAGCCGCGTGTTCGGGGCGGCGTGGCCGGGGTATGACGCGCCGCGCCACATCTGGGGGTGGACGCCGGACGGGATCACGCTGGTGCTGCGTCGGGCGGGGTTCGAGATCGAGTATGTGAACCAGCAGGCGCCGATCAGCCTGTGGTCGTACACGCTGGCCGGCACGAACGCGGTGGTGCCGCCGCATCCGGTGCTGCGGTGGATGAGCCGGCGGAAATGGGCGGTGCGCGCGATGGTGCCGCTGGGCTGGATCGCGGCGGCGGCCGGGCATGGGGACTACATGCGCGTCGTGGCGCGCAAGTCGGCGCCGCCGGCTTGAAACTGCTTGGCGTCGAGGCGGCGCGGGGGATTGCGGCGCTGCTGGTGGTGATGCTGCATGCCGCGACGTTCCTGGCGGGTCCGCGGGATTATGGGCAGCTCGTGTTCGGCGGCGTCATGCAGTTCGGCCGGGCGGGGGTCGATTTCTTCTTCGTGCTGAGCGGGTTCATCATCAGCTACGTGCATTTCCGCGACGTGGGGCGCCCGGCCGGGTTCTGGCCGTTCTGGCGCAAGCGGGTCCGGCGCATCTATCCCGTCTACTGGGTCGTATTGGCTGGGTTCGGCTGCCTTCTGGCCGTAAGCCCCACGCCTGACCGGTCGGAGCGCGACGTGTTGCATGTGATCGCCAGCATCCTGCTGCTGCCCGAGGCGGCGGACCCCATCCTGGGCGTCGCGTGGTCGCTGCGGCACGAGATGGTGTTCTATGCCATCTTCAGCCTGGTCATCCTGAACCGCCGGCTGGGGGTCGCGGCGCTGGGCGTCTGGCTGCTGGCGATCGTGTTCAACATGGTCTGGGCGTTGGCTTACGGGCGGCCGTGGTTCACCGGGGCGACGGGGGCGGTGCTGTTCAGGGTGTTCAACGTGCAGTTCTTCTTCGGGATCGCGGTCGCTTGGCTGGTGCGGGAGCGGGCGCCGTGGCGGCCCTGGACGATGCTGGTCGTGGGTGTGCTGGTATTCCTGGTGAACGGGATGTTCGAATCGTTCGGGCCCACGATCCAGCACGAGTGGCCGGTGCGCCACCTGTTCTATGCCCTGGGCGGGGCGATGGCGCTGTATGGGCTTGCGGTGCTGGACCGTGCGCGGGCGCTGCGCGTGCCGGCGCCGTTGCTGGAGCTTGGGGCCGCGTCGTATTCGCTCTATCTCGTGCATCCGGTCGTGCTGATCCTGATGCAGCAGGCGCTGAGGTATGTTAGACCGGTCGTGAACCCGCCGATCGAGCTTGCCTACGTGTTCCTGGTCCTGTGCTGCATCGCGACGGGGGTCGTGTTCAGCCGGGTGGTGGAGCGGCCTTTGCTGCGGTCGGGCGGGAAGGTCGTGGTCGCGGAACGCAGCGCTGGATGATCAACTCGCTCAGCCTTCTCTTCAGCCTGATCGCCGTCGGCTTCATCGTCGTGCGGGCGGCGATGCTCGACAAGACGCTGCCGTGGTTCAAGCCGGCGCCCCCGCCGCCGCCGGTCGACAAGAAGCAGGGCCGACGGCGTTGACGGACCTGGCCCTACTGGCGGTGTGCCTGTTGTTCGCCGCGACCGGGTTCCTGACGCCGTTCGTCTGGAGCCTGGGGTATGTCTGGGTCGATACGCTGGTGCCGCATCGGCTGAGCTATTCGTTGCTGAGCAACGTGCCGATCGCGTTCATCATGGGTGCTGCGGCGTTCTCGGCCTATCTGATCCAGGACCGGCGCAGTCCGCCGCGCATATCGATGGTGCATCTGCTGTGCTTCGTCATGGCGGGCTGGATCACGCTGACGACGACGTGGGCGGTCGCGCCGGACCAGGCGTGGACGAAGTGGGACGTCGCGGTGAAGACGGTGCTGTTCACGGCGTTCATGCCGTTCGTGTTCCGCACCCGGGTGCAGATCGAGGCGTTCCTGATGGTGCTGACGCTGGCCGCGGCGGGGCACCTGATCCCGTGGGGGCTGAAGACGATGCTGACGGGCGGCGGCTATCGCCAGTCGCTGGGCCTGATGAGCGTGAACAGCACGATGCTGGCGGAGAGCAGCGCGGTCGCCGCGGTGACGGCCCTGTTCGTGCCGTTGCTGCTCTGGTTCCGGACGCATTCGCTGCTGGTGCCATGGATGAAGGTGCGGACGTGGATCGCGTCCGTGCTGATCGTGCTCTATCTGCTGGCGAACATCGGCACGTTCGCGCGGACGGGGTTGATCGCGTTGGGGATCCTGGGCGGCACGATGCTGCTGCGGACGAAGCGGAAGCTGCTGTTCCTTCTGCTGGCCGCGATGATGGGCGGGGTGTTGTTCGCGGCGACCAGCGACAAGTGGACCGAGCGTGTCAGCACGATCAGCGACTACGAGAACGAGGGGTCGGCCTATACCCGCATCCTGATCTGGAAGTGGACGCTCGGGTTCGTCGTCGAGCATCCGCTGGGGGGCGGTTTCAACTGCTACGTCATCAACGTCATCGTGAATCCGCCGGGGCCGGACGGGAAGTCGACGGTGCAGTTCGGGCGTGCGTTCCACAACATCTACTTCGCGGCGCTGGGGGAGCACGGGTGGATCGGGCTTGGGATCTACGGCGGGATCCTGGTGTTGAGCCTGCTGAACATGCAACGGCTGATCCGGGCGTGCCGGGGGCGCCCGGACCTGCTCTGGGCGGCGGATCTCGCGCGGGCGGCTCAGCTCGGGCTCGCCATCCTGATGGCGTGCGGCAACTTCATCGATATTTCGTTCAACTTCATCATCTGGGATATGGTGGCGCTCATGATGTGCCTGCACGCGCACGTCCAGCACGTGCTGAACCCGCGCCTGACGACCGAGGAGAAGCAGGAAGCGCGGCGGCGGCAGCTTCTGTCCGGCGGGCGAGGGGAGGAGCTTGAGGGCGCCGGGGCGGCGGCGGCGCGGCCGGGCATGGCGCGGCTGCGCTGACATGGGGAAGGCGCGGTCCATCGTCGACACGCTCACGGCCATCGTCGGCGCGCGCGGGATCCTGCTGGGCGGGGACACGGAGGCCTATGCCGAGGATTGGCGGCGGCTGTTCCAGGGCCGCACCCCAGCCGTGGTGCGACCGGCCTCGACGGACGAGGTCGCGGCCGTGGTGCGCGCCTGCGCGGAGACCGGGACGCCGATCGTGCCGCAGGGGGGCAACACGAGCATGGTGGGCGGGGCCACGCCGCGCGCCAACGGGCGGGACATCGTGCTGAGCCTGTCGCGCATGACCCGCGTCCGCGACGTGGACCCGCTGGACATGACGATGGTGGTGGAGGCCGGGGCCACCTGGCGCGCGGCGCAGGATGCCGCGGCCGAGGCCGGGTGCCTGCTGCCGCTTTCGATCAGCAGCGAGGGGACGGCGCAGGTGGGCGGCATCCTGTCCGCCAATGCGGGCGGCAACAACACGGTCCGCTACGGCAACGCCCGCGACCTGGTGCTGGGGCTGGAGGCGGTGCTGCCGGACGGGCAGATCTGGCACGGGCTGCGCCGGCTGCGGAAGGACAACACGGGGTATGCGCTGCGGCAGTTGCTGGTGGGCGCCGAGGGCACGCTGGGCGTCATCACCGCGGCGGTGCTGAAGCTCGCGTCGCGGCCGTCCGACGTGCAGGTCGCGCTCTGCGCCGTGCCGGACGTCGATTCCGCCTGCGCGCTGTTCCGGCGGTTCCAGCAGTCGGACCCGGCCGCGATCCAGGCGTTCGAATACATGTCCGGGGCCGGGATGGGGTTCGTGCTGCGGCACATCCCGGGGGTGAGCCTGCCGTTGTGCCGGCCCGCCGGCCACTACGTGCTGGTCGAGCTGGCGACGTCGCGGGTGGAGGCGGGCCTGCGCCTCGCGCTGGAAACGGTGCTGGAGCAGGCGATGGCCGATGGGCTGGTCGACGACGGCGCGATCGCCGAGAGCGAGGCGCAGCGGCAGGCGATGTGGAAGCTGCGGGAAGAGCACGCCGAGGCGCAGAAGCGCGAGGGCGCCAGCATCAAGAACGACGTCTCCGTCCCCGTGTCCCGCGTGCCGGAGCTGATCGAGCGGGCGAGCGCCGCGTGCCGTGCGTTGATCCCGGGCGTGCGGCCGGTGCCGTTCGGCCATCTGGGCGACGGCAACATCCACATGAACCTGGAGCAGCCCGAGGGCATGGCGGCCGACGCCTTTCTGGCGCAGGACCACGCGATCATGGATGCCGTGAACGGCGTCGTGCAGGATCTGGGCGGCAGCTTCAGCGCGGAGCATGGGGTGGGGCAGCTCAAGCCCTATCTGATGGAGGCGTGGCGGGGGGGCGCGGAGCTGGACGCGATGCGGCGGATCAAGGCGGCGCTCGATCCGCTGGGCATCATGAACCCCGGGAAGGTGCTGCCCGGCCCTTGAGGCGGCGGAGTTCGGCACGTAGTAAGGCCGTGCTCTCGGGTCAGGGATAGGTTCATGGCGGCACGCAGCGTGGCGACGGTCTTTGGCGGCAGCGGCTTCATCGGCCGTTATGTGGTCAAGCGGCTGGCGGCGGCCGGGCACATCGTGCGGGTGGCGGGCCGGGATACGGAGCGGGCGAAGGACCTGATGACCACCGGCCGGGTGGGCCAGGTGGTGCCGCTGTATGTGTCGTTGGCGAACGAGGCGACGGTGCGGCGCGCGGTCGAGGGCGCGGACCTCGTCGTCAACCTGGTCGGGATCTTGGCGGAGCGTCGGCCGGGCGACTTCCGGCGGGTGCAGGCGGACGGCGCGGGGCTGGTGGCTTCGGCGGCGGCGGCGGCCGGGGCGCGGCGGATGGTGCAGATCTCGGCGATCGGCGCCGATGCGGGCAGCCCGAGCCAGTATGCGCAGACGAAGGCGGCCGGCGAGGCTGCGGTGCGTGCGGCGATGCCGGGCGCCGCGATCCTGCGGCCCTCGATCGTGTTCGGCGCCGAGGACCAGTTCTTCAACCGCTTCGGCGCGATGGCGATGACGCTGCCGGTGATGCCGGTCGTGCACGGGGCGACGCGGTTCCAGCCGGTGTATGTGGGCGACGTGGCCGACGCCGTCGTCGCGGGCTTGACGCGTGACGACGCCCAGGGCGTGACGTACGAGCTGGGCGGGCCCCGCATCTTCACCTTCCGCGAGCTGCTGGCCTACGTGCTGCAGGAGACGCGCCGCGCCCGGTACATGTGGGAGGTGCCGGACGGGATCGCCCGGTTGCAGGCGCGCGTCGGGGAGCTGCTGCCAGGCAAGCCGCTGACCCGGGACCAGTTGCTGATGCTGGCGCGGGACAATGTGGCGTCGGGCGAGCTGCCGGGGCTCGCCGAGCTCGGGGTCATGCCGACCCCGGTCGAGCTGGTGGTGCCGGCCTACCTCGACCGGTACCGGACGGGGGGCGGCAAGCGGGAGGAGGCGCCGGTTTGAGAATCGGGCGCGTGGTGGTGGGGCCGGCGTTCTCCGGTCCGGGCGTCGCCTAGGCGGATCCGTGCCAGCCGTCTCGGGTTCCCCCGTTGATGGTTCCGGCGGTCCGGCCGTGCGGGTGTGGGGCATCCTGGTCGTGGCGCTTGTCGTGGGGACGGGCCTGCGGGTTGCGGTCCGGCTGTCGGGCGGGCTGCTCGAGGACGAGATCATCGCGGTCCTTCATGCGGTGCGTCCCTTGCTGCTGATCCCGCCGGACACGCTGCGATACGACGTGCATCCGCCGCTGTATTTCATGCAGCTGCATGTGTGGGGCCTCGTGAGCCGGGCGGATTGGTGGTTCGTGCTCAACTCGCAGGCATGGGGAATCGCGGGGCTCGTGTCGCTGTGGCTGTCGCGGCGGCGGCTGGACGGCGGGGCGGTGGCGATGCTCGCGGTCGCGGTCATGGCCGTGATGCCGACGGGGCTATGGATGGCGCAGGAGGTGCGGCCGTACGCCTTCATGGCGGTGCTGATGATCTGGCTGCAGCATCATGAGGAGCGGTTGGGCGCCGGGGCGGCGGGCCGGGGGCCGGCTTTGGTGCTGCTCGGTCTCGGGCTGATCTATTCGCATGCGGTTGGGTTCCTGTTCGTGCTGTTCGCTGGGCTGCATGCGCTGTGGCTGCTGCTGCGGCGGCGCGCGGCGGGCGGGGAGCTGCGTTTCTGGCTGCTGATCCACGGGGCGCTGGCGGTGGCGGCGCTTCCGGTCCTGGCCAACAGCCTGCTGCGGGACGCCAATATCGGGAATGTGGAGAGCGTGCCGGCGGCCTGGATCTGGCTGGCGCGGGTCGTCGCCACGCGAGATGCACGGGGGTTTGCGGAACCGACCGCGGCGCTGGTGTTCGTCGTGGCGACATCATGCGGGCTGCTGGTCCGGGGGACGCGGGCGCGGACGGCCTGCCTGATCGTCGCGCCGCTGCTGCTGGCCGGGATGGCCGTCGCGGCGGGAAGGCCGATCTTCAAGTCCAACGTGTTCGGGACGCTCATGCTTCCCGCGCTGTGCGTGGTGGCTGCGACGCTGCTGTCGCGCCTGCGTGGCCGGGTGGGGGCTGCGGCGGTCGTGGGCACGCTTGCCGTCCTGTCCGCCGTCAGCGGCAATTTCGTCCTGCATCCGCCCCGCGGCCATGATTTCGAGGGCGCGGCCCGGGCGATCGAAGCCGGCATGCGCCCGGGGGACGTCGTGTATGTGCCGCAGGAGACGATGCTGGGCGGGATGGCCTGGTACTTGTCGCGCAGCCGGACGCCGGTGCCCGACGACGTCGGGGCGCCGGCGTCGCTGCCATGGCGGCGGATCTACGACCGGCTCGGACCCCGGCTGGTGGCCGCGTTGCATTGGGAAAAGGGCGCGCACTCGTTCACGGTCGAGAGCGGGCTTACGTTCGTGGTCGGGGAGGCCGGGGTTGGACTGGCGGAGTCTGCGCGGCGGGTCTGGCTTGTGACGTATCCGCACTATCCCTTGCCGGAGGGATATCCCCCCGCCACGTTGGGACGGCTGCACGGGGCGGGCGCACGGGATTTTGGTCGGCTTCAGATGACTTTGTATCAGGACAGTCCCGAATCGGGCCAAAGATAGATCGCGTTTCGGCTTTGGCGAGCATTGTCTCAGGCGCATGGCGGAAAATACGTCAGTTATCCTGTCGTTGTGGGTGGATTGTGCTTTGAAGGCGGGCGCCTTGCCGATATGTCCGCTTCGGCGCCGCTGGCGCGCAACGCCCGGAGTTCGCCATGGCCGACCGCATGCTGCAATTCGTCCGTCTGCCGCAGCAGCAGCCTGCGAAGCGAGCCGTGTCGATGCGGCGGGAGGACTTCGCCGAGATCTACGCCGATTTCGACCCGGCCGCCGCCGCCGCGCAGTCGAGCCGGTGCAGCCAGTGCGGCGTGCCGTTCTGCCAGGTGCATTGCCCGCTTTCGAACAACATCCCGGACTGGCTGAAGCTGACGGCGGAGAACCGGCTGGAGGAGGCGTACGAGGTGGCCGCCGCCACGAACACGTTCCCCGAGATCTGTGGGCGCATCTGCCCGCAGGACCGGTTGTGCGAGGGCAACTGCGTCATCGAGAAGGGGTTCGAGAGCGTCACGATCGGGGCGGTCGAGCGGTTCATCACCGACACGGCGTGGGAGAACGGCTGGGTCAAGCCGATCCGGCCGCGGCAGGAGCGGGCGCAGTCGGTGGGCATCATCGGGGCCGGGCCGGCCGGGCTTGCGGCGGCCGAGCGGCTGCGGACGCTGGGCTACCAGGTGGACGTGTACGACCGGTATGACCGGGTCGGCGGGCTGATGATCTACGGGATCCCCGGTTTCAAGCTGGAGAAGGAGGTCGTGCTGCGGCGCTGGTCCTGGCTGGAGGATGGGGGAATCCGGTTCCATCTGGGTGTGGCGCTGGGGCAGGATCTGTCGTTTGCCGAGCTGCGGTCCCGGCATGACGCCGTGCTGATCGCGACGGGCGTGTACAAGGCGCGGGACATCGGGGGCCCCGGGGCCGGGCTGGGCGGCATCGTGGCGGCGATGGACTACCTGACCGCGAGCAACCGGCGCGGGTTGGGCGACGCGGTGCCGGCGTTCGAGGACGGGTCGCTGGATGCCGCGGGAAAGCGCGTCGTGGTGATCGGCGGCGGCGACACGGCGATGGATTGCGTGCGGACGGCGGTGCGGCAGGGGGCGGCGAGCGTGCAGTGCCTGTATCGGCGCGACAAGGCGAACATGCCGGGGTCGATGCGCGAGGTGAAGAACGCGGAGGAGGAGGGCGTCGAGTTCGTCTGGTTGAGCCAGCCGGAGGCGTTCCTGGGCGACGACACGGTCACGGGCGTGCGGGTGCAGCGGATGCGGCTGGGGATGGCGGACGCGACCGGCCGGCAGTCGATCGAGCCCGGCGAGCAGCGGATGACGGTCGAGGCGGACCTGGTCATCAAGGCGCTGGGGTTCGACCCCGAGGAGCTGCCGCGCCTGTGGGGGCAGGACGGGCTCGAGGTCAGCCGTTGGGGAACGGTGAAGACGGATCACCGGACGGCGATGACGTCGCTGCCGGGCGTGTTCGCGGCCGGGGACATCGTGCGGGGCGCGAGCCTGGTGGTGTGGGCGATCCGGGACGGGCGGGACGCGGCGAAGGCGATGCATGCCTACATGCAGCAGACGGCGCTGGCCGTCGCGGCGGAGTAGGGGCCGTGCGTCTGGTGTTCGTGTTCCTGTTGCTGGCGTCCGTCGCGCACGCGCAACCGGCCGCGCGGCCGGCGGACGATGCCCGGGCGGTGGCTGCCGTCGTGCTGAGCCGGCTGGGTGGGGAGCAGATGGTCGACCAGATCCTCGCCACGCAGCGGCAGGCGACGATCAACGGGCTGCTGGGGGCCGGGCAATCTCCGGACCAGGCGGCGCTGGTGTTCGAGTCCTATTTCAAGGCCGAGTATGCGGGCCGCAGGCCGGAGCTGACGGCGTGGCTGCAGGACGTGCTGATCGCGGACTTCACCCTGCCGGAACTGCGCGCGCTGGAGGCAAGGCGCGACGGTGACGCCTGGCGCAGCGCGCAGACGAAGCTGGGTGCGCTGAACGGGCACATGACCGACGCCGCGCGCCGTTGGACGGCGCAGGTGGGCGCCGATGCGATCCAGAAGAACAGGGACGAGCTGCGCAAGCTCGGCCTAAACATAGCGGGAGGGGCCAAATGAGCGACTTCGTAGCCGAATGGCACGCCAACGCGGCCCGCCTGGTCCACACGTACGACCCGAGCCAGGAGCACGACAATTGCGGGGTGGGCGTCGTCGCCGCGCTGGACGGGAAGGCGCGGCGGGACGTAGTGCAGGCTGGGATCGACGCGTTGCGGGCCGTGTGGCACCGGGGCGCCGTGGATGCCGACGGCAAGACCGGGGACGGCGCGGGCATCCATATCGAGATCCCGCAGGATTTCTTCCGTGCCGCCATCGAGCGCAGCGGGCATGCGCCGGGGGCCGACCCGATCGCCGTGGGCATGGTGTTCCTGCCGAAGACCGACCTTGGCGCGCAGGAGCGGTGCCGGACGATCGTCGAGACGGAGATCCTGGCGCTGGGCTACGGCATCTATGGCTGGCGGCAGGTGCCGATCGAGGTGTCGTGCATCGGCGAGAAGGCCAACGCGACCCGGCCCGAGATCGAGCAGATCATGATCCGCGGCCGGGGCGCCGACCAGGCGACGTTCGAGCGGGACCTGTATGTCATCCGCCGGCGGATCGAGAAGCAGGCGATCGCGGCACAGGTGAACGAGCTGTACATCTGCAGCCTGTCGTGCCGCAGCATCATCTACAAGGGCATGTTCCTGGCCGAGAGCCTGACGGAGTTCTACCCGGACCTGCTGGACGAGCGGTTCGTGAGCCGCTTCGCGATCTATCATCAGCGGTACTCGACCAACACGTTCCCGACCTGGCGGCTGGCGCAGCCGTTCCGGATGCTGGCGCATAACGGCGAGATCAACACGATCAGCGGCAACATCAACTGGATGAAGTCGCACGAGACCCGGCTGGCCGCGGGCGAGCTGGGCGAATACATCGAGGACGTGAAGCCCGTCGTGCAGGTGGGCGGCAGCGACACGGCGACGCTGGATGGCGTGTTCGAGCTGCTGGTGCGCGCGGGCCGCGACGCGCCGATGACGAAGGCGCTGATGATCCCGGCGAGCGTCGGCAGCGATGCGACGATGCCGGCGGCGCACCGGGACATGTTCCTGTACTGCAACGCCGTGATGGAGCCGTGGGACGGGCCGGCGGCGATCGCCGCGACGGACGGGCGGTGGGTGATCGCGGGCCTCGACCGCAACGGGCTGCGGCCGCTGCGCTACACGGTCACGGCGAGCAAGCTGCTGGTCGTGGGGTCCGAGACGGGCATGGTGAAGTTCGCGGAGAGCGAGATCGTCGCGAAGGGCCGCGTGGGACCGGGGCAGACGATCGGCGTCGATCTGGACACGGCCGAGTTCTTCGGGGACGAGGCGTTGAAGGACCTGCTGTCGTCGCGCCAGGATTTCGGCGCCTGGACGAAGCGGATCACCAAGATCGACCAGGTGGTGAAGACCGACGCGCCCGAGCCGGTGCTGTTCGAGGCCGAGGAGCTGCGGCGGCGGCAGCTGGGCGTGGGCATGACGCTGGAAGAGCTGGAGATGATCCTGCACCCGATGGTGGAGGACAGCGCCGAGGCGATCGGCAGCATGGGGGACGACACGCCGGTGGCGGTGCTGAGCGACCGGTATCGCGGGCTGCACCATTATTTCCGCCAGGCCTTCGCGCAGGTGACGAACCCGCCGATCGACAGCCTGCGGGAGACGCGGGTGATGACGCTCAAGACCCGGTTGGGGAACCTGGGCAACGTGCTGGATGAGGACAGCAGCCAGTGCGACCTGCTGCAGTTGGAGACTCCGGTGCTGTCGACCGCGGAGTTCGCGGCGATGGCGGCGACGATGGGAGCGGCGGCGTGCCATGTCGACTGCACCTTCCCGGTGGCGGACGGCGAGGCCGGGCTGCGGGCCGGGATCGAGCGGATCCGGCGAGAGGCGGAGGAGGGCGTGCGCGCGGGTTGCGCCCACGTGATCCTGACCGACGAGGGGCAGGGCCCGGCCCGGGCGCCGATTCCGATGATCCTGGCGACGGCCGCCGTGCACACGCACCTGGTCCGGCAATCCTTGCGGACCTTCACCAGCCTGAACGTGCGGTGCGCGGAGTGCCTGGACACGCACTACTTCGCCGTGCTGATCGGGGTGGGGGCGACGACGATCAACGCCTATCTGGCGCAGGAGGCGATCGCCGACCGGCACCGGCGCGGGCTGTTCGGGGCCATCACCCTGAAGGAGGCGGTGCAGCGCTATAAGAAGGCCGTCGACAAGGGGCTGCTGAAGGTGATGTCGAAGATCGGCATCTCGGTGATCAGCTCCTACCGCGGGGGCTACAACTTCGAGGCGATCGGGTTGAGCCGGGCGCTGGTGGCGGAGTTCTTCCCGGGGATGCAGTCGCGCATCAGCGGCATCGGGCTTTCGGGCATCGCGCGCCGGGTGGTGGGGCTGCACGAGGCGGCGTGGGACGGGGAGGCGACGACGCTGCCGGTGGGTGGCGTGTACAAGCTGCGTCGCCGGGGGGAGGTGCATGCCTTCGATGGCGGGCTGATCCATACGCTGCAGACCGCCGTCGCGACGGACAGCTACGAGACGTATCGCCGTTATGCCGACGGGGTGCGGCGGCAGAAGCCGGTGGCGCTGCGGGACCTGCTGGACTTCCGGCATGACCTGGTGAAGCCCATCCCGGTCGATGACGTCGAGAGCATCACGGAGATCAGAAAGCGGCTGATCGCACCGGGGATCTCGCTGGGCGCGCTGAGCCCGGAGGCGCATGAGACGCTGAGCATCGCCATGAACCGCATCGGCGCGCGCAGCGACAGCGGCGAGGGCGGCGAGGACCCGGCGCGGGCCAAGCCGCGGGCCAACGGGGACAACGCGAACTCAGCCATCAAGCAGATCGCTTCGGGGCGGTTCGGCGTCACGGCGGAGTACCTGAACTCGTGCCGGGAGATCGAGATCAAGGTCGCGCAGGGGGCCAAGCCCGGCGAGGGCGGGCAGCTGCCGGGGTTCAAGGTGACGGGGCTGATCGCGAAGCTGCGGCACTCGACACCGGGGGTGACGCTGATCAGCCCGCCGCCGCACCACGACATCTACTCGATCGAGGACCTGGCCCAGCTCATCTACGATTTGAAGCAGATCAACCCCGAGGCGACGGTCTGCGTGAAGCTGGTCAGCCGGAGCGGGATCGGGACGATCGCGGCGGGGGTGGCGAAGGCGAAGGCGGATGCGATCCTGATCAGCGGGCACAGCGGCGGGACGGGCGCGAGCCCTCAGACCAGCGTGAAGTATGCGGGCCTGCCGTGGGAGATGGGGCTGAGCGAGGCGCACCAGGTGCTGATGCTCAACCGGCTGCGGCACCGGGTGAAGCTGCGGACGGATGGCGGCATCAAGACGGGGCGGGACGTGGTGATCGCCGCGATGCTGGGGGCCGAGGAGTTCGGCGTGGGCACGGCGAGCCTGGTGGCGATGGGCTGCATCATGGTGCGGCAGTGCCACAGCAACACGTGCCCGGTGGGCGTGTGCAGCCAGGACGAGACGCTGCGGAAGAAGTTCGAGGGCACGCCCGAGAAGGTCATCAACCTTTTCAGCTTCATCGCCGAGGACGTGCGGAACATCCTGGCGAGCCTGGGTGTGAAGCGCCTGGTGGACGTGATCGGGCGGACGGAGCTGCTGCAGCAGGTGAGCCGCGGGTCGGACCTGCTGGACGACCTGGACCTGAACCCGTTGCTGGCGCAGGCGGACCCGGGCGGGCATGCCCGGTATTGCACGCTGGTGGGCCGCAACGAGGTGCCGGAGACGCTGGACGCGCAGATGATCCAGGACGCGGCGGCGCTGTTCGACGCCGGCGAGAAGATGCAGCTTCAGTACACCGTGCGGAACACGCACCGGGCGATCGGGACCAAGATCTCGAGCAAGATCACCCGGGCGTATGGGATGACGGGACTGGCGCCGGGGCATCTGACGGTGCGGCTGCGCGGGTCGGCCGGGCAGTCGCTGGGGGCGTTCGCGGTGCAGGGCCTCAAGCTCGAGGTGCTGGGGGATGCGAACGACTACGTGGGGAAGGGGCTGTCGGGGGCCACGATCGTGGTTCGGACGGCGCCGAGCTCGACATTGGTGAGCCACCAGAACACGATCATCGGCAACACCTGCCTGTATGGGGCGACGGCGGGCGAGCTGTTCGCGGCCGGGCAGGCGGGGGAGCGGTTCGCGGTGCGGAACAGCGGGGCGGTCGCGGTCGTCGAGGGCTGCGGCAGCAATGGCTGCGAGTACATGACGGGCGGGACGGTGGTGCTGCTGGGCGCGGTCGGCGATAATTTCGGGGCCGGGTTCACGGGCGGGCAGGCGTTCGTGTATGACGCGGACGGCGCGTTCGAGAAGCGGGTGAACCCCGATACGCTGCTGTGGCAGCGGGTGGAGCATCCGCACTGGCAGCGCGTGCTGCGGGGCCTGGTGCAGCGGCATGCGGACGAGACGCAGAGCCGGTACGCCGCGATGATGCTGCATGACTGGGGCCGGGCGCTGCCGCGGTTCTGGCAGGTGGTGCCGAAGGAGTATGCGAAGTACTTGCCGGCGCCGCTGGTCGTGGAGGAGGCTTTGCGGGCTTGATGTCGTCATGCGGGCTTCGGGCCGGCGGGACGGCGGCGCTGCGAGGTTGTGGTGGGGGCGCGGGAGGGCGATAAGCTGACATGCGCCTGCTGTACCATCTCCCGCTGAGTCCGTTTGCCCGCAAGGTCCGCCTGGTTCTGGCGGAGAAGAAGCTGCCGTTCGAAATGCGCGTGGAAAAGGTGTGGGAGCGGCGGGAGGAGTACCTCGAGCTGAATCCCGCCAACAAGGTGCCGACCCTGATCGAGGAGAACGGGCTGGTGATCCCGGACTCCGGGGTGATCTGCGAGTATCTGGAGGAAGCGTATCCCGACACGCCGCTGATGGGGCACACCCTGGCGGAGCGGGTGGAGGTGCGGCGGCTGGTCGCGTGGTTCGACGGGAAGTTCGCCGAAGAGGTGACGGTGAACCTTCTGGCCGAGAAGTTCATGAAGCGGCTGTTCGGGCGCGGCAACCCGGATGCCGGGGCGCTGCGGGCCGGCTACACCAATCTTCGGCACCACATGGGATATATCGGCTGGCTGGCGGAGAACCGGAAGTGGCTGGCGGGGAATGCGCTGACGCTGGCGGATTTTGCGGCGGCGGCGCACCTGTCGGCGCTCGATTTCGCGAGCGACGTCGATTGGACGGTCTCGGCGGCCACGCGGGAATGGTATGCGCGGGTGAAGTGCCGGCCCAGCTTCCGGGCGCTGCTCGCGGACCGGGTGCCTGGCGTGACGCCCCCGCCGCATTATGCGGACCTGGATTTCTAGCAACTTCGGGTTTACGCGGGCGTTCAGCGGGTGAACTCGAACCTACGACCAGGAGGTCATCATGCGTAATTCGTCCACCGTTCGTGCCGTGCTCGTGATCCTTGGACTTGCCACGCTCGCCCCCGTCCTTGCGGCCTGCAACACCACGGCGGGCGCCGGGCAGGATGTCAGTGCGGCGGGCCGGGCCGTCACGCGCAGCGCGAACGACGTCAAGCAGGGCCTGTAATCCCCGTGGGCTGGCAGGGTGGCCGGAAACGGCTACCCTGCCCCCAACGATAATTGGGGACCGCCCATGGATTTCGACCTCAGCGACGACCAGCGCCTGTTGAAGGACAGCGTCGATCGCATCGTGCTCGACCGTTATGGGTTCGAGGCCCGGCGAGGCTACCGGTCGCAGCCCGACGGCTGGAGCCGGGAGCTGTGGGGCGCGTTCGCCGAGCTGGGATTGCTGGGCGTCTCGTTTGCAGAGGGTGAGGGCGGGTTCGGTGGCGGGCCCGTCGAGACGGGACTCGTGATGGAGGCGTTCGGGCGCGGCCTGGTGGTCGAGCCGTATTTCGCGAGCGTGGTGCTGTGTGGGGCCCTGCTGCGGCACGGGGCGACGGCGGAGCAGCGCGACAGCCTCGTCCCCGGGCTGGTCGACGGGTCACGGGTGTTCGCCTTCGCACAGGCCGAGCGGCAATCGCGCTACAGCCTGAACGACGTGAAGACGGCGGCGGTCCAGCGGGATGGCGGCTGGACGATCGACGGCGCAAAGACGCTCGTGCTGCACGGCGATTGCGCCGATACTCTGCTGGTCAGCGCACGAATTGATGGGGCGGAGCGCGACCGGCACGGGATCGGGCTGTTCGCGGTCGATGCCGCGCAGGCTGGCGTGTCGCGCAGGGGCTACCCGACCCAGGACGGGCTGCGCGCGGCGGAGGTGACGTTCGAGGCTGCTGCGGCGGCGCCGCTGGGCGACGGGGACGCGCTGCCGGCGATCGAGCGGGCGGAGGACGAGGCGATCGCCGCGCTGTGCGCCGAGGCGGTGGGTGTGATGGACCAGATGCACGCGCTGACGGTCGATTACCTGAAGACCCGCAAGCAGTTCGGCCGCGCGATCGGGGAAAACCAGGCTTTGCAGCACCGTGCCGTGGACATGTACGTGTCGCTGGAGCAGGCGCGGAGCATGGCGCTGTATGCGACGATGATGGCGGGCAGCGACGACGCGACGGAGCGGCGGAGGGCGATCCACGCGGCGAAGGTGCAGATCGGGCGAAGCGGGCGGCACATCGGGCAGGAGGCGGTGCAGTTGCATGGCGGCATCGGGGTGACGATGGAGTATTCCGTCGGGCACTACTTCAAGCGGATGACGATGATCGAGCGCGGCTTCGGGGACACGGACAGCCATCTGGCGGCGTTGGCCCGGCTGGGCGGCCTGATCGCCGCCTGATGCCCGGCGTGCCGTGATCCCGCGCGCGGCACGGGCGCTCGCGCGGTCGGCGCTGGGGGCGGCGCTGGTGGCGGCGCTGGTGGCAGCGGGGCCGGTGCGGCCGCAATACGGGCCGCCGGCCCCGCCCACGCCGCATGATCTGTGCGACGATGCGCTTGCGGCCGCCCGGACCCCGGCGGTTCCGGCGACGCTGCTGCCGGCCATCGCGCGGGTGGAGAGCGGGCGGCTGGACCCCGTGCTGGGGCGGGTGCGGCCGTGGCCGTGGACCATCAACGTGGAGGGGGTGGGGAGCTTCTTCGAGACCAAAGCGGATGCGGTCACTGCCGTGCAGACGTTCCAGGCGCGGGGCGTCCGCTCGATCGACGTGGGGTGCATGCAGGTGAACCTGCTGCATCATCCCGCGGCGTTCGCAGACCTGGACACGGCGTTCGACCCGGCCGCGAACGCCGCCTACGCCGTGCGGTTCCTCACGGCGCTCTATGGGCAGACGAAGGATTGGGCGTTGGCGACCGCGATGTATCACTCGCAGACGCAGGAGCGGGGGGAGGATTACC
Organism: uncultured Acetobacteraceae bacterium; assembly: GCA_964246015.1. Lineage (GTDB taxonomy): Bacteria > Pseudomonadota > Alphaproteobacteria > Acetobacterales > Acetobacteraceae > JBBROS01. Next base: position 27,011 of record CAXTPG010000042.1, read on the forward strand.
AGCGCCGGGTGTTCGGGCGGATCGTGACGCCGATGGGGCCGCCGCGGCTGGCGCAGGCCGGGCCATTCCTGCCGCCCGCGGTGCAGTTCGGGGCGTTTCCGCCGGCCGCGAGCGTGTATGGCGCGATCCCGCCGGCGTCGTCGAAGTTCGGCGCGTTCGCCATCCCGCCGCCGGGGACGGGGCCGATCCGCCGGTAGCGCACTCTTCGTCAGCAGCCTCATGCGTTGCGGCTGCTCACTGCATTCAGGATGCCACGCCGATGCGTTCCAGGTTGTTCCCACAGGGTCGTCGATGAGCCTCGATGCGGCGTGGGTGACATGGGTGGTCGCAGCGACAGCGACGGCCGGGGTGATCGCGCGGCCGTGGGGCGCGCCGGAGGCGGTGTGGGCCGTTCTGGGCGCCGTGGTGCTGGTGGCGGCCGGGCTGCTGCCGTGGCAGGCGGCGGCGCATGCGGTGGGCGAGGGGCTCGACGTCTATCTGTTCCTGGCCGGGATGATGCTGCTGTCGGAGCTGGCCCGGCAGGAGGGGCTGTTCGACACGCTTGCGGCCCATGCGGCGCGGGCGGCGAAGGGGAGCGCGTCGCGGCTGTTCGTGCTGGTGTATGCGGTGGGCGTCGTCGTGACCGTGTTCATGTCGAACGACGCGACGGCGGTGGTGCTGACGCCCGCGGTGTTCGCGGCGGCGCGGGCGGCGGGGGTGGAGGACAAGCGGCCCTACCTGTTCATCTGCGCCTTCATCGCCAATGCCGCGAGTTTCGTGCTGCCGATCTCGAACCCGGCCAACCTCGTCGTCTTCGGGGCGCAGATGCCGCCGCTGGGGGAGTGGCTCGGGCGGTTCGCGTTGCCGTCGGCGTTGTCGATCGGGGCGACGTTCCTGGTGTTGCGGTGGACTCAGCGCGGGGCGTTGCGGGCGCCGATCAGCGTCGATGTGGCGGTGCCGGCGCTGCATGGCGGCGGGTGGGTGGCGGCGGGGGGGATCGGGGCGTCGGCGGCGGCCCTGCTGGTGGCGTCCGGGCTGGGGTGGCATCTGGGGTGGCCGACGCTGGCCTGCGCGGCGGTGGTGGCGGTGGCGGTGCTGGTGCGGCGGCGGGAGGGGCCGTGGGGGCTGCTGCGTCCGATCGCCTGGGGGGTTTTGCCGCTGGTGGCGGGGCTGTTCGTGCTGGTGGCGGCGCTGGAGCACACGGGCGTGCTGCGGGCGCTTGCGCGTGTGCTGCATGACGGGGCGGCGCGGTGGGGCGCCGGGGCGGCCTGGGCGGCGGGGCTTGTCGCGGCGTTCGGGTGCAACCTGGTGAACAACCTGCCTGCGGGGCTGCTGGCCGGGGCGGCGGTGGGCGCGGCTGCGGTGCCGGACCGGGTGGCGAGCGCCGTGCTGATCGGGATCGACCTGGGGCCGAACCTGAGCGTGACCGGGTCGTTGGCGACGATCCTGTGGCTGGGCGCGCTGCGGCGGGAGGGGGTTGTGGTGGGCGCGTGGGCGTTCCTGCGGCTGGGGGCGCTGGTGATGCCGCCGGCGTTGGCGCTGGCGCTGGCGGGCTTGTGGTGGGCCGGGCCGTAGATCAGGGAGCGCGGCGGGCCCGCAGCGCCGCCCAGTAGTCGAGGCGTTTCCTGAGGTCGCGTTCGAAGCCGCGCTCGACGGGGCGGTAGAAGTCGTGGCGGCCGGTTTCGGGGGGGAAGTAGTCGAGGCCGGAGAAGCCTTCGGGCGTGTCGTGGTCGTAGACGTAGCCCTGGTTGTAGCCGAGGGCCTTCATGAGCCTCGTCGGGGCGTTCGTCGCGTGCATCGGGGGGGCTGTGTTGCCGGTGCGGGCGGCGAGGGCGCGGGCCTCGGCCAGGGCGACGTTCACGGCGTTGGATTTGGGGGCGGTGGCGAGGTAGAGGCAGGCCTGGGCGAGGGCGCGTTCGCCCTCGGCGGGGCCCAGGCGGTCATAGGCGGTCCAGGCGGCGTTGGCCTGCAGGATGGCCTGGGGGTCGGCGAGGCCCACGTCCTCGTTGGCGACGCAGGTCATGCGGCGGGCGATGGCGCGCCAGTCCTCGCCGGCGGCGAGCATGCGGACCATCCAGTAGAGGGCCGCGTTGGCGTCGGAGGCGCGGAGGCTTTTGTGGAAGGCGCTGAGGAGGTTGTAGTGGCCCTCACCCGCCTTGTCGTAGGTGGGAAGACGGCGTTGCAGGAGGCGGCCGAGGGCGTCGATGTCGAGCGGTTCGGCGCCGGATGCGAAGGCGAGTTCGGCCATGTTCAGCAGGAAGCGGCCGTCGCCTTCGGCCATGTCGACGATCGCGGAGCGGGCTTCCGGCGTAAGAGGAGCAGGCCGGTCGAGCAGGGTTTCGGCGCGGGCGAGCAGGGCTTCGAGCGCGTCGTGGTCCAGGGGCTTGAGGACGAAGACCTGGACGCGGGAGAGGATGGCGCCGTTGAGTTCGAAGCTCGGGTTTTCCGTCGTGGCGCCGACGAGGGTGACGGTGCCGTCCTCGAGGTAGGGGAGGAAGACGTCTTGCTGGGATTTGTTGAAGTGGTGGACCTCGTCGCAGAACAGCAGGGTGCCGTGACCGTCCTGGCGGCGCGCGCGGGCGGCCTCGAAGACGCGGCGGAGGTCGGCGACGCCGCTTTGCAGGGCGGAGATGGGGACGAAGACGAGGTCGGTGGCGGTGGCGAGGAGGCGGGCGATGGTGGTCTTGCCGCAGCCGGGCGGCCCCCAGAGGATCATGGAGGGAAGGGTGCGAGCGGCGACCATGCGGCCGAGGGGGGCGCCGGGGGCGAGGAGATGGGACTGGCCGGCGACGTCTTCCAGCCTCGTGGGGCGGAGGCGATCGGCCAGTGGGGAGGGGGCTTCGGCGGCGAAGAGGCCGGGGTTGGTCATGGCAGGCTCCGAAGACTGACGGGAGGGCCGGCGGGACGCCGGCGCTACGAGGGTGCCGCGAACGTGCCTGTGCTGGTGTATGGTGTCGGCGGGCCGGTACCAAGGAGCACATGAGTTGAGCGTCGAGCTGCGCACCATCACGGACGACGAGTCCGAGATCAGGCTTGACCGGTGGGTCCGGCGGCATTTCCCGGGCGTGCCGCAGGCGGCGATCCAGAAGGCGTGCCGGACGGGGCAGATCCGGGTGGACGGCAAGCGGGCGGAGACGGGGACGCGGCTGGCGCCGGGGCAGGCCGTGCGGGTGCCGCCGTTGCCGGCCGGGCCGGCGCCGAAAACGGTGACCCGGCCCGAGGCGGACCCGGCGCTGCGGCGGGAGCTGGACGCGATGGTGCTGTATCGCGACGACCAGGTGATCGTGCTGGACAAGCCGTTCGGGCTGGCGGTGCAGGGGGGACCGGGGATCACGCGGCACCTGGACGGGATGCTGGACGGGTTCCGGGAGGAGGGCGGTCCGCGGCCGAAGCTGGTGCATCGGCTGGACCGGGACACGTCGGGCGTGCTGGTGCTGGCGCGGACGCCGGGGGTGGCAGCGAAGCTGTCGGCGGCGTTCCGGGGGCGGGATGTGCGGAAGACGTATTGGGCGGTGGTGGCGGGGCGGCCCTCGCCTTCGGAGGGGCGGATCGACCTGCCGCTGCTGAAGTATGCGGGGACGCGGGGGGAGCGGAGCGTTCCGGCGGCGCGGGATGACGAGGATGCGCAGCGGGCGGTGACGGATTACCGGACGCTGGACCATGCCGGGCAGAAGCTGTCGTGGATGGAGCTGAGCCCGGTGACGGGGCGGACGCATCAGTTGCGGGTGCATTGCGTGGCGATGGGGACGCCGATCGTGGGCGATCGGAAGTATCACGAGCCGGACCAGAACGGGGCGGGGAACGCGGTGATCGAGGGATTGCCGGACAAGCTGCACCTGCATGCAAGGGCGCTGGATCTGCCGCATCCGGCGGGGGGGCGGCTGGTGGTGGAGGCCGGGTTGCCGGCGCATATGCGGGAGACGTTCGGGACGCTGGGGTTCGAGGCCCGAAGCCCGGCGAAGGCAGGGCGTCGGTGAGGCTGGGGCGATGAGGCTGGGGCGATGAAGCGGTTGCTGCTGGGCCTGGTGGCCCTGCTGGTGGCGGTGCCGGTCGTCGTGGTGCTGGGGTCGGGCCTGGTGCTGGACAGTGCGGCGGTGCGGCAGCGGGTGAGCGCCGCGGTGGAGCGGGCGACGGGGCGGGGGTTCCGAATCGACGGGCCGATCGGGATCGCATGGTCGCTGGTGCCGGCGATCGAGGTGCGTCGGGCGGTGCTGCTGAACCTGCCGGGCTTCTCGCGGGAGGCGTTGGCGACGGTGCGGCGGGTGGAGGTGCGGCTGGCGCTGCTGCCGCTGCTGTCGGGGCGGGTGGAGGTGCGGTCGGTGGTGATCGAAGGGCCGGACGTGCTGCTGGAGCGTGATGCGGCGGGGCGGGGGAATTGGCAGGCCCCGGTGGCGCCGGTCGTCGCGGGGCCTGCCGGGCCGGTGGCGGCGCCGGCGGCCCGGACCCCGGTCGAGGTGTCGCGGGTGACGGTCGAGGATGGGCGGGTGGCGCTGCTGGGGGTAGCTGCGGTGGTGGTTCCGGCGCTTTCGGTGTCGCCGGCGGGGGGCGCGGTGGCGGGGACGGTGCAGGTGAACGGCGTGGCGTTCGAGATCAAGGGGCGCACGGGGGCGCTGGATCGGGCGCCTGTGGCGGTGGAGGTGTCGGCCGTGGGCGGCGGCGTCGCGGCGTCGGTGGCCGGGGAAATGGGTGGCGCGCTGACGGTGCAGGTGCTGGCGCCGGCGCTGGAGGCGGTTTCAGGGCTGGCCGGGCGGGCGCTGCCGGCGCTGCGGGATGTGCAGGTGACGGGGCAGATGGGGCCGGGCGGGGTTTCGGGAATGCGGCTGGTGGCGGGGACTTCGGAGGTGGCGCCGGGGGTGCGGCTGGTTCGGTTGAGCGTCGATGCCCCGGCGCTGGACAAGCCGGTGCAGGTGGCGGCCGAGGGCATGGTGCGGGCGTTGCCGGTTGCGGTGGCGTTGAACGCGGGCAGCCTGGCGGCGGTGCTGGCGGGCGGGATGGTGCCGGTCCAGGTGCTGGTGGTCGCGGATGGGGCAACGGTGGCGGGGCAGGGGAGCGTGGCCGATCTTTCGGGGCGGGGGCTGGAGATGACGGTTTCGGCGCGGGTGCCGGATCTGCGGCGCACGGGCGGGCTGGCGGGGGTGGCGTTGCCGCCGGTGCGGGATGGGGCGCTGGACGTGCGGGTGCTGCCGGGACCGGGGGGGACGGTGCTGGCGCGGGGGTTGCGGCTGTCGATGGCGCAGGGGGATGTGGCGGGGGATCTGGCGTTCGGGGTGGGGGCGCGGGCTTCGGTGCGGGGATCCCTGGTGTCGCAGCGGCTGGACCTGGATGGGTTGGCGATGCCGGTGGCGGCTGCGCCGGTTGCGCCGGCCCCGGGGCCTGTGGGGCCGGCCCCACAGTCGGTGGCGCCAGGACAGTCGTTCTCGGGGCGGTTGATCCCGGAGCGGGCGGTGCCGTTCGAGGTGCTGCGCGGGGGCGATGCGGACGTGCGGTTGCAGGCGGGGGCCGTCGTGCTGGGCGGGGCGGAGTATCGGGCGATCGAGGCCCGGGTGCTGCTGCAGGACGGGCGGTTGCGCGTGGATCCCATGCAGATGGTTTCGCCGGGGGGGGCGGTGCAGGGGCAGGTGATGGCGGACGCCTCGGCGGCGCCGCCGACGGTTGCGGTGACGCTGCGGGGGCGGGGGCTGGATGCGGGGCCGATCGCGGCGGCGCTGGGGGGGGGGGGGGCGCTGACCGGGGCGGTGGATGTCGATGTGCAGCTTCGGGCGGCCGGGGCGGACGTCCGGGCGCTGGCGGCGACGCTGGAGGGGCGGCTCGGGGTCGCTCTGGTGGACGGGGAGGTGGACAACCAGGCCTTGGCCGGCTTGTTCGGCCCGGCGCTGCGGGCGGCGGGGTTGCCGGTCGAGCTGGGGGGGCGGAGCCATGTGCGGTGCCTGGCGGCGCGGTTCGACGTGGCGGGGGGGCAGGCGGCGATGAAGGCGCTGGCGCTGGACGCGACCCGGGTTCGGCTGGAGGGAGAGGGGACGTTCAACCTGGTCGACGAGACGATGGATGCGCGGTTGAAGCCGACGATCCGGATCGGGTCGGCCGGGGTGCAGACGCCGGTGCGGCTGACCGGGCCATGGCGGGCGCCGGTGCCGGCGCTGGAACGGAACCTGGCCGGGCGGTTCGGGTTGTCGATCGGGGTTGCGGCGAACGATCCGTGCGGGCCGGGGCTGGCGGCGGCGCGGGATGGACGGGCGGGAGCGATGCCGCGATGAAGCGGTTCTGGGATGTGGCGGTGTTGACCGAGGTGCCGGGCGGGTTGGCGGTGCTGCTGGACGGCAAGCCCATGCGGATCCCCGGGGGTGCGCCGCTGGTGCTGCGCGGCCAGGCGCTGGCCGAGGCGGTGGCGGCGGAGTGGCAGGCGGCGGGGGGTGCGAAGGGGGGCACGATGTCGATGGACGACGTGCCGCTGACCCGGCTTGCGGGGACGGCGCAGGACCGGATCGCGCCCGACCCGTCGCCGGTCGCGCAGGCCTTGGCGGCGTATGCGGAGACGGACCTGCTGTGCTACCGGGCCGGGCATCCGGAAGGGCTGGTGATCCGGCAGGCGCGGGCCTGGCAGCCCTGGCTGGATTGGCTGGAGGACGCGTACGGGGCAAGGCTGGAGCCGACAGAGGGGATCATGCATCGGGCGCAGGACCCGGCGGCGCTCGCGCTTGTGCAGGCGGCGATGGCGGTCCGTAGCCCGGAGGCCTTGGCGGCCTTGGGGATCGCGGTGCCGTCGCTGGGAAGCGCGGTGCTGGGGCTGGCGCTGGCGGACGGGGCGCTGGATGCGGCGGCGGCGCACGAGCTGGCGATGTTGGACGAGATGTTCGAGGTGGAGGCCTGGGGGGAGGACGTGGAGGGGAAGCGGCGGCGGGACGCCGTGGCGGCGGATGTGGCGCTGGCGGAGCGGTTCCTGCGGTTGAGCGACCTGCCGTGAAGGGGGCGTGGTCGTGATCGCGAAAAGACTGCGGATCGAGGGCCGGGTGCAGGGGGTGGGCTACCGCGCGTGGATGGTGCGGATGGCGACTCGGCTTGGGGTTGCGGGTTGGGTGCGGAACCATGGGGGCGGGTGGGTGGAGGCCCTGGTGGAGGGGGAGGCGGCAGCGGTGGAGGAGTTGCTGCGGGCGTGCCGGCGGGGGCCGATGGGGGCTTCGGTCGCGTTGATCCATGAGGATCTGGTGGAGCCGGAGGAGACGGTGGGATTCGAGGAGCGGGGGTCGGTGGGGTAGGGTGGCACCTAACTCAGCCCTTTCGGTTCGGGTTTGCGGCCGGCGGGACGCCGGCGCTACGGGATAGGGGGTTCGTCGCCCCTAGAAGATTTCGTGCCAGGCGGATTTCAGGGCCTGGTCGGCGTCCGGCAGGGTGGCGGGGATGCCCAGGGCCTGCAGGCTGGTGACGCCGTGGTCCTGGATGCCGCAGGGGACGATGCCGGTGAAGTGGGCGAGGTCGGGGGACACGTTGAGCGCGATGCCATGCCAGGTGACCCAGCGTGTGACGCGGACGCCGATGGCGGCGATCTTGGATTCGGCGCCGTCGTGCGCGACCCAGATGCCCACGCGGCCCTGGCGGCGTTCGCCCTTCACGTGGAAGCGGGCGAGGGCGCGGATCAGCACTTCCTCGAGCCCTTCCACGTAGCGGCGGACGTCGCGGGGGGGGATGGTGTTGTGGGGGTTGTGGAGGTCGAGCATGGGGTAGGCCACGCGCTGGCCGGGGCCGTGGTAGGTCCATTGGCCGCCGCGGCCGGTGCGGTGGGTGGGGAAGCGGTCGAGGTCCGACAGGTCGGCGTCGCGGGCGGAGGTCCCGGCGGTGTAGAGGGGCGGGTGCTCGACGAGCCAGACCTGCTCGGGCGCGGTGCCGGCGCGGATGGCTTCGACGCGGGCCTGCATGGCGGCGAGGGCCGTGTCGTAGTCGAGCAGGCCCGGGGAAACGTTCCACTCGACCCCGATTGAACCCTGCGCGTCCATCGGCTATACGCCCCGCTCCACGATGCGGTCGTGGCGAAATGGTAGACGCGCAAGCTTGAGGTGCTTGTGGGGGAAACCCTGTGGAAGTTCGAGTCTTCTCGACCGCATTCCTTCTTCTT
>CAXTPG010000043.1:0-33935 GCA_964246015.1 uncultured Acetobacteraceae bacterium
CGCCGTCCTGGCGGCCGTGGCGGGTGTAGCCCATGCGGGCGCCGACGACGGGCTGGAGGTCGAAGGTGAGGCGGTCTTCGGCGCGGCCCGCGACGTAGTGCAGGTGGAAGCGGACGGTCCAGAGGAAGTCCCATGAGCGGCGGGCGTGCTTGGCTTCGAGGTGGGTGAGGATGCCGCCGCCGGGGCTGTCGGGGCCGACGAGTTCGCCCATGACCTGGGTGCCGAAGACGTAGCGGGTCATCCAGTAGAGGGTCTGGAGGTCGCGCAGGCCGCCGCGGCCTTCCTTGATGTTGGGTTCGACCAGGAAGGGGCTTTCGCCGTAGCGGCGGTGGCGGACGTCGCGCTCGGCCTGTTTGGCGTGGATGAAGGGGCCGGCGCCGTCCTGCTTGCAGAAGGCGAGGAAGGCGTCCTGGAAGGCGTCGAACAGGGCGGCGTCGCCGGAGAGGCGCCGGGCGTCGATCATGCTGGTGCGGATGGTGAAGTCGCGCCCGGCCTCGGCCACGCATTCGGCGACGGAGCGGGTGGCGTGTCCGACCTTGAGGCCGAGGTCCCAGAGGAAATAGAGCATGTATTCGACGGTCGCGAGGGTGCCGGGGGAGGGGGTGTCGCGGGTGATGAACAGGAGGTCGATGTCGCTGAAGGGGGCGAGCACGCCGCGGCCGTAGCCGCCGGTGGCGGCGACGGCGAGGGGTTCGGCGCCGGCGGGCTGGGTCTGGGTGGTGGCGACGTCGTGGAGGGCTGCGATGACGCCGTCGGTGAGGCGGCCGAGGAGGCGGCCGGATTGCAGGCCGGTGCGTTCCCCGGCCTCGAACCCTTCCTGGACGTGCTGCTGGGCGCGGGCCATGTGGCGGCGGAAGACGGCGACGGCCTCGTCGCGGAGGAGGGGCTTGCCGGGCACGCGCAGGCGGTCGAGCGCCTGCGTGAGCATCAGGGTCGCGTCCTCGGGCCGTTCGGGCCAGGGCGGGGGGATTGCCATCCGGATCAGCCTAGAGCGGGACGACCGCTGATAGAAGCTGTCATCCCGCTCTAGCTCCTTGTTTTACGATCATGTTTATCCGTTTGGGTGAAGCGGCCCGAAGCATCATGATCCGATGGGGTCTCGTCAGGGGATACAGTCCTCAATGCCTTCAATGCGTAGATGGTGTCGAGCGCGTCGCGTGGCGACATGCGGTCGGGGTCGATCGCGTCGATGGCGTCGCGGAGGGGGTCGGGCGGGGTGGGCGCCGGGTCGGGCAGGGTGCTGAAGAGGGGGAGTTCGGCGGGGGCGCCGTGGCCGTCGCGTTCGAGGGCGGCGAGGAGGGTGGCGGCGCGGCGGACGGTGGGGGGCGGGACCCCGGCGAGGCCGGCGACGTGGACGCCCCAGCTTCGGCCGGCGGCGCCTTCCGCGACCTCGTGCAGGAAGACGACGGTGCCGCGGAACTCCTTGACGCGCATGGTGTGGGGGCAGAGGCGGGGCATCTGGCCGGCGAGGCGGGCGAGTTCGTGGAAGTGGGTGGCGAAGATGGTGCGGCAGCGGATCTGGCCGTGCAGCGCCTCGAGCACGGCCCAGGCGATGGCGAGGCCGTCGAGGGTGCTGGTGCCGCGGCCGATCTCGTCCACCACCACCAGGCTGCGGGGTCCGGCCTGGTTGAGGATCGCGGCGGTTTCCGTCATTTCCACCATGAAGGTGCTGCGGCCGCGGGCGAGGTCGTCGGCGGCGCCGACGCGGCTGAACAGGCGGTCGACGATGCCGATCTCGGCGGATTCGGCGGGGACGGGCAGTCCGGCCTGGGCGAGGATGGCGATGAGGGCGTTCTGGCGGAGGAAGGTGCTTTTGCCCGCCATGTTGGGGCCGGTGAGCAGCAGCAGGCGGCGGGCGGGGGAGAGGTCGCAGTCGTTGGGGACGAAGGCGGCGGCGGTGCCGAGCGCGGCCTCGACGACGGGGTGGCGGCCGGCCTGGATGCGGAAGGCGTCGGAGTCGGCGACGAGGGGGCGGCACCAGCGTCCGCCCTCGGCCAGGCGGGCGCAGGATTGGAGGACGTCGAGGCGGGCGAGGCGGTCGGCGCAGGATTGCAGGGCGGGGCCGGCGGCGAGGACCTGGTCGACGAGATGCTGGAAGACGCGGCGTTCGCGGGCGGCGGCGGCGTCGGCGGCCTCGGTGATGCGGCGGTCGAGGGTGGCGAGTTCCGCGTTGCCGAAGCGGGCGCCGTTGGCGGTGGCCTGGCGGAGCGTGAGGTCGGGGTGGGCGCGGAGTTTCTCGACGGCGGTCGCGGGCGCCTCGATGACGTAGCCGAGCTGGGCGTGGTGGCGGATCTTGAGGGCGGCGACGCCGTAGCGCTGGGCGAAGTCGAGCGCCAGGCCGGCGACGACGCGGCGGCTGTCGTCGCGCAGCGCGCGGTGGGCGTCGAGTTCACCGTCGAAGCCGGGGGCGATGATGCCGCCGTCGTCGATGCGGGCGGGGAGGGGATCGGCGAGGGCGCGGGCGAGGAGGGGCGCCAGGGCGGGGTCGACGGTTTCGAGGGTGGGGGGGAAGGGGGCGCCGTTCATGGATGCGTCGGCGAGGGCGGCGGCGCGGAGGGCGTGGAGGACGGCGCCGATGTCGCGCGGGGCGGCGCGGCCGAGGGCGAGGCGGCCGAGGGCGCGCGGGAGGTCGGGGAGGCCGCGCAGGGCGTCGCGGGGGCGGGCGAGGGCGGCGGGTTGGAGGAGGAGCCAGCCCCAGCCGTCCTGGCGGGCGGCGATGCGGGCCGGGTCGAGCAGGGGGGCGGCGAGCCAGGCGGAGAGGAGGCGGGCGCCGGGGGCGGTGAGGGTTCGGGCGGTGGCGGAGAGGAGGGTGTGGGCGCCGCCGCCGTCGCGGGCGCGGGTGATTTCGAGGCTGATGCGGGTGGCTGCGTCCATCAGCATCTGGCCGGCGGCGGATTGGGGTTCGGGGCGGGACAGGCGTGGCAGTTGCCCGGCGGCGCTGGCGCGGACGTAGTCGAGGGCGAGGGCGGCGGCGACGGCTTCCGCGTCGGTGAAGGTGCCGAAGGCGTCGAGGTCGGACGCGCCGAAGGTCTCGGCGACGCGGCGGCGGGCGGCGATCGGGGCGGGGGCGGCGGTTTCGGGGCCGCGGCGGGGGGACCAGTCGGCGAGGGGGAGGGCGGCGGGGGCGAGGATCTCGGCGGGTTCGAGGCGGCCGAGGAGGGCGGGGAGGTCGGCCTGGGCGGTTGTGGCGGTCTGGAAGAGGCCGGTGGAGACGTCGAGCCAGGCGGCGCCGATGGTGGGCCCGAGGGGGGCGAGGGCCAGGAGGAGGTTGGGGCGGTGGGCGTCGAGGAGGCTGTCCTCGGTGAGGGTGCCGGGGGTGACGAGGCGGGTCACGGCGCGTTTGAGGGGGCCTTTGCCGGTGCGGGTTTTCGGGTCCTCCATCTGTTCGGCGACGGCGACGCGGAAGCCGCGGCGGATGAGGCGGGCGAGGTAGGCCTCGGACGCGTGGACGGGGACTCCGCACATGGGGATGGGGGCGCCCTGGTGTTCGCCGCGGCGGGTGAGGGCGATGTCGAGGGCGGATGCTGCGGCTTCGGCGTCGTGGAAGAAGAGTTCGTAGAAGTCTCCCATGCGGAGGAAGAGGAGGGCGTCCTGGTGGTCGGCCTTGAGGGCGAACCACTGGGCGATCGTTGGGGACGCGCCGGCGGCGGTGGGGGCGGGCATGGGGGGGATGGTAGTGCGGCGGGGCGGGCGGGGCTACGGCGGGCGGCGGTTTACCGGATGTTCATCCGGGGGGCCGAAGGTTGGGGCCAGCATATCGAGGACCGCTGCCGTGAGACGATCCTGGCGCCACCCATCCCTGACGGTCCGGCTTTCGGCGCTGGGGGCGGCCGTGACGGCGGCGGCGGTGGTGGTGACGGTGGGGATCGTGCTGCGGCTGGTCGAGGGGGAGATGCGCCGGCAGGCGCAGGCGACGCTGGAAGCGAACATCCGGCTGGCGTGGCACCAGGTGTTGCAGGCTTCCGGGGGCGGGGCGTTCACGGTGGCCGACGGGACGATGCAGGCCGGGCCGGTGGTGTTGAACGAGAATTTCGCGCTGGTGGACAAGGTTCGGGACATCATCGGGGGGACCGCGACGATCTTCATGGGGGATCTACGGATCGCGACGAACGTGCAGAAGCCGGACGGGTCGCGGGCGGTAGGAACCCGGCTGGCGCCAGGGCCGGTGTACGATGCGGTGCTGAAGGAGGGGCGTTCGTATCGGGGGGAGGCGGAGGTGGTGGGGGTCCCGTTCTTCACGGCGTATGACCCGATCAAGGCGCCGGGGGGCAAGGTGATCGGGGTTTTGTACGTGGGGGTGAAGAAGGCCGAGTTCCTGGCGGTGCTGGAGCGTTTGATGCGGGAGGCGGCGCTGGTGGGGGGCGCGGTGACGGTTGTGGGGGCCGGGCTGCTGTGGTTTGCCGTGAGCCGGACGATGCGGCGGCTGGGGCGGTTGCGCGGGGCGATGGCGGCGGTGGCGGCGGGGCGGCTGGACACGCCGGTTCCGGGGACGGAGGGGCGGGACGAGGTTGGGCTGATGGCGCGTGCGGTTCTGGGGTTCCGGGACGGGCTGGTGGAGGCGGAGCGGCTTCGGGGTCGGCAGGGGGAGCTGGAGTCGGAGGCGCGGGCGCAGCGGAGCGAGGCGATGGCGACGGTCGCGGACCGGTTCCGGGTGAGTGCCGGGTCGAGCCTTGTGGCGGTGACGGCGGCGGTGGGGTCGTTGAACGGGACGGCGGCGAGCTTGTCGGGGACGGCGGAGCAGGTGGGGTCCCAGGCGGAGGCGGTGACGAGCGCGGCGGAGGCGGCGAGCGTTGCGGTGAACCAGGTTGCGGCGGCGGCGGAGGAGCTTTCGGCGTCGATCGCGGAGATCGGGCGGCAGGTGGCGCAGTCGGGCGAGGTGACGGGGCATGCGGTGGCGGAGGCGAACCGGACGAATGCGGTGGTTCGGACGCTTTCGGACGGGGCGCAGCGGATCGGCGAGGTGGTGGGGCTGATCAGCAGCATCGCGAGTCAGACGAACCTGTTGGCGCTGAACGCGACGATCGAGGCGGCTCGGGCAGGGGATGCGGGGAAGGGGTTCGCGGTGGTTGCGAGCGAGGTGAAGAGCCTGGCGAGCCAGACGGCGAAGGCGACGGAGGAGATCGGGGCGCAGATTGCGCAGATCCAGGCGACGACGGGGGATGCGGTTGCGGCGATCGGGAGCATCGCGTCGACGGTCGAGCGGATGAGCGGGATTTCGGCGACGATCGCGAACGCGGTCGAGCAGCAGGGGGCGGCGACGTCGGAGATTGCGCGGAGCGTGCAGGAGACGGCGGCGGGGACCCGTGCGGTGGTGGTGAACATTGCGGGGGTGAGTGCTGCGGCGGGGCGGACCGGGGCTGCGGCGCGGGAGCTGTTGAGTGCGACGGGGGATCTGACGCGGCGGACGGGGCAGTTGTCGGGGGAGGTGGACGCATTCCTGGTGGGGGTTCGGGCGGCTTGACAGCGTGGGAGAGGCCGCGCCGCTGTTCCGCTGTGGCCGCGGGCCCCAGTTCCCGGTTCTTCAATTCATGGATTTCAAAGGCTTGCCTTTGATGGGGTTCAAAGGGGCAAAGCCCCTTTGCCTTCGATGAAGGGTCCCACGATTTTTCAGCAGCGTGGACGCGGCCCCGGGTGGGTGGCGGGGACAAGCCCGGCGCAGGCGTGGGACGGGGGGACGCCGTAGCCCGAAGGCCGGGTGAGTTTCGGGTCCGTGCTGCTGATGGAAGCGCGTGATGTTTGCTCCGGCCTGATCGTGTGCGTGACGCGGGCCCTCGCTCCGGCCCGAGGGGGATCGTTTGAGCCCTGTGACAGGACAAGGGGCGCCACAGAGGCACCGCGCGCGCAGAGAATTGCCGGGTCGGCGGAGATGAGGCCTCAGGTTTGTCGTGCCAGCGGAGAACGAGCGTTTGCAGCAACTTCGTGCCCGGACAGCCCGTGCGAGCGGCACCCATCCCTAACCCCTCCCTGGACGGGAGGGGAAACGAAAACCGTAGCCGGCGGGGAGAGGGAGGGGTTTGCGGTGCGGGCTCTCGGGTGCCGGACCGTCCTGGAGGCCGGGGCATGACGTGTCGACGTGGGGTGGCATGGGGTTTGCTGACGGTTGGGCCAGACCCAGGGGGCCCGGCATGGATATCGGCATCTTCATTCCCATCAACAATAACGGGTGGCTGCTGTCGGCCACGTCGCCGCAGTACATGCCGAGCTTCGAGCTGAACCGGCTGGTGGTGCAGAAGGCGGAGGCGCTGGGGTTCGAGTTCGCGTTGTCCATGATCAAGCTGCACGGGTTCGGGGGGAAGACCGAGTTCTGGGATCATGGGCTGGAGAGTTTCACGCTCATGGCGGGGCTGGCGGCGGTGACGAGCCGGATCCGGCTGTTCGCTTCGGTGGCGGTTTTGACGATCCCGCCGGCGATCGTGGCGCGGATGACGAGCACGATCAGCGACATCTCGGGGGGGCGGTTCGGGGTCAACATCGTGTCGGGCTGGCACAAGATCGAATACAGCCAGATGGGGTTGTGGCCGGGGGACGAGCATTTCGGGCGGCGTTACGACTACAGCACCGAGTATGTGCGGGTGCTGCGGGATTTGTGGGAGACGGGGCACAGCGACTTCAAGGGCGAGTGGTTCCAGATGGAGGATTGCCGGCTGAGCCCCCGGCCGGAGGCGGCGGTGCCGGTGGTTTCGGCCGGGCAGAGCGACCGGGGGATGCAGTTCGCGGCGACGTATTGCGACTACAACTTCGCGCTGGGGCAGGGGGTGAACGAGCCGACGCGGGCGGCGGCGCTGCCGGCGCGGATGCTGGAGCACGCGAAGGCGACGGGGCGGGATGTGGGCAGCTACATGCTGTTCATGGTCATCGCCGACGAGACGGATGCGGCGGCGATGGCGAAGTGGGACTTGTACAACGCGGGCGCCGACAAGGATGCGATCGCGCATCTGCTGGGCAAGGCGGCCGAGGACCCGGCGCCGGCGGCGGGAAGCATGGCGGATGCGGTGCTGCGGAATCCGTCGCCGGTGAACTTCGACATGGGGACGCTGGTGGGGTCGTATGCGACGGTCGCCCGGCTGCTGGACGAGGTGGCTGCGATGCCGGGGGTGAAGGGGATCATGTTGACGTTCGATGATTTCCTGATCGGGCTGGATGCGTTCGGGGCGCGGATCCAGCCGCTGATGCAGTGCCGGGCGGGGCGGATGCTGGCGGCGTAGAGGTCAGCTCGCTTCGGGTCTTGTCGCGCTGGAGGCGTCGTCGGGTCAGGGGCGTTGCCGGTCCGTTGCGGCGCGACGTGGGTGGCCGGGACAAGCCCGGCCATGACGGGTGGGGATGCGTCGATCGCTTTTTACAAGCGGAGCCCGATTGTCCTGCTCACCCCAGCCCTCTCCCGATTGGAGAGGGTGTCGTTCATGCGGATCAGGGGCGCATCGAGACGGGCCGGGCTTGGCTGCGGGGGCCGGGGAGCGGGGCGGGCGGATCGGCGGCGCCGGACAGGACGGCGGCGATGCGGGGGTTGGTGGTGACCAGGCGCTCGCCGAGTTCGACGAGGGAGTCGACGTCCTGATCGGGGATCGTGAGGCCTGTGGGGATAGCTTGCAGGCGTTCGCGGAGGGCCACGTCGTCGACGTCGGAGAGGGAGATGTGGACGAGCTCGCCCTTCACGTCGTCGCAGGGGCGGCCCTGGGTGATGGGACCGCGGGAGCAGCGCTCGGTCTTCAGGCGGTCGACGAGGCCCTTGGTCTGCTGGTCGGCGAGGAGGAGGGTCTCGAAGTTGTAGCTGTCGATCTGGGTGCCGGAGACGGCGGAGAAGACCTGGCCCAAGCCGGTGACGATGCGTTTCTTGCCGAGCGTGGGGTCGGTCGCGGCCTGGCCGTCGACGCTGATGACCAGGACCCGGCGGACGTTGGGGGCGACGCGGCGGAGGAGTTCGGGGTTGCTGTCGAGCGAGATGAGGCCGTTGAGGAGCGAGCGCATGGCCAGGTTGTCGGCGATGCCGCCGTCCATGAGGTGGAGGTATTCGGTGCGTTGCGGGTCGAGGTAGCGGTCGGCGGTGCGCAGCAGGGCGGCCTGGCGGGAGAGGGTGCCGGAGACCATCGTGGCGCGGGCCGGGTCGTCGGGGCGGGGCATGGGGCAGTTGGCGCGGTGGCTGGTGAGGGTGATGGGGGTGAAGAGGACGGGGAAGCCGTTGCTGGCGGCGACGGCGCGGGCGAGGGGGAATGACGAGAGGTCGGAGCAGAGCAGGTCGAAGCTGGGCTGGGTGAAGGAGAAGCTGACGCCGTTGGCGATGTCGGTGGCGTTGATGGAGATGAGCGGGAGGCCGCGCTTCTGCAGGTCGGCGAAGGTGGCGCCCTTGAACATCAGCTTATCGTAGACGGCCTCCATGCGGTCGTTGGTGCCGTAGAGGGGGTTGACCAGCCACTCCCAGTTCCAGGGGAGGAGGTAGGTGCCGAAGATGTAGCTGTTGATGTCCTGCTTGAGGAACTCGGCGGGGAAGGTCTCGAAGGTTTTGTCGCCGTAGAGGCCGTAGTGCATGGCGGGGAAGCTGCCGCCGGAGACGGCGGCGACGTAGTCGACCTCGGAGAGGAGGGTGCGGGATTGTCCGTCCTCCTCGATCCGGATGTTGCGGAGGCCGCGGAGGGCGCCGTGGGCGAAGGCGGCGGAGCGCTTGCCGCCACCGGAGAAGGCGAGGACGAGGAAGACGTGGCCCTCGGGCTTGTCGATGAGCTTGGCGAGGCGGTAGCCGGAGGAATAGGCGTCGGGGTCGGCCGGGAGGGGCTTGTTGGTGAAGACCTGCGAGGACTGGCAGGCGGCGAGGAGGAGAGCGAGCAGAAGGGTGGCGCAGCGCATGTCACGGCCCGGATCGGTTCGGAGCGCAATGGAGCCTTGTTGCCGGCGGCTGGCAAGCGGGGTTCAGCGATCGTGGGCGGCGGTGGGGGGGCCGTCGGGGAAGAGCTCGGCGATGGCGGTGTCGGCGGCGGCGAAGTGGGCGAGCATGGCGTGTTCAGCGGCGGCGGGGTTGCGGGCGGCGAGGGCTTCGACGACTCGGGCGTGGCGGTCCCAGGTGGCGCGCCATTCGGCGCGGGTGCGGGCGGCGCGGGCGTTGAAGCGGTCCATGACGTTGCGGATGACGGGGACGAGGCCCTGCATCTGCAGCAGCAGGAGGCGGTTATGGGCCATGAGGGCGAGCTGTCCGTGGAAGGCGAGGTCGGCGTCGATCCAGCGGGGGACGTTGCCCAGGGCTGCGCGCATTTCGGCGAGGGTGGTGCGGAGGGTCTCGAGTTCGGCCGGCGTGTGGCGGAGGGCGGCGACGCGTGCGGCGGCGGGTTCCAGCATGCGGCGGAGTTCGACGGCTTCGGCGAGGCCCTCGGGGCCGTTGCCGGCGGCGAAGAGCCAGAAGCGGCCGAGGGGGTCGGCGTTGAGGGCGCGGACCTGGGTGGCGCGGCCCTGGCCGACCTGGAGGACGCCCTGGGCGGCGAGCTGGCGGATGGCCTCGCGGACGACGGGCTTGCTGACGCCGTAGCGGAGGGCGAGGGCGGATTCGCTCGGGAGGCTTTCGCCGGGTGTGAGGCGGCCGTCGAGGATGGCGCGGGTGAGGTGGGCGATGATGCCGTCGGCGAGGCGGACCTGGGTGAGGCCTGCGTTGTCGAAGGGGTCGGGAGCGTCCATGCGGCATTGTATGAAGCTGCGTGGCTGCTTGCAACCGATCAACCTATCCGATAAGCAGTTGGGAAAGGTCGGGAGGGTGCGATGGCGTTCGGCATTGGGCGGCGTGGGTTCGTGGCCGGGTCGGTTCTGGCGAGCGGGACGGCTTGGGCGCAGGGGCGGAAGCTGGAGGTGCTGGGGCATCGGGTGATGCAGTCGGTGCTGACTTCGGGGGCGGCGGGGGACCAGACGGCGGGGTGGCGGGCGCAGGCGGGGGCGGAGCTGGGGTGGACGACGCTGGACATCGATCCTTTGGGGGATCGGTTGCTGCGGGAGTTGAGCTTGCCGTCGACCGATTTCGGCGTGGGGTTCGTGCTGAACGGGCGGGCGAGTGCGGAGGTGGCCGGGTTGTTCGAGCCGTTGGGGGCGTGGCAGGCGCGGGAGCCGATTGCGGCGTGGGGGGATATGGCGCCGGGTCTGGTTGCGGCGATGACGTTCGGGGGGGAGGTGAGGGCGGTGCCGTTCCGGCATGCGACGAACGGGCTGTTCTACAACGAGGCGTTGCTGGAGGCGAAGGGGATCACGGCGCCGCCGCGCACGCTGGAGGAGTTCGCGGACCAGGCCCGGCGCGTGGCGGGGCGGGGGGCGGAGGGGGCGCCGGTGGCGGGGTTGGTGATGACGGCGTCGCTGGCGGCGTTCCCGATCATGTTCGCGCGGGCGTACGGAGGGGATTTCATCGGGGCGGATGGGGCGCTGTTGCCGTTCCCGTCGGGGATGGAGCGGGGATTGGCGCTGCTGCGGTCGTTCTTCGAGGGGGGCGTGCTGCCGCGGAACTATACCGTGATCAGCAACGACGACCAGGTGAGCTGGATGCAGCAGGGGCGGGCGGCGTTCGCGATCTTGCCGTTCGCGCGGTATGCGCAGTTGAACCGGGAGGACCAGTCGCGGTTCCCGGGGCGGATCAAGGCGGTGGAGTTCCCGGTGAGCATCGACGCGCCGGCGGGGACGCGGATGGCTTCGGCGGTGGAGTTCTGGTCGATGGCGATTCCGCGGAACGCGCGGGACAAGGCGCTGGCGTGGAGCTTCGTGCGGGCGATGAGCGATCCCTCGGTGACGCTGGGTGCGGCGCGGAACGGGAACGGGCCGGTTCGGGTTTCGACGTATGGGGAGGCGGCGTTCGCGGCGGCGCAGCCGGTGGCGGCGGTGGAGGCCCGGGCTTTGGCTTCGGCGCGGATCCCGTATCCGGCTTGGCCGGAGAGCAGCCGGGCGGCGGGGATCATGGTGGAGGAGGCTCAGGCGGCGGTGTTGGGGCGGAAGACGCCGGGGCAGGCGGTGGCGGATATCGGGGCTCGGGTTCGGCCTTTGATGCCTTAGTGGGTCGATCGTGCGTGGAGGGTGGAATGCTCGGGGGCATTCCACCCTACTGGCTTGCTGTGACGCCGCCGTCGATGAAGAGGACCTGGCCGGTGATGTAGCTGCCGGCGGCGGAGGCCAGGGCGATGACGGGGCCGACGACCTCGATGGGGTCGCCGATGCGGTTCATGGGGTTGCGCTGGAGGATGAAGGCGCGGAACTCGTCGCGTTCCAGATGCGGGCGGATGCGGTCGCTGCGGATGAAGGTGGGGGCGACGCCGTTGACGGTGATGTCGTGGGGGGCGAGCTCCATGGCGTGCTGCTTGACCAGCATCAGGAGGCCGCCCTTGGTGGCGCAGTAGGCGGAGTAGCCGCGGCCGCGGAGGGCCAGGTGGGAGCGGACGGAGAGGAGGTGGACGTGGCGGCCGCCCCGGCCGGCGGCGATCTGCAGGCGGGCGACGGATTGGGCGAGGAACATCGCGGATTTGAGGTTGGTCGCGACCATGTCGTCGAAGACGTCTTCCGTCACGTCGAGCAGGGCCTGCTCGCGCTGGATGCCGACGCAGTTGATGAGGATGTCGATGCCGCCGAGGCGCCGGGCGACGGCGTCGACGGTCGCGGCGATGGCGGGGACGGAGCGGGCGTCGAGCGAGAAGGCGTGGGCGTTGGCGCCGATGCTGCCGGCCAGGTGGGCGGCCTTTTCGAGGGAGGGGCCGGCGATGGCGACGTGGGCGCCGCGGCGGGCGAAGCCCCAGGCCAGGGCCTCGCCGAGGGCGCCGTAGCCGCCGGGGATGAAGACCCGGCGGCCTTCGAGGTCGAACAGGCGGTCCAGCGCGTCGAGATTCACGCGCGGTGTGATGGGGGCGGGGTGGTCGTTCATGCGGTCAGGGCCCGCGCGGCTGCGGTCATGTCGCGGCCAAGGTAGGCCTGCATGCGCGGGTCGGCGAGGAGGGTTGCGAAGTCCTGCCGGGGCAGGGCCTGTCCGGCGTCGAGAAGAAGAAAACCGTCGGCGATCTCGTGCAGGATTTCCAGGTGCCAGGCGGCGGTGGGGTGGAGGCAGAGGAAGACGAGGCATCCCCGGGAGCGGAGGGCGCGGAAGAAGTCGAGCATGAAGCCGATGTAGCCGTCCTGGAGGTTGAACTGGGGTTCGTCGAACAGGTGCAGCACCGGGCGGGGCGTGGGGGAGGGCGCCAGGAGGGCGGAGGGGATGCGGCGGCGGAAGGCCCGGACCTGGTAGGACTGGTGGTAGTGGATCGCGAGGCGGTCGCGCTGGGCGTATTTGACGCGGTGTATGTCGGCGCCGGCGACGAGGACCCGGCCGGAGGTGGGGGTGTTGGACCCGGTGATCATCTCGAACAGGGTGGTCTTGCCGGCGCCGTTGGGGCCGACGACGCCGATGACCTGGCCGGGGAGGTATGCGAGGTCGGCGGAAAGGGTGAAGCCGGGGCGGCGGAGGAGGCCGCGGCGGTATTCCTTGCGGACCCGGTCGAGGACGAGGAGGGGCTGCATCAGGCGCCCAGCAGGCGGCGGCGGAGGGCGCGGTCGTCGCGGAGGGTCGCGGCCGGGCCGGTCCAGGCGATGCGTCCGCGGTCGAGGATGGCGGCGCGGTCGGCGACGGAGAGGGCGAGTTCGGCGTTCTGTTCGACGACGATGGCGGCGATCCCTTCGGCTTTCATGCGGCGGATGGTGTCCAGGACGTCGGCGACGATGCGGGGGGCGAGGCCTTGGCTGGGTTCGTCGAACAGGACGAGGCCGGGGGCGCCGAGGAGGGCGCGGGAGATGGCGACCATCTGCATCTCGCCGCCGGAGAGGTTTTCGGCGTCGCGGGCCATGAGGTGGGGGAGGGGGGAGAAGATGGCGCAGACGTCGCGCAGGCTCCAGGGGCGGAAGCGGGAGCGCTTGCGGGCGATGGCGAGGTTGCGGGCGACGGAGAGGGTGGGGCAGAGGCGGCGGTCGTCGGGGACCCAGGCGATGCCGGCGCGGGCGATGCGGTGGGTGGGCCAGGCGGTGATCTCGGCGCCGTCGAAGGCGATGCGGCCGCGGCGGGGGCGGGTGAGGGCGAGGATGGAGCGGAGGGTGGTGGTCTTGCCGGCGCCGTTGGGGCCGAGAAGGGCGAGGACCTCGCCGTGGGCGACGGTGAGGCTGACGTCGAAGAGGGCCTGGGTTTCGCCGTAGAAGGTCTGGATGTGGTCGATTTCGAGGAGGGTCATGGGGCCTTTCCCTGATCTCAGGGAGGGGAGGGAGAGGGAGCGGGATGGTGGGGTCATTGGAGGCGGCCGAGGTTCGAGCGTTGGACCCAGGGGTTGGCGCGGAGGCTGGCTGGGTCGCCGCTGGCGACGACCTGGCCCCAGTGGATGACGGAGATGCGGTCGGCGAGGTCGAAGAGGAAGCCCATGTCGTGCTCGATGGCGACGATGGCGAGGGTGCCCTTGAGGCGGGCGACGAGGGTGGCGAGGCGGGCGACGCCGTCGGAGCCGAGGCCGGAGGTGGGTTCGTCGAGGCAGAGGATCTTCGGGCGCTGGGCGAGGGCGACGGCGATCTCGAGCGCGCGGCGGTCGCCGTAGGGAAGGTCGGCGGCGAGGGTTTCCGACCGGTCCTGCAGGCCGACCTGGGCGAGGATGGCGAGGGCTTCGCGCATGAGGTGGGGTTCGTCGACGGCGGGCCGGGCGAGGTCGGCCTTGCGGGCGCGGAAGGCGGGGAGGGCGAGTTCGACGTTCTCGCGGGCGGTGAAGGCGTCGAAGAGGGTCATGACCTGGAACGACCGGGCGACGCCGCGTGCGGCGATGGCGTGGGGGGGGAGGCCGGTGACGTCGACGCCGGCGAGGAGGATTTGTCCTCGGGCCGGGCGGACGCGGCCGGTGAGGACGTTGAAGAAGGTGGTCTTGCCGGCGCCGTTGGGACCGATGATGCCGTGGAACTCGCCGGGGGCGACGGCGAGGTCGATGTCTTCCAGCACGACGCGGTCGCCGAAGCGGACGTGGATGGAGCGGGCTTCGAGCACCGGGATCATCGGGCGATTTCCGAGAGGGCGGTGCGGCCGCGGCGGCGGGTGCCGCGGGCGGTCCACCAGGCCTGGGCGGCGCCGGCGATGCCTTCGGGGCGCCACAGGACGACGGCGATGAACATGAGGCCGAACCAGAGCATCCATGTGTTGGTGACGGCGCCGATGACGTCGCGGGACAGGATGTAGACGACGACGCCGATGACCGGGCCCCAGAAGCTGACGAGGCCTCCGCCGACGAGGACCATCATCACGACGATGCCGGATTGATGCAGGCTCATGACGTCGGGGAAGGCGGCGTTCTGGGCCATGGCGAAGAGGCCGCCGGCGAAGCCGGAGAGGGCGGCGGAGAGGGTGAAGACGGCGGCCTTGCAGGCGCGGACGGGGTAGCCGAGGTGGGCGGCGCGGGTCTCGCTTTGCCGGATGGCGGCCAGGATGCGGCCGAAGGGGGAGTGGGTGAGGCGCCACAGGCCGGTCGCGACAAGGGCGAAGGCGGCGAGGACGAACCAGTAGAGGGCGATGTTGGAGCGGAGGTCGAAGGCGACGAGGCCGAAGTCGGCGGGGAGGCGGGCGATCTTCAGGAGGCCGTCCTCGCCGCCGGTGACGGCGTGGGCCTTCATGGCGACGAACCAGGCGATCTGGCCGAAGGCGATGGTCATGAAGGCGTAGTAGATGCCGCGGCGGTGGGAGATGAAGGCGGCGACGAACGCGCCGGCGAGGGCGGCGGCGAGGAGGGCGGCGAGGAGGCAGAGCCAGAGGTTGGGGAGGAGGTGGAACTGGGCGAGGCCGAAGGCGTAGGCGCCTACTCCGAAATAGGCGCCGTGTCCGAAGGAGGGCAGGCCGGCCGTGCCCAGGAGCAGGTTGAAGGCGAGGGCGTAGATGGACCAGATGAGGATCTCGACGACGAGGTAGGGGTAGAGGCCGACGGCGGAGATCCAGGCGGGGACGGTGGCGAGGAGGAGGACGACGCCGATCATGGCGGGGGTGACGAGGCGGCGGGCGTGGGCGGGGGTCCGGGTCATGAGGGGGTCATGCTTCGAGGATGCTTTTCTTGCCGAAGAGGCCGCGGGCGCGGAGGGTGACGACGGCGACGAGCAGGATGTACATCGAGACGAGCGACCACTCGGAGGCGTAGGCGCCGGCGAGGCCGACGACGAGGCCGACCAGGAGGCCGCCGGTGACGGCGCCCCAGAAGGAGCCGACGCCGCCGAGGACGACGATGAGGAAGGCGGGCACGACGGCCTCCACCCCCATGTGCGGGCGAATGCCCCAGATGGGGGCCATGACGATGCCGGCGATGGCGGCCAGGGCGGCGCCGAGGACGAACACCAGGGCGCGGAGCTTCGGCAGGTCGATGCCGAGGGCGCGGACCATCTCGCTGTCATGGGCGCCGGCCTTGATGATGGCGCCGTAGGGGGTCCGTTCGATAAAGGCCCAGGTGAGGGCGATGACGAGGGCGGCGATGCCGGCGGCGTAGAGGCGGTAGGTGGACCAGATGAGGTCCATCGCGATGAAGCCGCCGGACATGGATGGGGGCGTGGGGAGGGCGTAGTCGCGGGTGCCCCAGCCGAGGCGGATCGCTTCCTCGATCACCATGGCGGCGCCGAAGGTGAGGAGGAGGCCGAAGAGGGGGTCGCGGCCGTAGGTCCGGCGCATGGCGAGTTCGAGCGGGATGGCGGCGATGCCGACGAGCATGGGCGCGAGGACGAGGGTGAGGGCGAAGCGGAGGCCGAGGGATTGGCCGAGCCACCAGGTGGCGATGGGACCGGGGAAGGGCGGCGCCGGGCCCATGAGGGTCAGCGCCGCGTAGGCGCCCAGGGCGAAGAGGGAGCCGTGGGCGAGGTTGATCTGCTCCATCACGCCCACGACCAGCATGAAGCCGAGAGCGATGAGGGCGAACAGCAGGCCGAGGGTGACGCCGTTGACGAGGTGGGGCAGCAGCGACACCCGCGATCTCAGGCGTCGACGGAGGGGAGTTGTTCGATGGGCACGAGCTTGCACTTGCGGGCGGCGTCGGGGTCCTGGGCTTCCTGGGGGGTGATCCAGGAGACGATCTCGAACAGGTCTGTGTCGTCGACGGGTTTCGTGTTGCGGCGGGCGAGGTAGATGGTCTGCTGGAGCTGGTGGGTGGCGGGGTCCATGTAGGCGCCGTGGTGCTGCATGCGGTCTTCGGCGGTGAGCTTGAGGCCTTCCAATTCGCGGATGATCTTCGCGTTGTTGGTGGAGCCGGCGCGTTCGATGGCGCGGAGGAGTTCGCGGGTGGCCATGTAGCCGTTGTAGGAGACGTTGCCGGGGACGGGGATGGCGCCGGGTCCGGCCATCTTCTGCCATTTGGCGACGAATTCCGGCACGCCGGGCAGGGGAAGCTTGTGGTACCAGTTGGTGCCGAAGACGCCGAAGAGGGATTCCGGCTGTCCCCAGACGTCGGGCCAGTCCTGCTGGTTGTTGATCCAGGCGGGTTTGCCGTCGAGCTTGAGCTGGGCGACCTGCTGGCGGAGGGCCTTGATGTCGTCGCCGCCGATGGCGGCGGCCACGACGTCAGGTTTGGCCTGCTGGATCTTGAGCAGGTAGGCGGTGAAGTCGCGGGTGTTCTGGGGGACCAGCAGGTTGTCGATGACGCGTCCGCCGGCGGCCTCGACCTCGGCCTTCGTGGCGGCGGAGGTGGAGTGGCCCCAGACGTAGTCGTTGGTGAGGAGCATCCAGTTGCGGCCGATGTCCTTCACAGCGCTGCGGACGGCGGCCTTGGTGAAGTTGGTGCCGTTGCCGTCCCAGACGAACTTGACCCGGCTGCAGTTCTCGCCGGCCTCGCTGGGGGCGGAGGAGTTGGTGTTGAGGTAGATGACGCCGTATTTGGCGGCGACCTGGGTGATGGCGTTGGCGACGCCGGAGTGGAGGGCGCCGATGAGGATGGGGCAGTCCTCGCGGGTGATGAAGCGCTCGGCGATGCGGCTTCCGGTTGCGGGGCTGGTTTCGGTGTCGGCGGTGACCCATTCGATGCGGCGGCCAAGGATTCCGCCGCGGGCGTTGGCGTCGTCGATGGCGATCCTGATGCCGCGGAGGTCGTCCTGGCCGGAGTTGCCGTATTGGCCGCTGGCGTCGCAGGTGAGGCCGAGCTTGATGGGTTTGGACTGGGCGTGGGCGCGGTTGTGGCGCCAGGGTCCGGCGAAGGTGGTGGCGGCGGCAGCGGTCAGGAGGTGGCGTTTGGTGATGGCGGGTGGCATGGCGTGTTTCCCCTGGTTTCGGCTCTGGCGGCCGATTAGAATTTTTATTCTATTTGTATGGAACGCCGTTTCTGGTCTCGGGGCAAGGGGTTTCTGGGTGGGGGTTGCGCTTGGCGGGTGCATGGGACGAGGTCCCCGGATCAAGTCCGGGGATGACGTACAGGAGGCGGGGTGGTGAGCACGCGGGAGACGTTCGATTCGCTGCGGGCGCGGATCAGGGCGCGGCATGACGGGCTGAGTCCGCATCTGCGGCTTCTGGCGCGGTATTCGCTGGAGGATCCGAACGGGTTCGCGTTGCAGACGATCGCGGTCATTGCGGGGACGGTGGGGGTGCAGCCTTCGGCGTTGATCCGGTTTGCGCGGGCGTTCGGGTATGGCGGGTTCTCGGAGCTGCAGCTCGTGTTCCGGCTGCGGTTGATCGAGGGCGCTTCGGGGTATCGGGAACGGGTGTTCGAGGCGCATGCGGCGCCGGCGGCGGATGCGATGGAGGTGCTGGGGGAGTGCGTCGACGACATGGTGGCGTCGCTGGAGCGGTTGCGGCGGACGGTGGATGGGGGGGCCTTGGCGCGGGCGGTGGGGATGCTGGCGGGGGCCGGGCACGTGTATGTGGCGGGGTTGCGGCGGTCGCGGCCGGTGGCGGCGTATCTGGCGTATGGGCTGGCGCGGATGGAGCTTGCGTGCAGCGTGCTGGATTTCGACGGGGGGATGGCCGGGCAGCAGGTGGCGAACATGCGGCAGGGGGATGTGCTGGCGGCGGTAGCGTTCGCGGAATACTCGGTGCCGGTGGTGGACGTGGTGCGGGACGCGCATCTGCGGGGGTTGGGGGTGCTGGCGATCACGGACACGGCGAACAGCCCGTTAGCCCGGCATTCCACGGTGCGGTTCCTGTTCGACGACGCGTCGACTGCGGCGTTCCGGCCGATTTCGGGACCGATCGCGCTGGTGCAGGCGCTGGTCGTGGCGGTGGGGGCGGGGCGGGGTGTTGCGGGGCGGGAGGAAGCGGCCCACCTTGGGGAGGGACAGGAGGGTGTGATGGCGAAGGGTCAGAAGAACAGCGGTCGGGAAGCGAAGAAGCCGAAGGCGACGAAGAAGCCGCCGGCGACGAGCGGGTCGGCGATGACGCTTCCGGACCGGACGGCTCCGGTCAAGGGCGGGAAGTAGGGGCACTATCGCCGGCTGATTTGGGCCGCCGCTGCCGGCTGAGTCGCTCCGGGGCGGCGCCCGATCGTCCGAGGGGCAAGCACCCTCACCCCGGCCCTCTCCCAACGGGAGAGGGAGTCGTGTGTTCCGGCGGCTGACGCTATCCCTTCGTCGCCCCGGCCGTGAGGCCTGCGACCAGGTGCTTCTGCGCGAGCAGCACGAACAGCAGGACGGGGAGGAGCTGGATGGTGCTGGCGGCGAAGAGGACGCCCCAGTCGACGCCGTCGAAGTTGCCGATCATCTCGGCGAGGACGAGGGGGGCGGTCTTGGCGCGCTGGCCGGTGAAGATGAAGGCGAAGAGGTATTCGTTCCAGGCGTAGACGATGACGAAGACGGCGACGGCGACCATGCCGGGGGCGGCGACGGGGGCGATGATGCGGACGAGGATGGTCCAGCGGCCGGCGCCGTCGACGGAGGCGGCTTCGTCGAGTTCCTGCGGCACCTGGTCGATGAAGGCGCGCATGACGTGGGTGCCCAGGCTTACGAAGAAGGTGGCGTAGAGGACGATCAGCACCCAGTGGGTGTCGGCGAGGCCCAGTGCGTTGACGAGGGGGAAGAGGGGGAGGGTGCAGACGATGGGGGGGATGAGGCGGACGATTATGAGGCCGAGGCCGCCGGCCTCGATCCAGCGGCCGCGGAAGCGGGAGAGGGCGTAGCCGGAGACGGTGCTGGCGGCGACGGCGAGGAGGGTTGCGCCGGCGGTGACGAGGAGGGAGTTCCAGAGGCCCCAGAGGAAATCGGGCCAGCGGGCGAAGAGGGTGGCGTAGTGGGTGAGGGTTGGGGTGAAGAGCCAGCGGGCGGGGATGGCGAAGATGTCGCGGGCGGGTTTCAGCGACGAGGCGACCAGCAGGGCGATGGGGGCCAGGGACCAGACCAGCAGGAGGGTCACTGCGAGGGCTTTGCCGGCCTTATGCATCGCGTTGGCGCCGCCAGAGGTTGATCAGGTAGGGCGAGGCCAGGAGGAACGAGCCCAGGACCATGATCCATCCCGTCGCCGAGGCGACGCCGAAGGCGTTGTAGCGGAAGGCCTCGAGGTAGAGGTAGACGCCGACGACCTCGGTGGTGCGGGCCGGGCCGCCGCCGGTCATGAGCCAGACCTCGGAGAAGAGGCGGAAGGCGAAGACGAGCCGGAACAGGGCGGCGACGAGCATGGCGGGGACCAGCAGCGGGAGGGTGACCCGGCGGAAGGCCTGGAAGGGGGATGCGCCGTCGATGCGGGCGGCCTCGTAGAGTTCGCCGGGGAGGGCGAGGCGGGCGGCGTAAAGGATCATGAAGGTGAAGGGGAGGTGGAGCCAGACGCTGAGCAGGCAGACGAGCGCGAGGCCGGCGCGGGGGTCGACGGCCCAGTCGAGCTGGGGGAGGCCGAGGGCGGCGAGGGACTGGGCGGCGGGGCCGACGTCGGTGTCGAAGAGGAAGCGCCAGATGACGACGGCGGCGACTTCGCTGACGGCGTAGGGGGCGAGGACGGCAGCGAGGAGGAGGCGCCGGGCGGGGAGGCCGGAGGCGAAAAGGAGGGCGATGGCGAGGCCCAGCAGGAGTTCCAGGTGGACGACGACGACGACGACGATCGCGGTGTTGGCCATGGCGCGCCAGAAGTAGGGGTCGGAGAGGACCCGGGCGTAGTTGGCGAGGCCCACGTAGCCGGCGGCGCGGCCGAAGCTTGCGTCCTGCAGGCTGAGCCAGATGAGGTAGAGGGCGGGGAGGACGATGACGGCGAGGACGAGGGTCTGGGCCGGGGCGGCCATGAGGGCGCGGGTTCGGGTGGTGTCGCGCATGGGGGGGTGCCTTGTGCATTGGGCTGGCGCCGGAGTGGGGACAGGCCCTCACCCAACCCTCTCCCGACGGGAGAGGGCTTTCAGGCTTTCAGGTGGAGGGAGACGATCACGGTGAGGGTCGAGCCGGCGGGGAGGGTGGCGGCGAGGCGGAGGAAGCCGCCGAAATGGGTGATCTTCGCCATGGTGGTGGCGCCCTGTTCGGCGGGGAGGGGGAGGGTCGTGCCTTCGTCGGTCCAGTTCATGCCGTCGGGGGAGAGCTGGATGCGGGCGGCGCCGGGGGGGCCTTGGGCTTCGAGGGCGCGGACGAAGAGGACGGCTTCGCGGGCCCAGCCGCACTCGTAGGGTTCGGTCGCGGCGTCGCCGTGCCAGCGCTCGTTGCGGGCGATGATGGCGAGGGTGCTTTCGGGGAGCATCAGGCGTCGCCCGAGAGGCAGACGCTGTCGATGTAGAGGAAGGCGCGGCGATCGACGTCGGTCTCGACGAAGAAGGCGAGGTTGAGCATGCACCAGAGGTTGCGCCAGCCGGTCATCCGCATGGGTTCGTAGGCGGCGATGTCGTGGACGCGGTCGTTGACCTGGAAGCGGGTGGCGGTCCAGGTCGCGAGGTCGAAGTCGAAGCGGGCGTAGTGCCAGTTCACCTTGGTCGGGATCTCGTTGTAGCAGAGTTTCTGGGCGGCGCCGGGGAGGTCTTCCCAGCCTTCGGGGGCCAGGTGGTCGTGGGTGGCGGTGCGGTTGGTGTTGCCGATGGGGCGGACGGCGGAGAGGGCGCGCTTGAACTGCCATTTCTGGACGTGTTCGCCGTCTTGCGCGTTGAGGAAGCGCATATGGGGCATGACGCGGGCGGGGTTGGGGTCGGTGTCGCCGGATTGCAGGTCGTAGAGGAAGCCGAAGGAGCGGACGTCGGTTTCCAGGAGCTGCATGGCCTGGGCCTCGGGCTTGAAGGTGAAGACGAATTCGAGGCGGATGGGCCCTGGCTTGCGGAAGGTGAGGCGCTTGATGGCGACGCTGCGGACGCCGCGGCGGGGGAGGGTCTGGACCTTGAGGGCGTAGCTGCCGGAGGCGGCGCCGTGGGAGCCGAAGTCCCAGTTGGGGAGGGTGGAGAGCTGGGGCGGCGTGTGGTCGGCGTAGGACCTTGTCATGCTGTCGAGCGTGTTCTCGTAGTTGCCGACGAGCTGGGTCCAGCCGGCGAGGCCGTTCGAGAAGTCGTCGAAGGCGAGGATGCGGGGCAGGGGGTCGAGGTTGGAGAGGCGGATGTCCATCAGGCGTCCCCGATCGTGAAGCGGGCGAGGGCTTCGGGGTCGAGCGTGACGCCGAGGCCGGGGGTTTGGGGGACGGCGAGCATGCCGTCCTGCAGGCCGGCGACGTCGCCGAAGGTGGGGTGGGTGAGAGATTGGCGGAGCGGGTTGTCGAAGACCATGCACTCGAACGTCATGAAGGTCTCGGCGGCGGCGGCGAGGTGCAGGCTTGCGGCGGCGCAGACGGCGCCGGACCAGCCGACGTGTGGGGCGTAGGCGACGCCGTGGATGGCGGCGAGCTCGGCGATGCGCCAGGTCTCGGTGATGCCGCCGGAGCGGGCGACGTCGGGCTGCACGAGGCCGAGGGTGCGGGAGCGGAGGAGGGGTTCGACGCCCTGTGCCGTGAACTCCGATTCGCCGCCGGCGAGGCGGATGGGGAGGTGGGCGCGGAGGCGGGCGTAGCCGGCGTGGTCGTCTGGGGGGACGGGTTCCTCGAAGAAGTCGTAGCCGGCGTCGACCAGGGCGCGGCCGACGCGGAGGGCGTCGTCGGCGTCGAAGGCCCAGTTGGCGTCGACGCCGAGGAGGGTGCCGGGGGGGACGAGGCGGCGGACCTGGTGGATGCGGGCGATGGCGCGGTCGACGGGGGCGCCGATCTTCACCTTGATCTGGCGGAAGCCTCGGGCCAGGGCGGATGCCACCTCGGTTTCCACGCGGGCGTCGCCGGCCCAGTTGATGGAGGACGCGTAGGCGATGACGCGGGGGCGGCCGATGCCGCCTAGGAGCCGCCAGACGGGTTGGTTGGCGGCCTGGCCGGCGAGGTCCCAGAGGGCGATGTCGATGCCGGCGATGCATTCCACCAGCATGCCGCCGAGGCGGCCGGTGAGGGCCGAGCGCATGGCGGTCCAGAGGGCGCGGCGGTCATGGGCGGAGCGGCCGACGAGGCGGGGGGCGAGGGCGTCCCGGATGAAGCGGGCGTAGCCGGCGGCGCCGCGGCGGCCGAGGGTCTCGCCGATGCCGATGCGGCCGCACTCGGTCTCTATCTCGACGATGACGAGTTCGAGTTCGGGCCAGTTGCCCTGGGAGGTCTCCTGCGCGGTGGGGAGGGCGGCGCGGAGGGGGTGGGCGCGGACGGCGCGGATGATGAGGTCGTCGGGCATACTTGGATGCTTATCGGATAGGTTGGTGGGGTGCAAGGTGGGACTGGCCTTGGCCCGGTCCCGGCTTCACCGTGCCCGGCGCCAGACGTGGGCGGCGGCGGCAACGGCGCAGCCGGCGGCGATACCGGTCATCAGGTCGCGGAGGACCACGAGGAGGAAGGTTGCAGCCAGGGCGGCGGCGTCGGCGCGGGAGTGCCGGGCGATGGCGGCGATGGCGTGGCGTTCGATCATGTTCCAGGCGACGACGACGAGCACGGCGGCAAGGGCGGCGAGGGGGATTTGGGTGGCGAGCGGGGCGAGGACGGCCATGAACAGGAGCAGGAAGACGGAGTGGAGCATGCCTGCGACGGGGCCGTGGGCGCGGGCGCGGACGTTGGTCGCGGTGCGGGCGATGGTGCCGGTCACGCAGATTCCGCCGAAGAGGGCGGCGCCGATGTTCGCGACGCCCTGGGCGAGCAGTTCGATATCCGGTCGGTGACGGCCGCCGCCCATGCGCTCGGCGACCACGGCGGAGAGGAGGCTCTCGATGCCGCCCAGGACGGCGAACGCGAAGGCGGTGGGGAGCAGTTCGATCAGGCGCGCGGCGGAGAGGCCGGGGAGGGCAGGGGCGGGGAGGGAGTGCGGGATGGTGCCGAAGGCGGAGCCGATGGTTGCGACGGGCAGGTCGAGGAGGGTGGCGAGCAGGGTGCCGCCGGCGACGGCGATGAGCAGGGCGGGCCAGGTGGGGCGCCAGCGACGGGCGGCCAGGACGAGGCCGATGCACAGGGCGGCGACGCCCATCGCGGGCAGGCTGGCGGTGGGGAGGACGTCGCGCAGGGCGGCGAGCTTTGGCAGAAAGGGTCCGGGCTCCTTGGCGGGGAGGACCAGGCCCAGCAGGTCCTTCACCTGGCTTGCGAGGATGACGACCCCGATGCCGGCGGTAAAGCCGACCGTGACGGCGTGGGGGATGTAGCGGATGAGAGCCCCGAGGCGGAGAAGGCCCATGGTGGCGAGGATGAGGCCGGACATCGCGGTGGCGAGGAGCATGCCGTCGATGCCGTGGCGGTCGATGGCGGCGGCGACCAGGATGATGAAGGCGCCGGCCGGGCCGCCGATCTGGTAGCGGCTGCCGCCGAGGAGCGAGACGAGGAAGCCGCCGACGATGGCGGCGTAGAGGCCACGGTCGGGCGTGGCGCCGGATGCTATGGCGATGGCCATCGAGAGGGGGAGGGCGACGATGGCGACGGTGAAGCCTGCGGCGGCGTCCGCGCGGAGGGCGGCCGGGCCGTAGCCGTCCCGGAGCATCGTCAGCAGCTTCGGGGTGAAGGCGATGAGGGTTGCTGGCTTCACGGCTTCGAGCATCCCGGCGTCGGCGCCATGGCGACGGCGATACCCGACTGGACCCCTTGGACGTGCCGGTCAAGCCCGTCACGGCGGGGTGTTGGGGATGCCGCAGTGTCACCCGTGCCCCGGGGAGTCGGGCGAACCGCACCGATTTCCGGCCCATCGCGCAGACATGAAGCCGGCGCGGCCCCGTTCGAGGCGCCCGGCGTCAGAAACCCTGCTCCCGGGCTTGCGGCCCGGCCCCACATCCGCTTTAGCCCACGCCATGTCCAGCCCCATCGCAGCCCCCGTCCTGTTCGCCGCCCGCCGGCCGCTGCTGGTGGTGCTGCTGTGCCTGCTGCTGGGGGCCGCGTGCGTCGTGCTGGCGGCCAAGCGGCTGGATGTCACCACGGACGTCGACACGTTGTTCGCCGCCACGCTGCCGTGGAAGCAGCGGGAGGCCGAGCTGAAGCGGATGTTCCCGCAATTCAACGACCTGATGGTGGCGGTGATCGACGGCGACAGCCCGGAGGCGGCGGACGCGACGGCGGCCGGGCTGCTGGCGGCGCTGTCGGGGGACCCGCACTTCAAGACGGTCGTGCGTCCGGATGCGTCGCCGTTCTTCGACAGGCAGGGGCTGCTGTTCCTGGAGCTGGACGTGCTGGGCAAGCTGCTGGACCAGACGATCGACGCGCAGCCGTTCCTGGGGCAGTTGGCGGCGGACCCGTCCGCCCGGGGGTTGTTCGCGGCGTTGTCGTTGGTGGCGATGGGGGTGGAGCGCGGGCAGGCCGAGCTCGGGCCGTTCACGGCGCCGTTGCAGGGGTTCCATACGGCGCTGGCGTCGGCGGTCGCGGGCAAGGCCAAACCGTTGTCGTGGCAGCGGCTGCTGTCCGGGCCGGTTGCGGATCTGGGGGGGCCGTACCGGTTCCTGCTGATGCAGCCGAAGCTCGACTTCGGGATGCTGGCGCCGGGTGCTGCGGCGACGGATGCGTTGCGGGCGGCGGCGGCGCGGCAGGAGTTCGTGGCGCTGGGGCAGGCGCGGGTGCGGGTCACGGGGTCGGTCGCGCTGGCGGACGAGGAGTTCTCGACCGTGGCGCACGGGGCGGTGGCGGGCCTGGTCGGCAGCACGCTGCTGGTGATCGTGTGGCTGTTCTTTGCCGTCCGGACGTGGCGGCTGATCGTGCCGATCCTGTTCACGCTGGTGCTGGGTCTGCTGGTGACGACGGGGTTCGCGACGATCACCAGCAGCCCGCTGAACCTGATCTCGGTCGCGTTCGCGATCCTGTTCGTGGGGATCGCGGTGGATTTCGCGATCCAGTTCAGCGTGCGCTACCGGGAGGTTTCGGCCGCGCATCCGGGGGAGCCGGTGGCTGCCCTGGCGCTGACGGCGGAGCGGTCGGGCGTGCAGATCCTGGTCGCGGCGGCGGCGACGTCGGCGGGGTTCCTGGCGTTCGTGCCGACGGATTTCACGGGGGTGGCGGAGCTGGGTCTGATCGCGGGCGTGGGGATGCTGATCGCGTTCGCGTGCACGATGACGGCGCTGCCCGCGGCGATCATGCTGTGCCGGTCGGGCACGGGCGTGATGGCGGGGGAGGCCGGGTTCGCGTGGGCGGCGCCGGTCGACCGTGCGGTGGCGCGGGTGCGCTGGCCGGTGCTGGCGATGTTCGCGGTGCTGGCGGGGCTGGGCGTCGCGGCGACGACGCGGCTGCAGTTCGACAGCGATCCGCTGCACACCAAGGACCCGAACACCGAGGCGATGCGGACCCTGTCCGACCTGGCTGCGAACCCGATCACCGACCCCTACACGATCGACATCATGGCGGCGGACGCGGCGGCGGCGCGGGCGGTGGAGACGCGGCTGAAGGCGTTGCCGCTGACGGCGCAGGTGGTGTCGCTGGACAGCTTCGTGCCGGAGGACCAGGCGCCGAAGCTGGCGCTGATCGCGGACGCGGCGAACCTGCTGGCGCCCACGCTGGCGCCGCGCCAGGCCGCGGCGGCGGTCACGGCCGCCGACCTGCGGCTTGCGGCGCAATCGGCCGGCGCGCAATTGGCGAAGGCGGTGCCGAAGCTTCCGCCCGACCATCCGCTGGCAGCCATCGCGGCGGATCTCAAGCAGCTCGAATCCGCGCCGGATGCGGTGCTGCTGGCGGCGGATGCGGCGTTGACGCGATTCCTGCCGCAGCAGCTGGAGCGGCTGCGGGCCGCGTTGCAGGCGACGCCGGTGACGGAGGCGGATATCCCGCCCGACATCGCGCGCGACTGGCTGCTGCCGGACGGGCGGCGTCGGGTTCAGGTGTCGTCGAAGGCCGAGGCGTCGGGGTCGGAGGGGTTGCGGCGGTTCAGCGACCAGGTGCGCGGGGCGGTGCCGGAGGCGGGCGGGTCCGCGATCACGATCGTGGAGACGGCGAACACGATCATCCGGGCGTTCTCGCGGGCGGCGGCGGGGGCGGTGCTGGCGATCGTCGTGATCCTGGCGCTGGCGCTGCGGCGGGTGGTGGACGTGCTGATGGTGCTGGCGCCGCTGGTGCTGTCGTCGCTGCTGACGGTGCTGGTGGCGGTGCTGCTGCCGCTGCCGCTGAACTTCGCGAACGTCATCGCGCTGCCGCTGCTGCTGGGGGTCGGGGTGTCGTTCAACATCTATTTCGTGATGAACTGGCGGGCGGGGCAGACGGCGCCGCTGGCCTCGCCGACGGCGCGGGCGGTCGTGTTCTCGGCGCTGACGACGGGGACGGCGTTCGGGTCGCTTGCGCTGTCAGGACATCCGGGGACGGCGAGCATGGGGACGCTGCTGCTGCTGAGCCTGGGGTGCACGCTGCTGGGAAGCCTGGTGTTCGTTCCGGCGCTGCTCGCCACAATCCGACCACAGGGGCGGCGCACAACAGGCTACGCGCGGGGCTGATGCTTTCCCCGGGCGGGAGCCAGCCTGCCATGAAGTTCGTTCGCACCGTCCTGATCATTGCCGCCCTCGTGCTGGGCTGGGTGGTCATAAGGGCGGAGAGTTCGGCGCACGGGATCACCCCCGTTATCGTTCACACCGCGCCGTAGGTCGTCCGCACCACGCCGGCCGCGTCCAGGGCCGCCCGCAGGTCCGGGCTGAGCAGGGTGGCGAGTTCCGCCTCGTGCTCGTAGTCGGGCATCAGGCGCATCAGGCGGCTGTCGCGGCGGGCGGCCGGGTGGAAGTAGATTTCGTTCAGGCCGTCGGGCAGGTTCGGCACCAGGCGCAGCAGGCGGTCGGAGGTCATGTGGCCGGACCAGGCGATGCCGAAGACGTTGTCGTTCACCTCCATGCCGGCGCGGGTGGCGCGGTAGCGCAGCAGGTCGGACCAGAAGTTGAGGGCGCGGCCGCCGAAGCCCACGCCGGTGCCGCTGCGGCGCATGGGGCCGGCGGGTTCGCGGGGGATGCGCATGGCGGGGCATTTGAACTCGCGGCCGATCTCGACCATCAGGCGGCCCACGGTGGGGTGCATGTGCATGTGCTTGTGGGCGTTCGCGTGGTCCAGGCGCAGACCGGTCTTGGCGAAGGCGGAGAACTGGGAGCGGATTTCCGACGCGACCTGCCGGCGCTTCCTGGGGCGGAAGTAGTAGTCCATCGAGACGCCGAACTGGTCCGACGGGAAGTCCCCGGCGGCGTCGACCAGGCCCTTCACGGCGCTGGGGCGGACGGACGCGCCCTCGATCACCACGACGTGCAGGCCGACGCGGAGCTGGGGCAGCGCCCGGGCGCGGCGGACCGCGTCGCCGGCGGCGGCGCCGGCGATCATGAGGCTGGCGGTGGTCAGCAGGCCGTCGCGGCAGGCGTGCTCGACGGCTTCGTTCACGCTTTCCGACAGGCCGAAGTCGTCGGCGGTGAAGATGACGCGTTTCACGGGCGGCCGATCAGGCCGCTTTGTTGCGTTCCCGGAGGAACTGGAAGAACTCCACGCCCTCCCGCAGGCGGCGCTTCATCATCTGCGGGCTTCGGACCATCTCGCCGACGATCGACGCGATCTTGGGCGCGCGGAAGTAGAAGCGGCGATAGAACGCCTCGACGTTGTCGAAGATCTCGGTGTGGCTGAGGATGCCGGGGTAGTGGAGGGGGGCGATCTGGACGCCGCGCTCGTCGATGAGTTCGGCGTGTTCCGCGTCGAGCCAACCGTTCTTGACGGCCTGGTCGTAGAGGTATGTCCCGGGATAGGGGGCGGCGAGGGAGACCTGCATGGTGTGC
Source organism: uncultured Acetobacteraceae bacterium (assembly GCA_964246015.1). Classification (GTDB taxonomy): domain Bacteria; phylum Pseudomonadota; class Alphaproteobacteria; order Acetobacterales; family Acetobacteraceae; genus JBBROS01. Next base: position 28,081 of record CAXTPG010000043.1, read on the forward strand.
GGGTTGATCTCGACGGCGTAGCGGATGGTTTCCTCGATCGTCTCCTTGGTTTCGCCGGGGAGGCCGAGGATGAAGGTGCCGTGGATCTTGATGCCGAGCTCGTGGCAGTCCTTGGTGAACTTCTTGGCGACGTCGATCAGCAGGCCCTTCTTGATGTTGTGCAGGATCTGCTGGTTGCCGCTTTCGTAGCCGACGAGCAGGAGGCGCAGGCCGTTGGCGCGCAGCACCTCGAGCGTCTTGCGCGGCACGTTGGCCTTTGCGTTGCAGGACCAGGTGACGCCGAGCTTGCCCAGCTCGCGCGCGATGGCTTCGGCGCGGGGGAGGTTGTCGGTGAAGGTGTCGTCGTCGAAGAAGAACTCGCGGACCTGGGGGAAGTCACGCATGGCCTGCTTGATCTCGGCGGCGACGTGTTCCGGGCTGCGGACGCGGTAGCGGTGTCCGCCGACGGTTTGGGGCCAGAGGCAGAAGGTGCAGCGGCTTTTGCAGCCGCGGCCGCTGTAGATGCTGATGTAGGGGTGCATCAGGTAGCCGATGAAGTAGTCCTCGATCCGCAGGTCCCGCTTGTAGACGTCGGTGACGAACGGAAGCTGGTCCATGTCCTCGAGGATCGCGCGGTCCTTGTTGTGGACGATCAGGCCGTCGGCGTTGCGGTAGCTGATGCCGTCGATGGCGGAGAAGTCGCGGCCCTCGGCGACCTCGAGGCAGGTGAAGTCGAACTCGTTGCGGGCCACGAAGTCGATGGGGGCGCCCTGTTCGAGGCTTTCCTGCGCCTGGACGGCGACCTTCGCGCCGACGAAGCCGATCTTGAGCGAGGGTTTCGCGTCCTTCAGCGCCTGCGCGACCTTCACGTCCGACGCGAAGGAGGGCGTGCTGGTGTGGATGACGACGAGGTCGCGGTTGCGGATGTCGGCCAGGATGGGGTCCATGCCGATGCCGGCGGGGGGGGCGTCGATCAGCCGGCTGCCGGGCACGAGGGCGGCGGGCTGCGCGAGCCAGGTGGGATACCAAAAGGACTTGATCTCCCGCTTTGCCTGGTAGCGCGATCCGGCGCCGCCGTCGAAACCGCCGAAGGACGGTGGCTGCAGGAACAGGGTCTTCATCATTTCGGGTTCATCCCTCTCCGGGCGCCAGGCCCGGCCTCGTCGCGATCATCACCTGGCCGCGCCAGGCGACGCGCCGGGTGCGGTAGCTGGCGAGGATCACGGTCACGGACAACAGGTCACGCAGCGGCAAACACCAGATCGTGAGGCCCGATGCAATGCCCAAGTTTCGATCGAGCGCCTGCGCGTAGGCGGCCCGGCCCATCCAGGTGAGGGCGAAGAGGCCCCAGGCCCAGCCGGCGCCGCCGGAGACCCCCAGGGTGAGCGCAGCCCAGAACAGCGGAAACTGCACGGCCGAGAAGGCGAATTCGGTGGGCACGAGGCTTTTGACGGTGCGGGCCCAGCGCAGCTCGTGTTCGAACAGCGCGGGCATCTGCGTTTCCGGCACCGTCGTCGCGGGGATTGTCTCGGCCAGGGCGATCGTCAGTCCCTGCGCGCGGACGAGGCGGCCGAGCACGGCGTCATCGGCCAGGTGGTCCACGAGGGCGCGCATGCCGCCGATCCGGTCGAGCGTGTCGCGGGTGAGTGCCATGGTGGCGCCGAGGCAGTCCTGCCGGCCCATGGCGCGGGCGAGGAGTGCGCCGGGGAGGAAGGCGTGGTTGATCTGTGCGGCGCCGAGCTGTCCGGTCAGACCGTGGTTTGCGGCGAGGCCGGAATAGACGGTGGTGACGAGGCCGACGCCCGGCCGGTCGAGCGTGGCGACGAGGCGGCGCAGGTAGTCGGGCGCCACGTGCATGTCGCTGTCGGCGATGACGAGCACGCCGTGGCGGGCATGCGGCATCATGTTGATGAGGTTGCCGATCTTCCGGTTGGCGCCGTGCTGCGTGCGGTCGACGACGACGTCCATGTGGACGCCGGGGAACCGGTCGCGCAGGCGGCGGAGCACGGGGAGGGCGGCGTCGTTGGGGTCCTGCAGGCCGAACACGATCTGGAACTCGGGGTAGTCCTGGCTGCAGGCGGTCGCGAGCGCCTGCTCCAGCAGCGGCTCGTCGCCGTGCAGGGGCTTGAGGATCGTCACGGGCGGCAGGGCGCGTGCCGCGGGCGCGGGGCGGGCGCGGAATCGGGACAATGCGGTCCATCCTGCCGCGCATTGCAGCAGGCCCACGCCGGTCAGGCAGGCGAGGGAGAGGGACGCGAACTCCAGCGGGCCAGGCGTCACGCGGTGCTCCCGTTCAGGACACGGCGCCGCCCGACAGCTCGGCGGCCTTGCGGCGCAGACTGTCGATCAGCGGCTGGGCGGTGGATGCCGTCACCAGGCTGCGGAAGTCGCTCCGCTTGACGGCGTTCTGGCTGATGCTGCCGTTGAGCAGCACGTCGATGGCGCGCCAGCCCTGGGGGCCGCGGCGCATGACGTAGTCGATGGTCACCGGCTCGCCCCGGGCGGGCACGATCCTTGTGCCGACGACGATGTCCTGGCCGACGGCGCGCTGGTCGGGCACGACCTCCAGCCGCTCGCCGCCGAAGCTGTCGAAGTTGGAGACGTAGCTGGCGACGGTGAACTTGCGGAAGGCGTCGAGCAGGGCCGTCTGCTGGTCGGCCGGGAGCGCGGCGAAGCGGGGTCCGACGGATGCGGCGAGCACGCCCGGCAGGTCGAACGCGCGATCGACGACGGGGGCGAAGGCGTTGAAGCGTTGCAGGAACGGCGTCGCGGCACCGGCGCGCATGGCGGCGAGGATGGCCTGGTTCAACGCCTCGATCGGCGCGGCCGCCGCCGGGTCCGCGGCCCGGGCGGCGGTTGCGGCGAACGTGGCGACGGCGGCGGCCAGCGTGGCCCGGCGCGACAGCCTCATCGGCCCGGCACTCCCGCCAGCGAGACGAGGGTCTTGCCGCTGTCATGTCCCAGGGCGGAGAGGGCGGTCGCGACGATGTGCTTGGCGCTCAGCCCGGCCTCGATCATCTGCCCGGCGGGGGTGCCGTGGTCGATGAACACGTCCGGCAGGGTCATCGGGCGGATGCGCAGGGCACCATCCAGCAGGCCGCGCTGGGCGAGGTGCTGCATGACGGCGGCGCCGAAGCCGCCGACGGACCCTTCCTCGATGATGATCAACACAGCGTGCTCGCGGGCCAATCGCTCGATCATGTCGACGTCGAAGGGCTTGGCGAAGCGCGCGTCGGCGACGGTGGTGGCGAAGCCGCGGGCCGCGAGTTCGTCGGCGGCGCGGAGGCTGTCGGCGAGGCGGGTGCCGAGCGAGAGGATGGCGACGGAGGTGCCTTCGCGCATGATGCGGCCGCGGCCGATCGACAGCGGCGTGCCGCGGTCCGGCATGACCAGTCCGGTGCTTTCGCCGCGGGGGTAGCGGACGGCGCTGGGGCCGTCGTCGATGGCGGCCGAGGTGGCGACCATGTGCATCAGCTCCAGCTCGTCGCTGGGGGCCATGATGACCATGCCGGGCAGGCAGCCGAGGTAGGCGAGGTCGAAGCTGCCGGCGTGGGTCGCGCCGTCGGCGCCGACGAGGCCGGCGCGGTCGATGCCGAATCGGACGGGCAGTTTCTGGATTGCGACGTCGTGTACGACCTGGTCGTAGGCGCGCTGCAGGAAGGTGCTGTAGATGGCGCAGAAGGGCTTCAGGCCCTCGGTCGCCATGCCGGCGGCGAAGGTGACGGCGTGCTGTTCGGCGATGCCGACGTCGAAGCAGCGGTCGGGGAAGCGGGCGGCGAAGCGGTCGAGTCCGGTGCCGGTGGGCATTGCGGCGGTGACGGCGACGATGGCCTCGTCGGCGGCGGCCTCGGCGATCAGGGCGTTGGCGAAGACGCGGGTGTATTGCGGGGGCCCCGGGGGGGCTTTCACCTGCTCGCCGGTCACGACGTTGAACTTGCTGACGGCGTGGAGCTTGTCGGCGGTGTTTTCGGCCGGGCCGTAGCCGTGGCCCTTCTTGGTGATGACGTGGAGGAGGATGGGGCCGCTTTCCTCGGCCTCGCGCACGTTGCGGAGGACGGGGAGCAGGTGGTCCATGTTGTGGCCGTCGATGGGGCCGACGTAGTAGAAGCCCAGCTCCTCGAACAGGGTGCCGCCGGTGATCATGCCGCGGGCGTATTCCTCGGCGCGGCGTGCGGTGCGCTCGATGCCTTTCGGGAAGCGCTTGGCCATGCGGACGGCGAGGTCGCGCAGGTTGAGGAACGATCGGCTGCTCATGAGGCGGCTGAGGTAGGCGCTCATGGCGCCGACGGGCGGCGCGATGGACATGTCGTTGTCGTTGAGGATGACGAGCAGGCGGGAGTGGCGGTCGCCGGCGTTGTTCATCGCCTCGTAGGCCATTCCGGCGCTCATTGCGCCGTCGCCGATGACGGCGACGACGTGGCGGTCCTTTTCGCCCTTGAGGTCGTGGGCCACGGCCATGCCGAGTCCGGCCGAGATGCTGGTGCTGCTATGCGCGGCGCCGAAGGGATCGTATTCGGATTCGGACCTGCGTGTGAAACCGGACAGTCCGTTCGGCTGGCGCAGGGTGCGGATGCGATCGCGGCGCCCGGTGAGGATCTTGTGGGGGTAGGCCTGATGGCCGACGTCCCAGATGAGGCGGTCGCGGGGGGTGTCGAAGATGGCGTGGAGCGCCACCGTGAGTTCGACGACTCCGAGGGACGCGCCGAGATGGCCGCCCGTGGTGCTGACGGCGTCGACGGTTTCGGCCCGCAGCTCGTCGGCGATCTGTCGCAACTGGTCATGCGAGAAGTTCCGCATGTCGGCGGGCACGCGGATACGGTCCAGCAACGGCGTTGCGGGACGGGAAGGGAGCGGCATGCTGGCGTTCATCAGGTCTCTGTGCTCCCCCGCCTGGGCCGGAGCCGGCGGCTGTCTCTGTCGTTCTGTCACCGGCCGTACCCCTGGCCCGGGGCCGGCGGGAAGAACCACGTCCGCCGTCGGGGTGCAAGAGTCGCGAGTCGGACCGTTCATCGGCGTGTAACGTGGTGCAACACTAGCCAGTCCGGAAATAAGGTGCCAGTCCGCCACGCTCAACGGGGAGCGATGTGGCCGATTTGCCACATCGCACGATCGCAAAACGGGGTGGTCAACCCGTCGGGGCTGCGATGCACTATGTTGGGTGCAGTGCGGCATTGCGCGGGTTGGCCCTGGACGGGCCGGTCGGTCCGTGTGATGCCGGTGACGCTGTCTGAAAAGGTACTGTCGAGAATGTCCGTTCCGCTGCAGCAGGTCGTCCGAGTCGGCGCTTACGTCGTGAAGCAGCACCTGCTGGGCCGCAAGCGGTATCCGCTGGTGCTGATGCTGGAGCCGTTGTTCCGGTGCAACCTGGCGTGTGCCGGGTGCGGCAAGATCGACTATCCGGCCGAGATCCTGAACCAGCGGCTTTCGGTGGCGGACGCGCTGGCCGCGGTCGACGAATGCGGCGCGCCGGTCGTCGCGATCGCGGGCGGGGAGCCGCTGCTGCACAAGGAGATGCCGGAGATCGTCGAGGGCATCCTGGCGCGGAAGAAGTTCGTCTATCTGTGCACGAACGCGCTGCTGCTCGAAAAGAAGATGGACCTGTTCAAGCCGAACCCGTTCTTCAGCTGGGACGTGCATCTGGACGGCGACCGGGAGATGCACGACCGGGCGGTGAGCCAGGAGGGCGTGTATGACCGCGCCGTGGCGGCCATCAAGGAGGCGAAGCGCCGGGGCTTCCGTTTGAGCATCAACTGCACGCTGTTCGACGGCGCCGAGGCGCCGCGGGTCGCGAAGTTCTTCGACGACGTGATGGCGATGGGGATCGACGGGATCATGACGTCGCCGGGCTACGCGTATGAGCGGGCGCCGGACCAGAA
>CAXTPG010000044.1:0-33743 GCA_964246015.1 uncultured Acetobacteraceae bacterium
CGACCCGGTGATGCGCCGGGCCATCGTGATGGCGGTGAACCGGCCGGCGATCGCGAAGGCGGTGTTCTTCGGGGCGGGGGATGCGGCGGATGCGTATCTGAACCCCGCCGTGCTGGACTTCGATCCCGAGAGCAAGGCCCGCCTGCCCGGGTTCGACCCGGCGGCGGCGCGGAAGCTGCTGGACGAGGCCGGGTGGACGGTGGGGGGCGACGGCATCCGGGTGAAGGACGGGGTGCGGGCGAGTTTCACCCTCTATGGCATCAAGAACATGGAGTGGACGCGCATGAGCGAGGCCGTGCAGGCGGACCTGAAGCGCGTGGGGGTCGAGCTGGTGATCCAGTTGTGGGACGCCACCATCGCCTGGGGCAAGCTCGCCACCCAGGAGTTCGGGGCGTTCGTCATGTCCTACCCCTATGTGTCGGCCTCGGACGCGCTGAGCCTCTATTTCAACAGCGCGAACACGCCGACGCCGAACCGGATGAACTGGAAGGACGCGGATACCGACAAGTGGCTGCTGGAGGCGCGCACCTCGCTGGACCCGGCGGCCCGCTCCACAGCCCTGGCCAACGTGCAGCGGCGGGTGACGGACGCCAACGTGTGGATCCCCTTGGTGCGGGAGCAGTTGTGGCTCGCGTCTTCGCGCCGGGTACAGGGCGCGCGGGCGCACGGCATCTACGGCGTGGGCATCTACAAGGGGTTGGACATCACCCTGGGGGGCAAGTAGCGATGGCGATCCTTGACCCGGTTCCGCCCACGACGGTCATCCGCGGCGCCGACATGGTGGTGGCGTGGGACGGCGAGCGGCACGCCTACATGCCGGACGCGGACGTGGCGTTCCAGGGCGGGACGCTGACGTTCGTGGGGCGGGGCTACGCCGGCGCCGCCGATGCGGAGGTCGACGGCCGCGGCTTCATGGTCATGCCCGGCCTCGTCAACATCCACAGCCACCCCAGCAGCGAGCCGTTGAACAAGGGACTGATCGACGAGATCGGGTCGCCCGGCCTCTACAACTCGTCGCTGTATGAGTACATGCCGATCTTCCGGGCCGATGCGGAGGCGGTGCCGCATTGCGTGCGGGTGGCGTTGAGCGAGCTGCTGCTGTCCGGCGTGACGACGGTCGCGGACCTCAGCATGGCGCATCCCGGCTGGCTGGATCTGCTGGCGGAGAGCGGGATGCGGGTGTGCATCGCGCCGATGTTCAAGAGCGCCAAGTGGTACACGAAGAACGGCCATGTCGTGCAGTACGAGTGGGACGAGGCGGCCGGCGAGAAGGCGATGGGGGAAGCGCTGACCCTCATCGAGCGGGCGGAGCAGCACCCGTCCGGCCGCATGTTCGGCATGGTGGTGCCGGCGCAGATCGACACCTGCACGGAGACGCTGCTGCGCGACAGCCATGCCGAGGCGACGAAGCGCGGCCTGGCCTGGCAGATCCATGCGGCGCAGAGCGTCGTGGAGTTCCACGAGATCACCCGGCGGCACGGGGTCACGCCCATCGGCTGGCTGGACGAGATGGGGCTGCTGAGCGAGCGCAGCATCATCGGGCACGGCATCTTCCTCGACGATCATCCCAGCACGCGGTGGCATACGGACCGGGACATGAGCCGGCTTGCGGAGACGGGCACCACCGTCGCGCACTGTCCGACGGTGTTCGCCCGCCGGGGCATCACCCTGAAGGATTTCGGGCGGTATCGCCGCGCGGGCGTGAACATGGGAGTGGGGACGGACACGTATCCGCACAACATGCTGGATGAGCTGCGGCTGGTCTCGTACCTCGCGCGCACGCAGGCCGGCAACCCGCGCACGATGAACAGCACGGATCTGTTCGACGCGGCGACGATCGGCGGCGCGAAGGCGCTGGGGCGGGACGACATCGGGCGCCTGTTGCCGGGATGCCGGGCGGACATGGTGCTGGTGGACGTGACGCACCCGATGATGCGCCCCTCGCGGGACCCGGTGCGGAGCCTGATCTACGCGGCCGGGGACCGCGCGGTGCGGCGGGTCTATGTCGACGGGCTGGTCGTCGTCGACGAAGGCCGGGTGACGACGATGGACTACCATGCGGCGGCGGAGGCGCTGCACGAGGCGCAGAAGCGGATCCTGGATCGGGCGCCGTCGCTGGATTGGGATCATCGGCCGGTGGACGCGATCTCGCCGCCGACGTTCCGGACGATGTAGCTGTGGACAACATGCCGGCGTCATGGACTACGGGTGGCAGAACGTAGACAATCGCGACATGACAAGGGAGGCGCAGGCACGATGACACGCATCACCACCCGGATCGTGGTTGCGGCCGACGGCAGCATCTCCACCGCCACGCCATTGCCGGCCGGCGAGCATGTCGCGAACATCGATGTCTTCGGCGCGCCAGCCCGGCAGCCGGCAGCCCATCCCTTCGATCTCGCGTTGCTACCTGTCCTGGATCTCGGTCCGTGGCCGAAAGGACTGAGCTTGAGCCGTGAGGTTATGTACGGCGACGATGGCCGGTGAGCGTCGCCGATACGAACGTTCTTGTGCATGCAAGTTCGCCGACGTCGCCGGACTACGAAAGGGCGAGGGTGGCGCTCGCCCTGCTTGCGGCTGGATCACCGGTCGCGATTTCGCGGCAGATCCTGCGCGAGTATCTGTCGGCCGTCACGCGGCCGCAGACATGGGCACATGCCGTGTCGATGCCGCACGCCGTATCCGCCGCGACGCAGCTCACCAAAGGGTTCGAGGTGCTGGAGGACGGGCCGCAGGTCTGGGCGGAGTTGGCACGGCTTGCAGATCGTTTCCTGTTCGGCGGCAAGCAGGTACACGACGCGAACATCGTGGCGACCATGCTGGTCCACGGTGAGCGCCGCCTGCTTACGTTCAACGCCAGAGACTTCCGCCGCTTCGAGCCCCTGATCGAGATCATTGAACCATGACCCCGCTTCTCTCCATCGAAGACATCCGCACCGTGTTCCGCGGCCAGGCCGGCGACGTGCCCGCCGTCGATGGCGTCAGCGTGTCCGTCCATAAGGGCAAGACCCTGGGCATCGTCGGCGAAAGCGGGTGCGGCAAATCCATGCTGTCGCTGTCCGTCATGCGGCTCGTGCCGCCGCCCGGGCGGATCGCGCAGGGGCGGGTGCTGTTCGAGGGGCGGGACCTGCTGACCCTGCCGAACGCCGCCATGCGCGACATCCGCGGCAACCGGATCGCGATGATCTTCCAGGAACCCATGACCTCGCTGAACCCGGTGTTCACGGTGGGCGACCAGATCACCGAGGCGATGCGCGCGCATGACCGCCACGCCTCGGCGGCCGACCTGAAGCACCGGGCCATCGCGGCGCTGGACCGCGTCCGCATCCCCGCGGCGGCCCGGCGGTTCGAGGAGTATCCGCACCAGATGTCCGGCGGCATGCGGCAGCGCGTGATGATCGCCATGGCCCTGTCCTGCGACCCCGACCTGCTGATCGCCGACGAACCCACCACGGCGCTGGACGTGACGGTCCAGGCCCAGATCCTCGACCTGCTGCGCGACCTGCAGCAGCAGTCCGGCATGGCGATCATCCTGATCACCCACGACCTGGGCGTGGTCGCGGAAATGGCGGACGAGGTTGCCGTCATGTACGCCGGCCGCGTCGTGGAACGGACCAGCGGGACCGCGATCTTCGACGATCCGCAGCACCCCTACACGCTGGGCCTGCTGGGCAGCATCCCGAAGATCGAGGAGGACCGCGAACGCCTGCTCGCGATCGAGGGCGCGGTGCCGGCGCCGTTCGCGTTGCCGCAGGGGTGCCGGTTCCATCCGCGCTGCGTGTTCGCGGCGGAGGAGTGCACGACCATCGACCCGCCGCTGCGGGAACTGGGACCGGACCACCGCGCCGCCTGCATCCGGGCGCCTGTCGAGGACATCGCAGCATGACCGGGCCGCTGCTGGAAGTCGACAACCTCGCCAAGCACTACCCGATGCGCCGGGGCGTCGTGCTGGCCCGCACCGTCGGCAACGTGCGGGCCGTCGACGGCATCGGCTTCACCCTCGCGCGCGGCGAGACGCTGGCGCTGGTCGGCGAAAGCGGCTGCGGCAAGAGCACGACGGCGCGCCTGGTGCTGCGGCTGATCGAGCCGACGACGGGGACCGTGAAGTTCGAGGGGCAGGACATCACGACGCTGGGCGGCGCGGCACTGCGGGCGCTGCGGCGGCGGATGCAGATCGTCTTCCAGGACCCCTTCGCCTCGCTCAATCCGCGCATGACCGTGGGCGACATCCTGGAGGAGCCGCTGGTGGTCCACGGCATCGGCGACGCCGCCAGCCGCCGTGCCCGCGTGGCCGAGCTGCTGGGCCTGGTCGGCCTCGCGCCCTACCACGCCGGACGCTATCCGCACGAGTTCAGCGGCGGCCAGCGCCAGCGGATCGGCATCGCGCGCGCCCTGGCCGTCGAGCCGGCGCTGGTCGTGTGCGACGAGCCGGTCAGCGCGCTGGACGTCAGCATCCAGGCGCAGGTGGTGAACCTGCTGAAGGACCTGCAGGGGCGGCTCGGCCTGTCCTATCTGTTCATCGCGCACGACCTGGCCGTCGTGAAGCACGTCGCGGACCGGGTCGCGGTCATGTATCTGGGCCGCATCGTCGAGGTGGGGCCGAAGGCGCAGGTCTTCGCCAATCCGCGCCACCCCTACACGCGCGTGCTGCTGTCGGCGATTCCGCGGCCGGACCCGCATCGTCGGCTCGCGCGACAGGTGCCGGGCGGGGACGTGCCCAGCCCGGCCGATATCCCGCCCGGCTGCCGCTTCCACACGCGCTGCGCCTTCGTCATTGACCGCTGCCGCACCGAGGATCCCGCCCTGCGCGCCATCGAGCCCGGCCACCAGGCCGCCTGCCACCGGTCGGAAGAGCTGCCGGCGCAGCCCGAGCTGTTCGAGGCGCATCCGACGCCGCCCGCCGCCGCCCGCCGCCTGGCACTCTATGCCGAGCGCCGTGCCACGGCGCGCACGGTGCTCGCGTGACCGCGACCCTCGTTTCCCCACGCCTGATGCGGGTGGGCGGCGGCGCCGTCGCCCAGGTGTCGGAGGTGCTGGCCGCCTTCGGGCTGCGCCGGCCGCTGGTGGTGACGGACCCCTACATGGTGTCCTCGGGCCTGGTGCGCCGCTGCCTCGATCCGATGGAGGCGGCCGGCCTGGTGCCCGCCGTGTTCGGCGACACGGTGCCGGAGCCGACGGACGCCGTCATCGACGCAGGCGTCGCCGTGCTGGCGGCGGGCGACTTCGACTGCCTGGTCGCGTTCGGGGGCGGTTCGCCAATCGATACCGCGAAGGCGATGGCCATCCTGGCGGAGGGCCGGACCACGAACCCCGCGGCGCTGATGCGGGAATTCAAGGTGCCCTTCGCCGCAGACCGCGCCCGCCTGCCGGTCATCGCCATCCCCACCACGGCCGGCACCGGCAGCGAGGCGACGCGGTTCACCGTCATCACCGACACGGAACGCGGCGAGAAGATGCTGATCGCCGGTCTGGGCGCGCTGCCGCTGGCCGCCATCGTCGATTACGAGCTGACCTTCACCGTGCCGAAGCGGATCACGGCCGACACGGGCGTCGACAGCCTGACGCATGCGCTGGAGGCCTACGTGTCCCACCGCGCGAACCCGTATTCAGACACGCAGGCGCTGGCGGCGATGCGGCTGATCGGCGCCAACCTGCGCACCGCCTATGCCGAACCCGGCAACGCGCGCGCGCGGGAGGCGATGATGCTGGGCGCGATGCAGGCCGGCATCGCGTTCACCAACGCCTCCGTGGCGCTGGTGCACGGCATGTCCCGCCCCATCGGCGCGCAGTTCCACGTGCCGCACGGCCTCAGCAACGCCATGCTTCTGCCCGCGATCACCCGGTTCGGGCTGGAGGCGGCGGAGGCGCGGTATGCGGATGCGGCCCGGGTGATCGGGTTCGCAACCGCCGCCGACGGGGACGCGGCGGCGGCCGAGAAGCTGGCGGAGGGGCTGGCGACGCTCAACCGCGAGCTGGATGTCCCGACGCCGGCGGGCTTCGGGATCGACAAGGCGGAATGGGACGCGCGCCTGCCGCTGATGGCCGACCAGGCCCTGGCCAGCGGCAGCCCGGCCAACAATCCCCGCGTGCCGACCAAGGACGAGATCGTCGCCCTGTATCAGGTGGTGTGGTCGAACAACAACGGCTGACGAACCGCGGCGCCCCACCGCCCATAGGCTGCGGGAGGGGCGGGGCCCGGAAGCCCCGCCCTCCGTCACTCAAGCCAGATCGAACCGATCCAGCTCCATCACCTTCGTCCAGACGGCCACGAAGTCCCGGACGAACGCCTCGCCCGAGTCGGCGCACGCGAACACTTCCGCCACCGCACGGAGCTGCGAGTTGGACCCGAACAGCAGGTCCACCCGCGTCCCCGTCCACTTGACGGCGCCCGTCGCTCGGTCGATGCCCTCGTACACGTCCCCCCCGGCCGAGGACCGCTTCCACACGGTCCCCATGTCCAGCAGGTTCGTGAAGAAGTCGTTCGTCAACACGCCAGGCCGGGCCGTCAACACGCCATGGGATGCGCCACCCGCATTGGCGGCCAGCACCCGCAGCCCGCCCAGCAGCACCGTCATCTCCGGCGCGCTCAGCGTCAGCAGCTGCGCCCGGTCCACCAGCGCCTTCTCCGGCAACCGGTCGTACCCCGGGCGCAGGTAGTTCCGGAACCCGTCCGCCGCAGGCTCCAGCGCCCGGAACGACTCGACATCCGTCTGCTCCTGCGAGGCATCCATCCGCCCCGGCGTCACCGGCACCTCCACCTCGTGCCCGGCATCCCGTGCCGCCTTCTCGACGGCCGCCGCACCCCCGATGACGATCAGGTCCGCGAGCGACACCCGCTTCCCCCCCGCCTCGAACGTCGACTTCACGCCGTCCAGCACGCCCAGCACCTTGGAGAGCTGGGCCGGGTCGTTGACCTGCCAGTCCTTCTGCGGCGTCAACCGCACGCGCGCACCATTGGCGCCACCGCGCTTGTCCGACCCGCGGAACGTCGACGCCGACGCCCACGCCGTCGAAACCAGCTCGGGCACCGACAGCCCCGAAGCGAGCACCTGCGCCTTCAGCGCCGCGATGTCTGCGGCGTCGACGAGCGGATGATCGACCTCGGGGATCGGGTCCTGCCACACCAGCACCTCGGCCGGAACCTCGGCGCCCAGGTAGCGGACCCGCGGTCCCATGTCGCGGTGCGTCAGCTTGAACCACGCCCGCGCGAAGGCATCCGCGAACTGGTCGGGGTTGGCATGGAACCGGCGGGAGATCGCCTCGTAGGCCGGGTCCGCGCGCATGGCGAGGTCCGTCGTCGCCATCATCGGCGCATGACGCCGCATCGGGTCATGCGCATCCGGCACCGCATCGGCGGCTGCTCCGCCCTTGGGCGCCCATTGCTGCGCACCGGCCGGGCTGCGGACCAGCTCCCACTCGAACCCGAACAGGTTTTCGAAGTAGTTGTTGTCCCACTTGATCGGGTTGGTGGTCCACGCGCCTTCCAGCCCGCTCGTGATGGTTTCGACGCCCTTGCCGCTGCCGAAGCTGTTGGTCCAGCCCAGGCCCTGCTCCGGCAGGTCCGCGCCTTCCGGCTCCGGTCCCACATATTGGCTCGGGTCCGCCGCGCCATGCGTCTTGCCGAAGGTGTGGCCGCCGGCGATCAGCGCCACCGTCTCCTCGTCGTTCATCGCCATCCGCGCGAACGTCTCACGGATGTCCCGTGCCGAAGCGAGCGGATCGGGCCTGCCGTTCGGCCCCTCGGGGTTCACGTAGATCAGCCCCATCTGCACGGCCGCCAGCGGCGCCGCAAGCTGCCGGTCCCCGCTGTACCGCTTGTCGCCGAGCCAGCTATCCTCCGGCCCCCAATAGATGTCCTCCTCCGGCTCCCACACATCGGCCCGGCCGCCGCCGAACCCGAACGTCTTGAAGCCCATGGACTCCAGCGCGCAGTTGCCGGCCAGGATCATGAGGTCCGCCCAGCTCAGCTTGCGGCCGTACTTCTGCTTGATCGGCCACAGCAGCCGGCGCGCCTTGTCGAGGTTCGCGTTGTCCGGCCAGCTGTTCAGCGGTGCGAAGCGCTGCGTCCCGGCGCCGGCGCCGCCACGCCCGTCGCCGATGCGGTAGGTCCCCGCGCTGTGCCACGCCATGCGGATGAAGAACGGCCCGTAATGCCCGTAATCGGCCGGCCACCAGTCCTGCGAATCCGTCATCAAGGCGTACAGGTCCTGCTTGACCGCCGCCAGGTCGAGCGTCTTGAACTCGGCCGCGTAGTCGAACGCCGCGCCCATCGGGTCGCTCGCCGGCGCATGCTGGTGCAGGATGCGGATGTTCAGGTGGTTCGGCCACCAGACCTGGTTCGACATCTCCAGCACGACGGCGTTCTTCTCGAGCGCGCCCCCGCCCACCGAACCATGCCCCACGACCGGGCACTTGCCCCCGCTCTGGCCACTGTCACCGTCCATCGGTCTCTCCCCTGTATCGCAGAATGCGGCGCACGCTACCCGCTTCCACCTGATAAAAGGAAGCCCCAAGACTCACCATGTGCGATAGGCTGCGTCTATGAACCTCCGCGACCTCCGCTACCTGCTCGCCGTCGCCGAACACGAGCACTTCGGCCGCGCTGCCCGCGCCTGCGGCATCAGCCAGCCCACCCTGTCCGTCCAGGTCCGAAAGCTCGAGGATCTGCTCGGCGTCGAGCTGTTCGAGCGGACCAGCAAGGCCGTCATCCCCACCGCCGCCTGCCGCCAGCTCCTCGGCCACGCCCGCAGCGCCGTGGCGGAGGCGGAGGCCATCCTCGCCGTCGCCCGGGATCTGCGTGACCCGCTTTCCGGCCCCTTCCGCCTCGGCATCATCCCGACGCTGGCCCCCTACCTCCTGCCCCTGGTGTTCGCCCCGCTGCGTGAGGCGCTCCCGTCGCTCGACATCGAGCCGTGGGAGGACCAGACCTCCGCCCTGCTGGAGCGCCTCCGCGCTCACGATCTCGACGCCGCACTTCTCGCGACCGAGGTCGACGGCCCCGACCTGGCCTCCCGCGCGCTGTTCGCCGAACCCTTCCTCGCGGCCCTGCCGCCGGACCACGCCCTCGCGGCCCAGACCGAGGTTGCGGAGGGGGATTTGGCCCGCGACATCCTCGTCCTCGCCGACGGCCACTGCCTCCGCGACCAGACCCTCGCCGCCTGCGGGGATAACGGCGCGCTGGGCGGCGCCCTCCGCGCGTCGAGCCTCTCGACCCTGCTGAACATGGTCGCCGCCGGCTATGGCACGACCCTGATCCCCGGTCTGGCCGCCGGCGCCGCGCAGGACGCGGGCATCCTTCTCCGCCCCCTCGCGGCCCGCGCCGGCCGGACCATCCGCATCGCCTGGCGGACGCACTTTCCCCGCCGGGCGGCGGTCGACGCCGTGGGCCAGGTCATCGCCACGCGCCTCCGCAACTTCGCCGAAGCCGCATAATCGGGTCACCGGATGGAGGGTGGAATGCCCTTCCGCTTTCCACCATCCACCCCTCCGAAGCTACGAGGCGGACGCGGCCCCACCCGCCCGGGCCTTCTCCGCCGCCAGGAACAGCGCATAGGCGCGAACCCGCTTCTTGTTCCCGCGCCAGGCCGACGTCCCCTCGTACCGGGCGAACGCGGGCACCTTCGGCCGCTTCTTGCCGTAACGGCTCGCGGCGCCGGGCAGGGCAGGGGTGACGGTCTCGGTCATGGCACACGCTCCAACGAAATACGCCGCTCTCACACCACCGCCAACGCTTCGGCGCAAGGGGGCTGCATCGCGTCCTACCGGCCCCGCTCGAACAGATCCTCCGCCAAACCCTCGATCCGTTCCCGCCACGCCAGCCTGTCAAGCCACTCCGCGGGGATCGACGACGCCCCATACAGCGCCCCCGCCAACTGGCCCGCTACCGCCGCCACGCTGTCCGCGTCGTCGCCCAGGTTCGCCGCCGTCAGCACCGCATCCCGGAAATTATCCGTCCGCCACACCGACCACAGCGCCGCCTCCAGCGTATCGACGACATATCCGCTGGAGCTGATCTGCGCCCGGGTCTTGTCACGCCACTCCCCCGCCGAGATGAACAGCAGCTTCGGCGACAGGGCCATCACCCGCTGCCGGGTCGCGGCGTCCTTGTCGGCGCCAGACAGCGCATCCACCAGTTGCGCCGTGAACAACGAGCAAGCATCGAGGCACTCCGGGTGCGCGTGCGTGGCCCGCGACTGCTTCAATGCCAGGAACGCCGCGTCGTCCCGCCGCCCGCGCGCGAAGATCGCCACCGGCGCCAGCCGCACCAACGACCCGTTCCCCGCCGAGTTCGCCTCCATCCGCCCCGACGCCGCGAACCCCGTCGCGACATACGCCTCGATCGCCGCCCGGGTCGTGGCCCCGATGTCGAAGCACGTGCCGTGCACCGTGTTCTGCCCCCGCTCCAGCCATGCGCGCATCCGCTCCATGAAGTCGTCCTGATCGACCGTCCCTGCCTCCAGCAGCGACTCCGCCAGGCACAGCGCCATCGTCGTGTCGTCCGTCCACTCCCCTGGTTTCAGCTTGAACGGACCGCCGCCCACCATGTCCGTCACCGCGGGGTAGCTGTCCCGCGGCTTGAACTCGACGGCCGTCCCCACCGCGTCCCCCACGGCAAGCCCCAGCATGCACCCCAGCGCCCGGTCCAGCGCCGCCTCCTCCGTCAAGCCCGGCCATTCCGGGCTTGGCGGCGCTTCGCTCCCCCCGATATCCGCCGCCGCCTCGTCCACACCGTCGGGCACGCCGCCGTCGGGTCCCGGAACGCCACTCTGCATCCGCGCCGAAAGCTCCGGCGGCCCGGGCGGCATCAGGTAACGATACCGCTCCACCTTCTCGGCCATCTCACCCGGCTCCAGGTCCGCGCCCGCCGAACCGCTCATCACACTTCCTCCACAACGACCCGGCCACCCGCCCTGGTCGGCACGACGCTCTTCACCCGGAACCGCGCCCCCGGTGCATACAGCACCTCCGCCTCATGCGGACTGGCCGAGAACGCCGCGACGTTCTTACCCGATTTCCCGAACACCGTGATCTGCCAGCCCCCCCCGAACGCAAACCCCGCCCCCGTGCTCCAGAACATCTTCAGCACGAACTCGTTTCCCCGCTGATACTGCTGCCCGTCCCCCGGTTCCCACCGCCGCTCCCCCCGCAACGTCGGACTGACCGGATAGTCCGGCAACTTCCCAAGCGCCTTCGTCGCCTCCGCGATCTTCGTCTTCACCTTCTCCACATCGACGCCGTCATCGAGCGACCCGGTCAGCAGCAAGGTGTTCATGTCCGAGTAATCCCCGGTGGTGTAGCTGAACAGCGCCACTGCCTCTCCCGGCGAAAGCAGGTTGATCTCCGGCGTGCCGAACACCTTTGCGATGTGATTGACCGCCAACAGCCGCCGCTCGAACACGGCCGGCGACAGCGCATCCTGCATCTGCGCCTCTGGCCCCTTCGAATCCGCCGCAATCAGCGCCTGCGCCTTCGGCAGCACGACGGGGGCCAGCACGATGGAGTTGTAAAGTGTCTCGGCCGTCTTGTAGTCGCCGAGTATAAGCTTGACCAGCTTCGGGCTCGCTTCGCGCGGATTTCGGGTCGCCTCGTCCTCCACCCGTTCCAGTTCCTGCGTGATGCTGACCGAATACTCACACAGCTTCACGCCGGCCTCGCTCCTGGTCTTATCCTTGTCCTTGGATAGCCGCTTTCCCTCCTTCGCATACATCAACGCGCCGTTGCGGGCCATGTTCCGCTGGATCCGGGTCGACGCGTTGCCGAACGTGATCGCGCTCTCCGTCCAACTGCTTGCCCACCCGACCTCCTTCAGCAACTGCGCCGCATCCTCCAATCCGTCGTCGCCGGGCAGCAACTGCCTGCGCCGCTCGGCGAGCGCAGCCAGCTTCTCCCCGGCCTTCACCTTGATGGCGTCGTCGGGGATCGTCGCGTTGCTCGCCTTCAGCTCCGCCAGGCTCGCGTCCAGCTTGGCGTCGATGCCCAGCCGGTGCGCGTCCAGCGCGCGCTGCTGCCCCATCGCGATCGCCCGCTTCGCGACGGCGCTCGCCCGCTCCAGCAACTCGCTCTTGCTCGCGTTGTTCCGCCCGGCGCCGGCGCTCTTCTGCATCTCCTTCAGCGCGACGACCTGGTCGCTCAGCGCGTGCGCCGATGCTCCCTGATCCTCCACGGCGGAGATCAGCTCCTCGACCATCGCGATCTGCGACCCGAGCTTCGCGTCCATCTTCGATACGAGCGAGTCCGTGACGACCTTCCCGTCCGTCATGACCCGCACGAAGCGGCTGATCGTCACGCTCATGGCCGGTCCTCACGGAATGGGATGAAGCTGGGCGGCATCGGTCAGCGGCCCCGTGCGGGCTGCAACGCCGCCGTCATGCGTTGCAGCGCCGGGCTCAACGTGGCGCGGATGGACACTGCGGCGCCGAACGGATTGCCGTCGCACACCTCGATCTTCTCGTTGCCGTCCAGGAACGCCTGGAACGCCTCGATGTGCCCGATCGCCGCCTTGCCGTCGCCCGCCGGAGTGGCGCCGCTTCCCAGCTCCATCACGGCTGCCATCAGCTTGACCCGCAGATCGCCCGTGATCGCGTTCAGCCCCCGCTCCGCGATGTCCGTCAGCGCGTCCGCAAACAACTCCGCCTCATCGTCGCCGCCCTTCGCCCGCTTCAGCAACGCGGAGCGCAACCCGTTGATCTGGTCGTTGACCTCGTCGTTCGCATCCTGCCAGGCCTGCCGCGCCGCGGCCCAGTCTCCCCCGGCGCCCCGTACAGCGGTGGCGCCTGGAGTCGCGGCAGGCGCCGCCGGATCCCCGTCCAGCGCCGCCCGCAGCCGCTCCAGCGCCTCCGCCGCCGCCTGCAGCTTCCCCGCCTTCAGGTCGCCACCCACCTCGAACGCAAGCCGCGTCAGCTCCGCCTTCCGCGCCGGCGCCGCCGCCGCCGCCTGCGGCACGCGGCCGATCAAGACCCGCAACTGCTGCGTCAACCCGGCGGCATCCAGGGCCGCCGGCGCGGGCGGTTGCGGCACGGGGGGCGGCGGGGCAGGCGGCGGCGGGGCAGGCGGCGGGGGGGCAGGGGCGGGCGCCGCATCCTGTCCCGCCGCGCCATCCTGCTCCGCCACCGCGCCCTCGCCGACGCCATCGCCCTCGTCCCCGTTCTCCTCCTCCAGCGACGGATCGACGTTGATCTCGACCTTCTGGTATGGGATCCGTTTCACCACCTCCGTCAGCCGCAGCCGCATCGCCCCGGGCGCGTCCTTGTTGATGAACAGCCGCACCACGCCCGGATCGTAGTCGACGTCCACCTCCGCCCGCCCGAACCGCAGGCTCGACGTGCTGAGCTTCAGCTTCGCCTTGTCCGCACTGGCCCGCAGCATCGCCAGCACCTTCCGCGGCGCCGCCTTCTTGTCGAGCAGCAGCAACCCCTCCCCATCCGCGGAAAGCCCGATGGCCGCCTGAACCGGCTCCCGCTTCGACAGCGCCAGCAACGGCTTCATCTTCGCTGCCGGCATGATGGTCTCGGACATCGGCGCCTTGGACATCGATCACCTTCTCCGTCGTGGGATCGCGAACGCCGGGCGCGGACCGGGGTCCGCCCGGCGCCCGCCCGGCCGGCGCCTCACCCGCCTTGTCTGCCCGAACCCCCGCCAGCACGGAACCGGGTTTGAACGCACCCTCCTGGAACTTCCAGGAACAGCCACTAATCCCGGCCAGGCCCCCGCCCACTCGAATGTGCGGCATCCAGCAGGTCGCACAGCGCCGCCTGGTCCGCCACGCCGACCTGGTGCGGACCCTCGCCCAGGAACCCGAGCACCGCCTCCGCCGCCCGCCCCGACTCCCCGATCCGCAGCCCGGTCCCGGCCAGGTCCGCGACCACCACCGAGGCCTCCCGCGCGATATAACGGTTGCCTGCCTCCAGCACGCCCTCCTCCGCCATTCCCCGCTCGGGCGTCCGTACCGCGACGAACCGCGTCGCCGACGGCAATGCCGCATGCGCAATCAGCGCCGGCCCCGCGAGGATCCCGCACAGCACGCTCGCGGGCGGCCCCGGCGCAATCACGTTCAGGAACAATGGCAGGCTGTTCGCGCTTTCCCGCAACAGCACGTGCAGCATCCCGCCGCTCAGCGTCACGTCCCCCGACAGCCGCATCGTCCCGGTGATCAGCGTCTCTACATACGTCGCCTGCACGCCGCGCCGCGGACCCGGCCCGATCCGCAACGACCCCCGGATCAGCGTCCCCCGGTATCGCGGCGACCACGCGTGCGAGTAGCACGCGAACGACCCGTACACCGTGTGCTGCGCGCCCAGCACCGCCGTCGCCGCCGCGCCCCGGCGCTGCTGCCGCTCCTCCCGCGACCATAGATCGTCGAGCGTGATCCCGGCCCGCCGCGCAAGCTCGTCCGCGAACGCCTCGACCGAGCTCCCCTCGATCCACGCCGCATCCCGCTCGCTCCCGATCACCAGCCGCCAGTCCTCGAAGAACCCGGTGCCTCGCGGCATCGCCCGGCCCTGCATCCACTTGTGCAGCCTGTCGAGGTCGCACGTCGTCGCCGGGTTGACGCGCCGGAACCGGGCGCACAGCGCCTTGCGTTGCGTGCACCCCAGCGCCGCCGCCGTCAGGTGTAGCTTCCGTGCAAACTGGGAATGCACCAACCGTAGTCCCTAGAGGGGTGGCCGCCTGAACGCGCAGTCCGTCAAGCTTATCCTTACAGGACCCGCTCGCGCCGCGCCAATCGGCCATCCATCCGCCTCCGCCGATCCCACCCCAAAACCACTTTTCTCCCCACCCCGGCTGGAAACCCGCCCCAACCTCGCGTATGAGGCCCCCACCAACGCCCCCAGGGGCTACAGAACCAGAACGAGGATCCATGGCAAAGAACAACGTCGGCCGCGTCACCCAGGTACTCGGCGCCGTCGTGGACGTGCAGTTCGAAGGCGAGCTGCCCTTCATCCAGAACGCCCTGATCGCCAAGAACGGCGAGGCGAACCTCGTGCTCGAAGTCGCCCAGGAACTGGGCGAGAAGACCGTCCGCTGCATCGCCATGGACAGCACCGACGGCATGGTCCGCGGGTCCGAGGTCGTCGATACCGGCGCCCCCATCTCCGTCCCCGTCGGCCCCGAGACGCTGGGCCGCATCCTCAACGTCATCGGCGAGCCCATCGACGAGCGCGGCCCCGTCGGCGAGAAGATGCGCTACCCCATCCACCGCGCCGCCCCGTCGTTCGAGGACCAGGCCACCTCCGCCGAGATCCTCGTCACCGGCATCAAGGTCGTCGACCTTCTCGCGCCCTACCTCAAGGGCGGCAAGATCGGCCTGTTTGGCGGCGCAGGCGTGGGCAAGACCGTGCTCATCCAGGAACTCATCAACAACATCGCCAAGGCCCATGGCGGCGTTTCGGTGTTCGCCGGCGTCGGCGAGCGCACGCGCGAGGGCAACGACCTGTATCACGAGATGATCGACGCGGGCGTCATCAAGCTCGGCGACGGCACCACCGAAGGCTCCAAGGTCGCGCTGGTGTACGGCCAGATGAACGAGCCGCCGGGCGCCCGCGCCCGCGTCGCGTTGTCCGGCCTCAGCCTCGCCGAATACTTCCGCGACGAGGAAGGCCAGGACGTGCTGTTCTTCGTCGACAACATCTTCCGCTTCACCCAGGCCGGCGCCGAAGTGTCCGCTCTCCTTGGCCGCATCCCCTCCGCCGTCGGATACCAGCCCACCCTCGCCACCGACATGGGCGCCCTGCAGGAGCGCATCACCAGCACCAAGAAGGGCTCCATCACCTCGGTCCAGGCCATCTACGTGCCCGCCGACGACCTTACGGACCCCGCGCCCGCCACCTCGTTCGCCCACCTCGACGCGACGACCGTGCTCAACCGCGCCATCTCGGAAAAGGGCATCTACCCCGCCGTCGATCCGCTCGACTCCACCAGCCGCTCGCTCGACCCCCGCATCGTCGGCGAGGAGCACTACCTCGTTGCCCGCGAGGTCCAGCGCGTCCTCCAGACCTACAAGTCGCTGCAGGACATCATCGCCATCCTGGGCATGGACGAGCTGTCGGAGGACGACAAGCTCGTCGTCGCCCGCGCCCGCCGGATCGAGCGCTTCCTGAGCCAGCCGTTCCACGTGGCCGAGGTCTTCACGGGTTCGCCGGGCATCTTCGTGCCGATCGCCGACACCGTCCGCAGCTTCAAGGCGATCGTCGACGGCCAGTACGACCACCTGCCGGAATCCGCCTTCTACATGGTCGGCACCATCGAGGACGCGGTGAAGAAGGCCGAAGGCATGAAGGTCGCGGCCTGACATGCCGACCCTTCTGGAGATCGTCAGCCCCGACAAGCTGCTGCTTTCGCAGCCCGTCGACATGGCCGTGATCCCCGCGGCCGAGGGTGAGATGGGCGTCCTGCCCGGCCACGCCCCCATGATCGTGCTGCTGCGCGGCGGCACGATCGTCCTGCACGAGGGCGGCCGCCCCACCAGCCGCCTGTTCGTCAGCGGCGGCTTCGCCGAGATCACGCCCGAGCGCTGCACCGTCCTGGCCGATGAAGCCGTGCCCGTCGCCGAGGTTTCGAAGGCCGCCGCGGAACAGCGCCTGGCCGCGGCCCGCCAGGCCCTGACCGCGGTGGACAAGATGGACGTCCCCGCAATCGACGCCGCCATGGGCCGGGTCCAGTCCGCGGAAGCGATGCTCGCCGCCGCCGAGGCCGCGTGACCAGTCACCGTCCTGTCACATAAACCCTTGGCGTCTTCGCGTCTTGGTGGTTCAAAGCCCCGGAACCGAAGGTCGAACAGCCCACGATGAAACACTGGTCCCTCGACGACGTAGCCTGGGACAAGTTCCAGCCCCATACCGTCGACCCCGACATCGTGCCGCTGGTCAAGGCGGCCGCCATGGTCGAACGCAACGGCACCGACTACGCCGTCTATCTCGGCCGGGTCTTCCTCGACGATCCCGACTTCCGCATGGCCAGCGACAACTGGGCCATCGAGGAGGTCCAGCACGGCGACGCCCTCGGCCGCTGGGCCATGCTCGCCGACCCCGCCTGGGACTTCGAAGCCGCCTTCGCCCGCTACCGCGCCGGCTACAAGCTCCCGCTCGACGCCGACGCCTCCGTCCGCGGCAGCCGCACCGGGGAGCTGATCGCGCGCTGCATGGTCGAGACCGGCACCAGCTCCTACTACACCGCGCTCGCCGACGCGACGGCCGAGCCCGTGCTGCAGCAGGTCTGCCGCCTTATCGCCGCCGACGAATACCGCCACTTCAAGCTCTTCTACGACCACATGAAACGCTACCTCGCCCGCGAGAAGATCGGTGTCTTCACCCGCCTTCGCATCGCCGCCGGCCGCATCACCGAATCCGAGGACGACGAGCTCGCCTACGCCTTCCACTGCGGCAACGAGCCCGTCGACATGAAGTACGAGCACGAACGCTGCATCGCCGCGTACATGGGCCGGGCCATCAGCTTCTACCGCTACGGCCACATCGAGCGCAGCATGGGCATGATCCTGAAATCAGTGGGCCTCCCCCCCCGCGGCCGCCTCTCCGCCGGCGCCGCCCGTCTGTTCTGGGCCCTCCTGCAACGCCGCCAGAAGAAGTTCACCGCCGCCCTCGCCGCCTGACCCCACTCGTAGCGCCGGCGTCCCGCCGGCCCGCCCCAACTTTGCCCCCACCCCGGCGAGATGCTAACCACCCGTCATGCCCCAGGCGCTCCCCCTCATCGCCGTCCTCAACGGCCCCAACATGAACATGCTGGGCCTTCGTCAGCCCCACCTCTACGGCGCCGCCACCATCGATGACGTCGAGGCCCTCTGCGCCGAAACCGCCGAAAGCCTCGATCTCGCCATCGACTTCCGTCAGACCAACTCTGAGGGCGAGATCGTCTCATGGGTGCAGGAATGCCGGGGCAGGGCGGCCGGCATCGTCATCAACCCGGCCGGCTACACCACCACCTCCATCGCCCTGATGGACGCACTCCTCGCCGTCGACCTCCCCACCATCGAGGTCCACATCACCAACATCCACCGCCGGGAGGAATTCCGGCACCACTCCTTCGTCTCGAAAGCCGCCACCGGCGTCATCGCCGGTCTCGGCATCCAGGGCTACGCACTGGCGATCCAGGCAATCGCAGCCCTGCTGGACGACAAGGGCTGAGGACCACGCCATGACCCGCATCCCCTTCGACGCCGACAGCATCCGCAGCCTGGCCGCCATCCTGGAAGAGCGCGGCCTGACCGAGCTGGAGCTGCACGAGGGCGAGACCCGGCTCCGCCTCGTCCGCGCACACGCCGTCGCTGCCCCCATCGCGGCGCCCGCCCAGGTCGCCGTGGGTCCGGCCCCCGCGGCGCCCCTCCCGGTACCCGCCGACGAGGCCCCGCCCCCCGCTGGCACCGTCCCCAGCCCCATGGTCGGCATCGCCTACCTCAGCGCGGAACCCGGCGCACCCGCCTTCATCGCGGTCGGCCAGCCCGTCACCGCCGGCCAGACCCTCCTGCTGATCGAGGCGATGAAGACCTTCAACCAGATCAAGGCCCCCCAGGCCGGCACAATCACCCAGATCCTCGTCAGCAGCGGCCAACCCGTCGAATACGGTCAGCCCCTGGTGGTCATAGCGTGACCCGGCACTCCTCCCCCCGCCGTGGGCCAGGCAGACCCCGGGGGCCGGTGCGTGGCGCCCCCACCCCCTCACGCGTCGACGTTCCAACACACGGCCGCTGACATGTTCCACAAGGTCCTGATCGCCAACCGCGGCGAGATCGCGGTCCGCATCCAGCGCGCCTGCAAGGAGCTGGGCATCCCCACCGTCGCCGTCCATTCGACCGCCGACACCGACGCCATGCACGTCCGCCTGGCCGACGAATCCGTCTGCATCGGCCCGCCCCCGGCCCGCGACTCCTACCTCCACGTCCCCGCCATCCTCTCCGCCGCCGCCGTCACCGGCGCCGACGCCATCCACCCCGGCTACGGCTTCCTCAGCGAGAACGCGGGCTTCGCCGAGATGGTCGAGGCCCACGGCATCACCTTCATCGGTCCTTCCCCCGCCCATATCCGCATGATGGGCGACAAGATCGCCGCCAAGGCCGCCATGGCCTCCATCGGCGTTCCCCTGGTGCCCGGCAGCGACGGCGCCCTGCAGGACCTCGATGACGCCCGCCAGGTCGCCGCCCGCATCGGCTACCCCGTCCTCATCAAGGCCGCGGCCGGCGGCGGCGGACGCGGCATGAAGGTCGCCCACACCGAGGACGAGCTGGAGGAAGCCTGGTCCGTCGCCCGCACCGAGGCCCGAACCGCCTTCGGCGACGACGCCGTCTACCTCGAAAAATACCTCGACCGCCCCCGCCATATCGAGCTGCAGATCATGGCGGACGCCCACGGCAACGTCGTCCACTTCGGCGAACGCGACTGCAGTCTCCAGCGCCGCCACCAGAAAATCCTCGAAGAAGCCGGCTCCCCGGCGCTGTCTCCCCAGGCCCGCGACGCCATCGGCGCCATCGCCACCGAAGGCTTGCGCAAGCTCGGCTACCGCAACGCCGGCACGCTCGAGTTCCTGTATCAGGACGGCCAGTTCGCCTTCATCGAGATGAACACGCGCCTCCAGGTCGAGCACCCGGTGACGGAAATGCTGTGCGACGTCGACCTGGTCCGCGAACAGATCCGCATCGCCGCCGGCGCCCCCCTCGGCTACACCCAATCCGACATCACCTTCCGCGGCCACGCCATCGAGTGCCGCATCAACGCCGAAGACTCCGAGACCTTCCTGCCCACCCCCGGCCGCGTCGATCTCTTCCACGCCCCAGGCGGCCTCGGCGTCCGAATCGACAGCGCCCTGTACGCCGGCTACGTCGTCCCCCCCTACTACGACAGCCTGGTCGCCAAGCTCATCGTCCACGCCCCCACCCGCCCCGAAGCCATCGCCCGCATGCGCCGGGCGTTGTCGGAGTTCGCAATCCAGGGCATCAAGACGACGCTTCCGCTGCATCGGCGAATCCTGGACGCGCCGGAGTTCGAGGCGGGCGACTATACGATCCATTGGCTGGAGCGCTTTGTGGCGGAGGCCGGCCGGTAACTATCCATAGTCGCGGCCCCGCATTTATCCCGGTACGATCAACCGCAGGGTATCAGCTCGCCCGAATGTTGCTCAGTTAGGCGAGCCAGAAAGTTCTACCAAAGAGAGGCTTGCACGGTCGTGTGAGATGGGTTACGGACCAGTCCATTGCACTGACGATGCAAACCCGACATTGTACTGATGCAGGAGACCGAAGCTGATACCACAAAGCGCTCCATGCTTTTCGCTTGGTAGGCTTGCACAGCCGCGATGCGGAGAGAAATAGCGTGACTCAGCATCGGCTGTTCGTTTGGTCGGTTCGCGCGCGGCCGTCGCTTGTCTTGCTTTGCATGCTGATGCTAACTGTCGCATTTGGCTGCACGGTAAGAGGCAGTGGGCCTCGGCTCCAATCGGGGACAGTGGAAGAACTAATCGGCAGCATAGTCACGCTCGTGACGCAAGGAAGCGTTCGCGATCGCCAGGCAGTCGAGCAGTGGTTGGGCAAACCCCTAACCACGACGGAAGATAAGGCCTTCCAATACGGAGCGAAGGAAATATTAGCTACTGAGGAAGTAGAGATCGTCGGAAAAAAAAGTATTATAGCTTGGGCCAGCTTGCACCCTGTCAATGCTTCGGATTCAACCATCATCGCGCGGCTTGATATAAATATCCCGTCGGGCTTGTGCATTAGTGCCGAAAAGATGAAGAGCGCCTTCATGAATAAACTAAAGACTCGTGCTGTTCCTTTCGGATTCGCCTCCATGTCGCCTCATTCGGTGAAGAGTACGTTATTCGTTGTTGTTGAAACCCGCTTTTCTGATTGTGTCAAATACATAAAATTTTCTGAGAGCTTGGCACCAACTAATTTGATCGGGGATTAATGATGGCCAGCTTGCCATTTCCTGTTCCGACAACGCCGAGATTCGACGGTAGTGAGGCGATCTTCGCGAGGCTCGCTGCGGGCAGCTACGGCAGCGAAGTCGTGCCGGCGGCGCAGCGCGCAGGCTTGCTCAATAATATGCTTACCTTAATTAATGCATCTGCGGTTTTGAAGTCGCAACTCTGGTCGGCTCAGGCGGTCGGGTTTGTCATTGATGTCAATAGCGACACTGCTAACCCGAGAGCTGCATACGTTGATTTCGGAAGTCTCTCATCACCCAAGCTGATTGTGCTCCCCAACCTTGCCACCGGCGGCGGTTTTGGGAGTGGGGCAGAGACAAGGGTGTTAGATCCGCGCACCGGTGGGTACGTCAACATCAATCCAGCGGGCCAACTCGTGGGCGTGTTGTCTCATGAGGTTTTCCATGCCAACGACTTTGACTACGCAGGATCGACAGCCGGCACAGGCCCCGCCATTGTCTTGGGCGTGTTCAGCGAGAGCAAGGCAACGCTCGGTAATATAATTATTGGAGAAGAGTTGCGCCAAGCCAATGGTGGCGTGCTTCCAATCGAGGTGAGGCCTCCGAATACCTTGGTGCCATCGCTTACCGGTAACCTCGTCCCAGACACGCGAGAGTACTACAACTACGTAACCAGTCCGATGACCACCTACGCGAATGCCCTTGCGGTCACGGCCGCGGCTCTGGCGCATCAACCGGGCAGTGTCGATACAACCAAGCCCTACTTCGAGTATTACGGTGGCGGCCCTTTGCCACTCGGGTCCACCGTAACTGCCACCACTGATCAAAGCGGAGGTGCGTCACTTCGGATCGACTACCCCGACGGCACGACCCGGACGCTGACCGGCCCGGCTGGCCGTCTCCTCCTCTTCGGCCCGGAAAATCAGGGCAACAACGGCACGCCGCCCGAACCGATGCCGGTCGGCAGCGGGGCAGGGGCCGTTATGCGCGGAGACCAACGCTCCGAGCTTCACCTCGATTCGAACGGGGACGGCTCGCTTGACCGGGTGGACCGCTTCGACGTCGGCGCGAACTCGCTCGGGGACACGCTGGTCGAGTATTTCAAGTCCATCGAAGGGGTCGCTGTCAGCCGGGAGAATTGGGTTCGGGAGGCAAATTCAGGTCGCGTGCTGGACGACTCCGCAACGTTCGATGCGAACGGGGCAAAGCTGACGGAGGCAGTCAGCCTCTCTGACGGCCTTGGCCACGTCCTGGCGTCCACGCTCCTCGACTTCAATGGCGGTGGGAACCGGGTAATCGCCTTCTCCGACGTCGGCGGCACCCTTCAGGGTGTTGGCGGCGACGGCGTCGCGGTATCGGTGGGTGGACTGGGTACGACGATCCATCTCGGTGCGGGCGCGCATGTGACCGATGCCGGAACCGGCAACACGATCGTAGTCGGCAGCAACTCGACGCTGACGGTGCTCGGGTCCGGCAACCACGACGTGGCCGGAGCGGGTTCGATCGCGCTGGTAGAGGGCAACCACAACGGCCTGATCGTCGGCGCCAACTCGACCCTCACCCTTGCGGGCCACGACAACGCCGGCAACGCAGGCCCCAACTCCACCGTCCTCGCCACCGGCGACCGCAACGGCATCGTCCTGCACGAGGGCGGGACGCTCACCCTCAGCGGCGCCGACCAGGCCGCCCAACTCTACACCGGCGCCACCGCGACCATCACCGCGATCACCCGCAACGCGACGGTCTGGTCGCCCGACGGGCATGGCGCGGCTACCGTCGTCGATGCCGGGCATGGCGACCACGTCACGCTCGGCGAGCATTCCGTGTTGACCGTCACCGGCACCGGCAACACGGGCAGCGTCGGCGCCCATTCGCGCGGCGACGTCCAGGGCTCTGGCAACGTGTTCAGCGAAGGCGCCGACAGCTATGCCGGGCTGAGCGGCACCGGCAACATCGGATACGCCACCGGCGATGGCTGGTTCAACCTGGGCGGCGCCGGGCAGACGGCGCACGTCGCCGATGGCGGGCACGTGGGCGTCGTCTCCGGCGCCGGGCACATGATCGACGTCGATCACGGGACAGTCGTGACGCTCGACGGCGTCGGCGCCGCCATCGTCGGCTCCGGCAACGTCATACAAGGCGGCGCCAACTCGCGGTTCAGCGTCGAGGGCGACCACAACGCGCTCAGCGAAGGCACCGGCAGCTTCACCGAGCTGGTGGGGACGGGAAACACCGGCACGGCCTCGGGGACCGGCGGATTCAACCTCAAAGGTCACTCCAACAGCGCGTCCGTCGGCGACGGCGCGTATGTCGGGATCGTGTCCGGCCACGGAAACGTCGCCGACGTCGACCACGGAACTGTCGTCACGCTCGACGGGGTCAGCGTGACCGTCATCGGCTCCGACAATACCATCCACGGTGGCAACTACTCCGACTTCTACATCGCGGGAAACCGCAACTCGCTGTCCGAGGGAACTGGCAGCTACGGCGCTCTGATGGGCAACGGCAATTCCGGAAATGCCGTGGGGACGGGCTGGTTCAACATCGCGGGCGACGCCAACAGCGCGGTCGTCGCGGATGGAAGTTACGTGGGCGTCGTATCCGGGCATGGCAACTTCATCGTCGACAATTACGGCACGGTCGGGACCCAGGCCGGCGTCAGCTTCACGCTGCTTGGCTCTGGCACGACAGTCAACCTCGGCGATGCGTCAGGTCTCGACGTGCATGGTTCGGGCAACACCATCAACGCCGGGGCCTGGACGGGCGGCCTGATCAGTGGAGGCGGCAACACGCTGAATGAACTCGGCGTCCACGCGCAGTTCAACCTCGACCATACCGGTGGGGCGAACAACGTGGTGCTCTTCAGCGGGGCGGCGGATCAGTACGCCGGGCTGCTCGGCGGCGCCGGATACGTCATCGCTGGTACTGGCGGAACCGTCCACACATGGGACAATACGACCGTGATAGCTTCAGGTGACTATCACGACATCCATCTTGCGGCTGGCGATCACCTTGATCTTACAGGGATCGGCAACGTCATACACGCAAACGACCATACGGTCGGAGGTGTCACCGGGAGCGGCAATACAATCTTCGAGGACGGCGCGCACGTGGTCTTCAACGTGCGGAACACGGGCACGGCCGAGGACCATATCGTCTTCAGCGGAGCGGCAGACCAGTATGCCGGGTTGCAGGGCGGCGACGGCTACGTCATCGATGGTATCGGGGGTGTCATCGCCACTGCCGGCTACACGTCATTGGCAGTGGGCGGCGACGCGCACGAACTCAATCTGGCGGCCGGCAGCCACCTTGATCTTTTCGGGTCCGGTAACACCATTCACGCATGGGATGCCACAACAGGCGGCATCACTGGCACGAACAACACGCTGAACGAATGGGGGACGGGGGCCGTCTTCGCCCTGGCCAACGTCGGCGGCGGGACCGATACCGTCAACTTCAATCATTCCGGCAACACGGCCCAACTCCTGGGTGGGAGCGGCTACACGGTGACCGGCGCCTACGGGCATGTCGTCGCCGACGTGAACACAAGCATCAGCGCCTATGCGCACAATCTGGTCGTCGATCTCGCGAGCGGCGATGTGCTCGGGATTGTTGGTGGGTATAACACGATCAACACTGTTGCAAATACGCATGTGTACGTCTCCGACACAGGCGGGGGCTTTGTCGATATCAACTCGAACGGAAATGCTTTCGGAGGCCATGCGGTCAATGGCTTCGATAGCGGCATCTACGTCGGCACTGATGCCCGGGTGAATTTGCATGGCTTCGGCAACTACGTAGACCTCGGGGATCGGAACACGCTCGGCGCGTATGGCGGTGGCAATACGATCAAGACAGGCCAACTGGATTTCATTGTGATAGGTGAGACAGGTGGCGCCTTCGACACCGTCAACGGTTCCTACAACACATCCAGCGGTTTCGCTTCGGACGACAATCGCTCCGGCATCTACGTGCAGGCGAATGCGCAGGTGAACCTGAACGGCAGTTGGAACTCCGTGTACCTCGAAAGTGGTGATACTCTCGGTGCATACGGTGGCGGCAACGACATCACCGCTGTGGCGAACGACTTGGTCGTGATTGGGCAGACAAATGGGAACTTCGACACGGTCCACGCGCAGAACGTGACCGGAAACCGGACCGCAGGAAATCTAAAGGGCATATTCCTGCAAGAGAACGCGCAGGCCAATGTCAGTGGAGAAAACAGCTCGATCTTCATCGACGCTGGCGACACGCTCGGACTGCTCTCCGGAACCGGGTTTCTGGTGACTGGCAGCAATGCCACGATCAACACGCTGGCCGGCACCAGCTTCAACCTGGATGGAAGCAACAACGACGTTGGCCTCGGGCTGAACGGCAGCGCCTACCTGGGGCTGCTTGCGGGAACCAACGACAGGATTTATGCAAATAATGACATTATCAACAGCTTGGCCGGGACCTCGTTCGACCTCTTTGGCAGCAATGTCACGATCGGCTTGGGTCTGAACGGCAGTGCCACGCTCAATCTCAGGTCCGGAACCGAGGATGTGGTGTATGGTAGCAATGACTCCATTACCAGCTACGCGGGAACTGGGTTCAGTCTGATCGGCGATAACGACACTGTAAGATTGGGATTGGACGGAAGCGCCTATCTGGGCCTCGTCGCTGGTGTGAACGATACCGTATGGGCCAACAACAGCACCATCAACACGCTCGCTGGAACAAGCCTGAACCTCTACGGCGACAACGACCAGATCGGGCTTGGGTTGAACGGCGCCGCGACCCTGAACCTCATGGCCGGTATCAACGATACGATCTACGGCAGCAACGACATCATCAACACGCGCGCCGGCAGTTCCCTGAATCTGTTCGGGAGCAATGATGTCATCAATCTCGGCACCGACGGCCCGGCGACATTGAACGTCCGCGCTGGAACCGGTGATCGCGTGAACGGAAACAACAACTTCGTCAACGAGGACGCCGGAGCGGCGATCTTGCTGTCCGGTACCGGAAATCACTTGGGAGCAGCCGCGGGTAGCTCCTATCAGACCACGCTCCCGACCGGGGTCACTGACGACCACCACGTCGCACCGGCCGGTAGTAACTACTCCAGCTATGACGACTTCAGGTTCGGCAATGGGGACTACGAACGGATCACGAACTTTGGCAATGGCACGCACTTGGCAGAAGTGTGGAACGCATCCGGTAGCAACGGCGCCTGGAACAAGCTCGATGTCATATTCAAGGATGACCTCACCATCACGTTCAGCAAGCAGATGTATGCCAACGGTAGCTATCGCGATGAGGCATACGGCCCGGCTTTCTTCTTGGACAGAAACGATCGCGTCGGGTTCACCCGGGTGACCCAGGATTTTGATCGGAACAACGCGTCCCTCGGCACAACCTATACGTCCTACGACGGATCATACCGGCAATACGCTGGCGCTAACACGCTCGTGTACGGCGTTGGGACGGTAAGTCAGTATACTCAAGCGGCAGCAACCACCGCGATCAATGCTTTTTACAACGACGATAGAGGACGAACGACCCTGTATGGACAATCGCAAATCGGACAGTGGTGGCAGGACCCGAATGCGGGATTTTCGGACGTGACGAGCAACTCCCGTGTAGGCGGTGCCAGCTCGCCAAGCAGCTTCGGTGGCAGCCTCGGCCAGTTCAACGGGGGCGATGTCTTCTTCTTCGCTTATGGCAACAATGGAGGCTTTGGGGGCCAGGGAGGCGTGCATTTCTTCTTTTGAACCCGGCACCGCCTTGTTCAACCGTGTCATCCTGTTGTGCAGAAATCCGATAACCTCGTGCTCTCTCGCCAGACGGCGCCCACCAACCACCCCCCTCCGTCCAACACGACCCCTAGTCCCCCCATCCCCCCGCCTGCTACCATCCCGCAATGTCGCGCCGCACCATAGAGGTCACGCCCGAGCTCATGCTGCGCGCCTACCGCGTCGGCCTCTTCCCCATGGCCGAAACCCGCGGCAGTCAGCGCCTCTATTGGCTCGACCCTGAACTCCGCGGAATCCTCCCGCTCGACGCCTTCCACCTCCCCCGCCGACTCTTGCGCACCGTCCTCTCCGGCCCCTACCAGGTCACCGCCAACCAGGCCTTCGCCGCCGTCATCGCCGGGTGCGCCGCCGCGGCCCCCGGGCGCGAAGACACCTGGATCAACACCGACATCGAACGCCTGTTTCACGAGCTCCACCTCCAGGGGCACGCCCATTCCGTCGAATGCTGGCAGGACGGCGCCCTCGTCGGAGGCCTTTACGGCGTATCCCTCGGCGCCGTCTTCTTCGGCGAAAGCATGTTCAGCATCGCCCGCGACGCGTCCAAGGTTGCCCTCGTCCACCTCGTCGCCCGCATGCGCCTGGGCGGCTACACCCTGCTCGATACCCAGTTCGTGACCTCCCACCTCGCCCAGTTCGGCGCCGTCGAGGTCCCGCGCGACGCCTACAAGGCCATGCTCGCCAGCGCCGTCCAGGCCACCGCCGCCTGGATCTCGGACCCGCCGCCCGAAGACCTCCTCGCCGAAATCCGCCTCCTCCACCGCCCGGATCACGCCGCATGAAGCTCCTGCTCGCCCTCCTGCTGCTTCCGGCCCTCGCCCTCGCCCAGGCCCCCGAGCGCCCCGCGCTCAATCCCACCCGCGACGCCGTCGTCGGCTACCACCTGGCCCCCGCCACCGGCGAATCCATCGACGTCCGCGTCGCCTTCCGCTCCGGCGGCCGCGCCCTGCGCGTCGACCTGCCGGATCAGAGCTACATGCTCGCCGCACCCCCCTCCCGCACCCTGGTGATGGTCGTGCCCCTCGAACGCACCGCGCTCGATCTCCCCTGGGCCGACGGACCCCAATCCCTCTTCCTCCTCGACGAAAAGATGCGCTTCACCAAGAAGGCCGAGGCCACCGTCGCCGGCCAGCGCTGCACCCTCTGGGACACCGTGCTCGACCGCGCCCGCAGCACCGTCTGCGTCACCGCCGACGGCATCGTCCTCCGCAGCACCAGCCTCGACCCCCTCGGCCGCCGCAACCTGATCGAGGCCTTCGCCATCCGCTTCGATACCCTCCCCGACGCCGACTTCTCCGTCCCCGGCGCCTTCGAACGCCTCCTCTCCACACCCAGGGAGACGCCGCAATGACCCGGCTCCTCCTCGCCCTCCTGCTCGCCACCCCGGCCACCGCCCCCCCCCCCCCCCCCCCCCCCGCCGCCCCCCCGCGCATGCAGCCCGCCCGCGACGTCATCGTCACCTATCGCGTGGAGGGCCAGGCCGCGAGCATCGTCCCCGGCGGCATCCCGGGACCCCTTAAACTCTCCTGGGACGCGGCGGGCCAACGCATCCGCGCGGAAACCGAGGGCCGCAGCCAGGTCGCGCTCGTCGACCTCCGCGCCCACACCGGC
This sequence comes from uncultured Acetobacteraceae bacterium, assembly GCA_964246015.1. Classification (GTDB taxonomy): domain Bacteria; phylum Pseudomonadota; class Alphaproteobacteria; order Acetobacterales; family Acetobacteraceae; genus JBBROS01. The sequence continues at coordinate 28,295 of CAXTPG010000044.1, forward strand.
CAGGCCTTCGACACCAGCCTGCGCGTCACCATGCCCCTGCCGCTCCGCCCCGCGGACCTGCAGCCCCTGACCCTCGAGGGCGCCCGCCTCGTCCCCCGCGGCAAGGAGGTGATCGCCGGCCTCAACTGCAACGCCTACCTCGTCGAGACCGGCAAGGCCCCCGGCTCCGTCTGCCTCACCCCGGACGGCGTCCCCCTCCGCGGCCGCGGCGACATCGACGGCAAGCCCGGCGCCTTCACCGCCGTCTCCGTCACCTACGGCCCCCTTCCATCGACCCTCTTCACCGTTCCCCCCGGCTACATCGCCCTCGGCAGCGGCGCCGGCGGCCTCGCCGGCATGGCCGGCAGGCTCGGCGGCATGAGCGGCCTCGGCACCATGGGCGACCTCCGCAGCCTCGGCAGCAGCCTCATGGGACGCGGCGGCCAATGAGGCTCGCCATGGCCGCCCTCTGCGCCATTCCGGGCCTGGCTTGCGCGCAGGACCGCCCGGCCGCGCTTCCCACCCGCGACGTCGACGTCACCTACCGCTCCGAGCAGGCCGGCCAGGTGCTCGAGCAGCGCACGCGTTTCGCCGGGCAGCTCATGCGCCTCGATACACCCACCCCCGGCCTCTATATGATCGTCGATTACCGCGCCCATCAGATGTCGATGGTCAGCGACGCCGACCGCGGCGTGCTGGAAATGAAGCTACCCCCGGGCTTCGGCCCCGCCGGGCCCGCCGCCGCCGCGTCCGGCTTCGTCCGCCGCGGACAGGACCAGGTCGCCGGCCTCGGCTGCACGGAGTGGGAGGCCCGCGACAGCCAGGGCCAGCCCGCGCTCACCTGCTTCACGGAAGACGGCGTCCTCCTCCGCGCCCGCCGCGGCGCCCAGGTCCTCGCCATCGCCACCCGCGTCGCCTATGGGCCCATGGACCCCGCCATCTTCGCCGTCCCCGCCGGCTACGCCCGCGCCAGCCGCCAGGCCGCCCCGTGATCGAGGTCGCCTCCGTCGCGCCAAGCTGGACGGAACTCGTTCCCTGGACGGACAAGCGCGGCCGCTTCCACCCCCTGCGCGCCACCACCTTCGCCCTCCTCACCCTCCCCGCACTCTGGCTGTTCGCCCGCTGGGCCATGGATATGCTCGGCCCCCGCGCCGCCAACGCCGCCATCCACAGCACCGGATACGCCGCCGTCTGGATCCTCGTCGCCTCCCTGCTGGTCACCCCCGCGAAGGCGCTGGCGGCGATGCCGAACATCGTCGTCATCCGCCGCATGGTCGGCAACGGCGCGCTCTTCTACGCCCTGGTCCACCTCGTCCTCTATATGGCCGACCAGAACTGGCGCATGCTCGCCATCGCCAGCGAGATACTGCAGCGCTTCTACCTGACAATCGGCTTCGTCTCGCTCGTGGGACTTCTGGCCCTGGGCGCCACCTCGTCCGACGGATGGTCCCGCACCCTGGGCCGCAACTGGAAGCGCCTGCACCGCCTCGTCTACGCCATCATGGTCCTCGGACTGATCCACTACGTCCTGCAATCCAAGCTCGACGTGTCGCAGGCGCTCCTCGCCGGCGGGGTCTTCACCTGGCTCATGCTGTGGCGGGTCCTGCCGGCCGGCCGCGACCGCACCTGGGCGCCGCTGCTCGGCATCTCCATCCTCGCCACCGTCGCCACCCTTGCGTTCGAGTACGCGTGGTACCGCTTCGGCACCCGCATCGACCCGCTGAAGGTCGTGCTCGCCGAAACCGACATCCTCTTCGGCCTGCGCCCGGCGGGCCAGGTGCTGGCAATTGGCCTCCTCGTCACCCTCCTGACCGAGCTTCGCCGCATCGCGATGACCCCCGTCGGCGCAAGCCTCGCCTTCACCGTCGGCGTCTTCGCGTTCGGCGGGCTGGTCGACGACCTCGCCGCCTTCGTCATGGGCTGGTCCATGCTGGACGTGACGCCCGAGGGCGTGTCCCCCGCCGGCATGGACCTGGTCTGGATGGCCCTCCTCGGCCTCGTCGGCATCGCCCGGTGGAAGCTGCGACACTCCTGGCATTGCCACCTGATCGACGGCATCTGGGTCGCCTGCCTGCTGGAACACGTCGTGGCCGTGGCCGTCGGCAGCCCCAGCCTCGGCGGCGCCAGCGCGGGCCTGATCGTCGCCGTCTCCGTCGTGCTCGGCCACCGCGTCTGGGGCGTCTCCCGCGGCGCCGCCCTGACCCTTATCCCCCTCGGCCTGCTTCTGGCCTACGAGGCCGCGTCCCTGCTGTAGCCCACGTCAGAGGCCGGCCGCCGCCGCGACATGCCCGGCGAATGCAGGAAGGCCCGGGTCGTGGCACGCCCATCGCGGGGCCGACGCGGTCCAGATCACGCTCGCCGGCCGCGCGGCGTCACGCTCGTCCAACGCCCCGGCGCGAACCATCACGAACTCCGGTTCGCCAACCGCCTCGCTGAACAGCGGAGTCCCGCAAGCCGGGCAGAAGCGCCGCCGGATGACGGCGCCGCTGTCGGCCGTGCTCGAATACTCGGCCGTGCTCCCCGATACCTCCAGCCCACTACTGGCGAACGCGACCCCGATCGAGGCATTGCCGCAGGACAGGTACTGGCAATCCCGGCACCAGCACGCCCTGGCCAGCAACGCCGGCCCGTCGATCGCAAACCGCACCGCCCCGCACAGGCATCGCCCCGTCACACGTTCCGTCACACGCCCCCCCCGGTTCACCCCAACGCCTTCGCCGCCTTAAGAACCTCGGCCGCGTGACCCGGCACCTTCACCTTCCGCCACACCCGCGCCACCCGCCCCGTTTTGTCCACCAGGATCGTGCTCCGATCGATCCCCATATAGCTCTTCCCGTACATCGACTTCTCCACCCACGCCCCATAAGCCTCGACGACCGCCCCCTCGGGGTCGGACGCCAGCGGGAACGTCAGCCCATACTTCGCCGCGAACTTGTCCAGCGCCTTCACGCTGTCCTTCGACACGCCCACCACGTCGACCCCGATCCCGCCCAGTTCCGCCAGCGACTCCTCGAACGCCTGCGCCTCCTTCGTGCATCCCGGCGTATCCGCCTTCGGGTAGAAGTACAGCACGAACGGCTTGCCCCGCAGCGCCTCCAGGCTGACCGTCCGTCCCCCGCTCGCCGCCATGCTGAACCCGGGCGCCGCGTCGCCATCCGATATGCTCATCCCACCACTCCGATCCGTTCGTCGAATATCGCGCGAACCCCCCGCGCCACTTCGTCCAGGGTGGCATCCAGCCCCGGAAGATCAAGCCCCGCCACGCCGGCCACCCCCGCCACCGCCCGCAGCAAGGCATCCGCGGCCGCCGGCGGCAGCTCCGCCACGCCTCGCCCGACCGTGATCCGCTTCATGCTCTGCACCGTCCGCCACACCAGGTCCGCCCGCACCAGCGTCTCCGCCTCGTCCGCCCGCAGCGCCCCCATCCCCGCCAGATGCCGCAACGCCGCCGTCGTGTTCTGGCACCCGGCCGCGACCCCATGCACCAGCAGCAGCACCTGCGCGACGAACTCCACCTCCATGCCCCCGCCCGCCCGCATCTTCACGTCCCATCGCCCGGCTGGCGGCAGCTCCCGCATCAGCCGCCGCCGCATGTCGACGGCGTCGGCCCGCGTCCGCGCCGGGTCGACCGGCGTCGCCAACGCCGCAGCGATCGCCCGCTCGGCCCGCGCCCGCACCGCCGGCCGCCCCGCCACCACCCGCGCCCGCGTCAGCGTCATCCGCTCCCACGTCCACGCATCCTCCCGGTGATACCGCACGAACCCGGATAGCGGCACCGCGACCGGCCCCTTGTTGCCCGACGGCCGCAACCGCATGTCGACGTGATACAGCGGCCCCTCCACCCCCGGCGCCGTCAACGCCGCGACGAACGCATGCGCCGCCCGGATGAACCACTGGCTCGTCGCCAACGGCCGCCCTCCCGTACTCTCCAGCACCCCCGGCGGATGCGTGTACAGCAGCATCAGATCGAGGTCCGACCCCGCCATCATCTCCCGGCTGCCTGCCTTTCCCAGGGCGACCACCGCCATGTCCCCGCCCCGGACCCTCCCGTACCGCCGCTCATGCTCCGCCAGCACGGCCGGCAGCAGCGCCTGCAACGCCGCATCCGCCAGTGCCGTCCGCGCGAACCCCGCCGTATCCGCGTCCATCGCCCCCTCCAATTGGGCGCAGCACAGCCGGAACTCCTCCGCCCGCACCAGGCTGCTCGTGATGGCGGCCACATCCTCGATCGCCCCGGACCCGCCCGCGTGCTCCCCCAGCCGCCGCGCCAGCAGCGTGGCGATGGGCAGCTCGATCGCCGAGGGCGGCGCCAGCAGCCCCTCCAGCGCCGTCGGCACGGAAGCGAGGTGATCCGCCAGGGACGGCGCCGCCCCCAGCACCGCCGCGATCCGGTCCAGCAGCGCCGGGTTCCGCTGCACCATCGACAGCAGTTGCACCCCCGCCGGCTGCCGGGACAGCATCGCGTCGAACCGCGCGAACGCCGTGTCCGGCTCCGCCTGCGCCGCAAGCGCCGGCAGCAGCGACGGCAGCACCGCGTCCAGCAACTCCCGCGCCCGCGCCGACCGCAGCGCCCGCAACCGCCCCGCCTGCCACCCCCGCAGCGTCGCGACCATGCCCGCGATGTTGCGGAACCCCATCGCCCGCAACCGCTCCGCCGTCTGCGGCGGCAGGTCCGGCCCCGCCAGATCCAGCGGCACGCTTCCCCCGGCGTCCGGCACCGTCTCGAACACCTCGGCATACCGCGCCCGCACCCGCGCCATCTGCGTCCCCAGCAGCCCCGCCAGCGCGTCGACGTCGCGGCACCCGAGGAACACCGCGAACCGGGCCAGGTCGTCGGCCTTCTCCGGCATCGTATGCGTCTGCCGATCCGCCACCATCTGCAGCCGATGCTCCACCCGCCGCAGCACCCGGTACGCCACCGTCAGCTCCGCCGCCGCCCGCCGCCCCATGTGCCCGGCCCGCACCAGCCGCCGCAGCGCCCCCAGCGTCGTCGCGTCCCGCAGCCCGGGGTCCCGGCCCCCCCACACCAGCTGCAGCGTCTGCGCCGCGAACTCCACCTCCCGGATGCCCCCCGGCCCCAGCTTCACGTCCTGTCCCGCAAGGCCATCCGTCATCGCCGCCGCGGCAAACCCACGATGCGTGTCGATCCGCCGTTTCATGGCATGAAGGTCGGCGATCGCCGCAAAATCGAGTCGCCGGCGCCACACGAACGGCCGGATGGCCGAGAGGAACGCATGACCCCGCGGAATGTCCCCGGCGACGGGCCGCGCCTTGGTCATCGCCGCGCGCTCCCAGTTCTGGCCCAGGCTCTCGTAATACGCGATGGCACCCGGCAGGGCGACGGCGGGCGGCGTCGCCGCCGGGTCCGGCCGCAACCGCAGGTCGGTGCGGAACACATAGCCGTCGGCGTCCCGCGCCTCCATCATGGCAACCAGGGCGCGCGCGATGCGTGTGAAGGTGGCGCCCAGCG
>CAXTPG010000045.1:0-33647 GCA_964246015.1 uncultured Acetobacteraceae bacterium
GGGCCGCCGCCCCCGCCGCCCCCCGCCCGCAGCCTCGCGCGGCGGGTCGCCCTGCTGGCCTACACCCCCATCCGGCCCGTCGCCCGCCCCCTGGCCTGGCGCATCCGCTCCTTCCTGCTGGGCAGCCTGAAGGAAGAGGTTCAGGCCCTGAACGCCAAGCAGGACGAGATCCTGCGCCGCCTCGACCGCATCCCCACCGAGCTGCCCCCCCCGCCACCACCGCCGCCGCCCCCCGCGCCCGACCCGGCGCTGGAACGTACGCTGGAGCGTGTCCTGCTCACCCTCGCGCTCGAAGACGGCCGCACGCCCGATCCGCCGGGTCTGCGGCCCCCCAATGCGTGACTCCGTGTCCGCTCCCGGCTGCAGAACGCCCCGGCTGCACAACGCTCCAGAATCCGTTACCGTGCCGACCGCACAGACCCGGGGGGTTCCATCGATGCGCCGTCTCCTGTCCGCGATCCTCCTCGTCCTCGGCTGCGCCGGGCCCGCCTGGGCGCAGGATCGCGTCGTCAACTTCTACAACTGGACCGACTACATCGACCCCAAGGTGCTGGAGCGCTTCACCGCCGAAACCGGCATCAAGGTGCAGTACGACGTCTATGACAGCCTCGAGACGCTGGAGGGCAAGCTGCTCGCCGGCCGCTCCGGCTACGACATCGTCGTGCCCACCAGCGAACCCACCTTCTCCCGCCTGATCGCGGCCAAGGCCCTCCTGCCGCTCGACCGCGCGAAGATCCCGAACCTCGCCAACCTCGACCCCAAGCTCATGGCCCGCGTCCGCTCCAGCGACCCCGCCAACGCCTTCGGCGCGATCTACCTTTGGGGCACCATCGGGCTCGGCGTCATCCCCGACCTCGTGAAGCCGCTCGCCCCCGACGCCCCGCTCGACAGCTGGGACCTGCTGCTGAAGCCCGCCAACGCCAAGCGCCTCGCCGCCTGCGGCATCACCGTGATGGACAGCGCCATCGACACCATCCCCAGCGTGCTGCGCTACCTCGGCCGCAGCCCCGAGAGCACGGACGCCAAGGACCTGGCCGACGTCGAGAAGACGCTGATGGCCATCCGCCCCTACATCCGCACCTTCACCTCCGGCGGCGCAGTGGAGCAGCTCGCGGGCGGCCAGACCTGCCTGTCCATGACCTATTCCGGCGACGTCATCCAGGCGACCGCCCGCGCCGCGGAGGCCAAGCAGAAGCCGGTCGCCTACGTGGCGCCCAAGGAGTTCGCGCAGCTCAGCTTCGACATGCTCGCCGTGCCGGCCGACGCGCCGCACGCCGCGGACGCCATGATCCTCATCAACTACCTGCTGCGCCCCGACGTGATGGCGGCCATCACCAACCAGACCCGTTACGCCAACGCCGTGCCCGGCAGCCTCGACAAGGTCGATCCCGCCATCCGCGCCGATCCCAACGTCTTCCCGCCCGAGGCCGCGATGGCCCGCTTCTTCGCGGTCAAGGCCGCGCCGCAATCGGCCGACCGCGCCCGCACCCGCATGTGGGCCCGCTTCAAGGCCGGCAAGTAGGCCCCGCTTGGCCCACCTGGAGATAGAACGGCTCGACATCCGCTACGGCCCGCTGAAGGCGCTGGACGGGCTCGATCTCTCGATCGGCAGCGGCGAGATGTTCGTCCTTCTCGGCGGCTCCGGCAGCGGCAAGACGACGCTGCTCCGCGCCCTGGGCGGCTTCATCCGCCCGGCCGCGGGCCGGATCGTGCTGGGCGGGCAGGACATCACCGCCCTGCCGCCCCATAAGCGCCCCGTCAACACCACCTTCCAGTCCTACGCCCTGTTCCCGCACATGACCGTCGCCGACAACGTCGCCTTCGGCCTCCGCCGCCAGGGCGCGCCGAAGGCCGAGATCGGGCCCCGCGTCGCCGCGCTGCTGAAGCTCGTCCGCCTCTCCGAGTTCGCGGCCCGCCGCCCCGACGCCCTCTCGGGCGGCCAGCGCCAGCGCGTCGCCCTCGCCCGTGCCCTGGCGCCCCGCCCCCGCCTGCTCCTGCTCGACGAACCCATGTCGGCGCTCGACCGCTCCCTCCGCGAACAGACCCGGCAGGAGCTGCTGCGCGTCCAGCGGGAAACCGGCACCACCTTCGTCCTCGTCACCCACGACCAGGACGAGGCCCTCGCGATGGCCACCCGCATCGGCCTGCTGCACCAGGGCAGGCTGGAACAGGTCGGCCCCCCCGCCGAAATCTATGAGCGTCCTGCCACCCGCTACGTCGCGGCGTTCATGGGCGGCGCAAACATCCTGCCCGCCACGGTCCGCGACGCCCGCGCGCCAGCCACGCTCGACATGCCCGGCATCGGGATCGTCCAGGCCCATGGCCCGGCGCCCGCCGGGGCAGGGCAGGGGATCCACGTCGCCCTCCGCCCGGAACGCCTGCGCCTGGGCGGCGACGGCCCCAACCGCGCCGCCGGCACCGTGACCGAGATCGCCTATCGCGGCGACACCGTGGACGTCGCCGTCCGCCTGCCCGGCGGCGCCACGCTCAGCGTCAACCGTCACCTCGGCGACGGCGCCGCCGCCGGGCTGCCCGCACCGGGCGCCGAGATCGTCGTCACCTGGACGCAAGACGCCTGCGTGATGCTGGCCTCGTGAACCGGGCCGGCGTCCTGGCACCCGTATGGGTGTGGCTGCTGCTGTTCGTCGCCGTGCCCGTCCTGGTCGTCGCGGCCCTGTCGTTCAGCACCAGCGTGTCCGGCGTGCCCCCCTTCTCGCCGCTGCTGCAGGACCCCAGCGCCGCCAACTACGCGGCGCTGACCGAGGACGCCTTCTACCTCGACGCCGCCCTGAAAAGCCTGCTGGTCGCCGGCGTATCCTCCGCCCTCTGCCTCCTGATCGGCTACCCCATGGCGCTCTGCATCGCGCGCGCCGACGAACGATGGCGCAGCCTGCTGCTGCTGCTGGTCATGCTCCCCTTCTGGACCGGCTTCCTGCTGCGCGTCACCGCCTGGATCGGCCTGCTGCGCGACGAGGGCTGGATCAACGCCGCCCTCGGCCTCCTCGGCCTCCCGCCGCTCAAGCTGCTCTATACCGACACCGCGATGTTCATCGGCATCACCTACGCCTACCTGCCCTTCATGATCCTCCCGCTCTACGCCCGCCTCTCGAAGCGCGACCCGGCGCTCGAGGAAGCCGCCGCCGACCTCGGCGCCTCCCCCTGGACGACGTTCCGCACCGTCACGCTGCCGTTGTCCGTCCCCGGCATCGTCGCCGGCCTCGCGCTCGTGTTCATCCCCGCCGTCGGCGAGTACGTGATCCCCGAGCTGCTGGGCGGCCCCGGCGCGCAGACCATCGGCCGCGCGCTGTGGAACGAGTTCTTCTCCAACCGCGACTGGCCCATGGCGGGGGCGCTCGCCACCGCGCTGCTGGGCGGTCTGCTGCTTCCGATGGTCGTGCTGCGGGTGCGCGAATGAGAGGCGGGAACACGCCCTCGTCCGCCTGCGGGCGAGGGTTGGCTAAGCAGCCATGAACCGGAACCTCTTCCTTCCCGCGATGCTGCTGGCCGGCTACGCGTTTCTCTACGTCCCGGTCGCCCTGCTGGTCGCCACCAGCTTCAATCCCAGCCGCCTCACGACGGTCCTCAGCGGGTTTTCGCTGCGGTGGTACGTCTCGTTGTGGGAAAACCAGGCGCTTCTAGACGCTGCCTGGTTGTCGCTCCGGATCGCTGCCGTGTCCGCGACGGTCGCGACCATCCTGGGCACTGCGGCGGGCTATGCGCTCGCACGGTTCGGCCGTTTCGCCGGGCGGGGGCTGTTTGCGAGCCTGCTGTCCGCCCGGCTCGTCCTGCCCGACGTGCTGGTGGGCCTCAGCCTCCTGCTGCTGTTCGTGCAGATGGAGCAGCTCCTGGGCTGGCCGCCCGGCCGCGGCGCGCTGACGATCACGCTGGCCCACATCTCCGTCAGCCTGTCCTACGTCGCCGTCGTGATCGAGGCGCGGCTGTCCGACGCCGGCACCGAGCTTGAGGACGCGGCCCAGGACCTGGGCGCCTCCCCCGCCCGGGCGTTCGTGCTCGTGACGCTCCCGCTTCTCGCCCCGGCGCTGCTGTCCGGCTGGCTGCTTGCGTTCACGTTGTCGCTCGACGATCTCGTCGTCGCGACCTTCACGTCCGGCCCGGGCTCCAGCACGCTGCCGATGGTGGTCTTCTCGGCGCTGAAGCTGGGCGTGACGCCCGAGCTGAACGCGCTGGCGACGGTGATCCTGGCCATCGTCTCGGCGGCGCTGTTCGGGGCGTGGTGGCTGGGCTCGCGCCCAAGTCGTTCGCACGTGTGAACCCGCATCGGCTAGGATGCGGATAGAAGCACAGCCGGAGAAGCGCCCGTGCCGACGCTCGAGATCAACAAGTGGTTCCACGACGCGTTCGGGGTCGATCCCGGCGAGTTCGTCGATCGCCTCAAGGCCGAAATGGACGCGGCATCGGCGCCCAAGCCCGAGAAGAAGCAGCACGCGACCAAGGGCAGCACCGGCTTCAAGAAGAAGATCAGCGGGTTCGAAGGCCCGCCCGTTCCCCTCCTCGGCGGCCGGCTGACGGCGAAGTTCACCTCCGTCATCGAGGTGATGGGCACCGTCGAGACGATCGTCCCCGACGCGGCGGAGACGACGAACCTCTCCGTCGGCGCGTTCGACGACCAGGGATTCAGCCAGTCCGTCGCCCATACCTGGAACGATACCGAGGGCGTCGCCGTGTTCGGCTGGCACAGCGTCTTCACCGAAGTGGAGCTGTCCGGCGCCGTCCGCTTCGAGAAGGGCCTGTCGGTCGGCGTCAGCGGCTCGGGCAAGCTCGGCTGCGGCGTCGCCCTGAAGTTCGAGGCGATCCTGGTCAAGATCGGCGAGGACTCGAAGGTCGAGGGCTTCAAGTTCAGCGGGGGCGCCGACATCCCGTATTTCCCGTTCACGCCCCTGGGAATGGATTTGGGGCCCCTGGTCAAGGTCAGCGACGTCAAGATCCAGCCGACCGTGAGCGTCGCGATCGAGCCGAACTGGCCGCTGATCTGGGCGACGGTCGCGAAGGACGTGGCAGCCGATGGCGCCCTTGGTGCGGCCGGGGAAAAGGGCAGCGAGGCCGCGATCTCGTCCGCCGGGGCCGATCTCGCGATCGCCTCGGGCTTCCTGCTGATCGCCGCCGCCAGCGTCGCCGCCTCGATCGGCACCATCAACGACCTGGGCGACGCCGCGGCGACGCCGGGCCAATGCAGGACGCAGACGAAGGCGCTGCTGGCTGGCTACAAGCTGGGCGTGCTCGGCGACGACCCGCCCACGCTGAGCGTGATGACCGTCGGCTACTTCGAGGGCATGCGCGCTCGCAACGAGGCGCTGCGCAAGCTCCATGCCCGCTTCCCCGACATCACCGACGACCAGGTCAACCAGGTGTTCGAGACGGTGGTCGACCGCCTCGTCGACCAGGCCCGGCCGGAGATCGAGGCCCGCGTCAAACAGGCCGTCTGGGAACAATTCGCGAGCACCCACCAGGACGGCTGGCTGAAAAGCTACGAATTCGCCCGCTGGACCGCCTGGAACGGCATCTTCGGCCGCGAGCCGAGAGGGGAGGCGCTCTACACGAAGTATGCGGGGTCGTGACGCAATGGACCTGGGACCCGGCGAAGGCGGCGGCGAACCTGGCGAAGCATCGTGTGTCGTTCGAATTGGCGGCCCGCGCCCTCGACGACCCGTTCCTGCTCGTGCTCCCCGACCCGTATCCTGGCGAGGAGCGCTGGCGGGGAGTTGGCAGCCCCGTCTCCGCCGGCACTCCGGTCCTTGTGGTCATCTACACCGAGTCCGAACTATCATCGGACGATGGCGTAGGCCGAATCATCTCTGCCCGGCTCGCCGAACGACATGAGAGAACGGCGTATGAGGAAGGAAAGCCCTGAACCGCTGCCGCCGCATCTTGTGGCGGAAGTCGGCGTGTTGGAAGCGATGTCCGACGATGAAATAGACTTCACGGACATCCCGCCCACCACCGACTTCTCAGGTGCGGTGCGAGGCAGACCTGCTGGGGCCCGCATCCCCGATCGGCCGGAGGCACAGGGGCCGCGAAGAATAACGTTGCCCGAGCCGGTGGCGCGCATCTACGGCGCGGTCGCGGAACTGGAGCGAACCTACCAGGGCCGTAAGTTCACGCCCGACGGCCATCTCGTCGGGTCCATCGGCGAGGTCATCGCCGCCGAAGCCCTGGGCCTCACGCTCTATCCCATGGGCCGCCCCGGCCATGATGCGCGTGACAGCGAAGGCCGCGACGTCCAGATCAAGCTCACGGCGGGCACCTCGGTCGCGATGTATGCGGAATCCGTCCGCCTCGTCGTCCTGCGTGTCGTCTCCGTCCACGAGGCTGAAATCGTCTACGACGGCCCAGGGGCGCCGGCATGGGCCAAGGCGAGCAAGAGAGCGAAGAACGGCCAGCGCGTCGTAAGCCTCGCCGCCCTTCGCAGGATTGCGGCCGAAGCAGCCGCCTAGGCTCCCGCTGCGCCGGAAAGATCCGAGCGACGCCACGAGATGCTCGCGGCTGGGAACGTCGGATCGTCCGACCCTCGGGCATCCGGCCCACCCCAGAGTCAACGCTGGACGGCGTAAGCCCGGCGTGATGGGTTGAGTGCATGATCCTCCTGACGCATCCGCCCGCCGCGCGGGACCTGTATTACGGCCCGCGTGCCTTGGCCGCGTTGCAGGCCTTGGGGCAGGTACGGTTGAACGAGGGCGGGCCGTTGTCGGGGGGCGCGCTGGTCACGGCTGCGGAGGGGTGCCGGGTGATCGTGGCGGACCGGGCGGTGCCGGGGCCGGCGTCGTTGTTCCAGTCGTTGCCGGGGCTGGTGGCGTTCGTGCGGAACGCCGTGGATATCCGGACGGTCGACGTGCCGGCGGCGTCTGCGGAGGGGGTGCTGGTGACCCAGGCGTCGCCGGGGTTCGTCGCGGCGGTGGCGGAGCTGGTGCTGGGGCAGATCGTCGATCTCTGCCGGGGCGTGTCGCTGGCGGTGCAGGAGTATCGGGCGGGGCGGCAGCCGCCGGTGCGGATGGGGCGGCAGGTCGCGGGCAGCGTCGTGGGGGTGATCGGGTACGGCAGCATCGGGCGGCGGCTCGTGCGGCTGCTGCAGGCGATGGACGCCGTCGTGCTGGTGACCGACCCGCATGCGGTGGCGGACGGGGTGGACCAGGTGGGACTTCGGGCCTTGCTGGCACGGTCGGACATCGTCGTCTGCCTCGCCGTCGCGACGGCCGAGACGGCGAACCTGATGGACCGCGCCGCCTTTGCCGCCATGAAGCCGGGCGCCGTGTTCGTGAACGCCAGCCGCGGAGAGTTGGTGGACGACGCGGCGCTGATCGAGGCGCTGGACCGCGGGCACCTGGCGGGCGCCGCGCTGGATGTGGGGCGCGCGGCGGACCAGATGCCCGACCCGGCGCTGGCCGCGCGCGCGGACGTGATCGCGACGCCGCATGTGGGCGGGCTGACGCGGGAGGCGGCGGAGCACCAGGCGATGGAGACGGTGCGGCAGACGGAGGCGATCCTGCGCGGAGAGGCGCCCGCAGGGTCGGTCAACCGCGCGGCTGCGTACCGTTTGGGGCGGGAACCCGCGGCATAGGGACGGGTTAACGCGGGTGACCACTCGCCCGGAGCCCAACCGTGGACATGCATTCCCCAGCGCCCGTCGGCGCGACGCACGCTATCGCCCTCGTTATAAACGGGGAGGAGCGGCGCTTGTCCGTCACGCCCTGGACGACGCTTCTGGACCTGCTGCGGGAGGGGCTGCACCTCACAGGCAGTAAGAAAGGCTGCGATCACGGGCAGTGCGGGGCCTGCACGGTGCTGGTGGATGGGCAGCGCATCAACTCGTGCCTGAAGCTGGCGGTGACGCTGGACGGGGCCGCGGTGACGACGGTCGAGGGGTTGGCCGGGCCGGACGGGTCGCTGCATCCGCTGCAGGCGGCGTTCATCGAGCATGATGCGTTCCAGTGCGGGTATTGCACGCCGGGGCAGCTCTGCTCGGGCGTCGGGCTGATGCGCGAGGGTCGGGCGGCAGGCAGCGAGGAGATACGGGAGCTGATGAGCGGCAATCTGTGCCGCTGCGGTGCGTATCCGAACATCGTCGACGCGATCGAGAGCGTGATGGAAGGGGCGGCGCGATGATCCGGTACGGGTATTCGCGCGCCGGTTCGCTGGCGGGCGCGGTCGAAGCGGCGGGGCAGGCCGGCGCGAAGGTGATCGCGGGCGGGACCAACCTCGTCGATCTGTTGAAGTACGACGTGGAGCGGCCCTCGGCGCTCGTGGATATCAACGGCTTGCCCGGGTTGCGCGACATCGCGGGGACCGGGGCAGGCGGGCTGCGGATCGGCGCGCTGGTGACGAATTCGGCCGTGGCCTACGACCCGGCGGTGGAACAGCGTTACCCGCTGCTGTCGCGGGCGATCCTGAGCGGGGCGTCGGCGCAGCTTCGGAACGCGGCGACGACGGGCGGCAACCTGCTGCAGCGGACGCGGTGCTACTACTTCCATGACACGGCGACGGCCTGCAACAAGCGGCAGCCGGGCGCGGGATGTGCGGCGATTGGGGGCGTCACGCGCATCCATGCCGTGCTGGGCGCCAGCGCGGCGTGCATCGCGACGCACCCGTCCGACATGTGCGTGGCGCTCGCGGCGCTGGAGGCGGTCGTGCATGTGGAGGGGCCGGGCGGGGCGCGCGCGATCCCGTTCGGGGACTTCCATCGGCTGCCTGGCGATGCGCCGGAGCGGGATACGACGCTCCGGCCCGGGGAGATCGTGACGGCGGTCGAGCTGCCGGCCGAGGGGTATGCGACGCATTTCACCTATCTGAAGCTGCGGGACCGGCTGTCGTACGCGTTCGCGCTCGTGTCCGTCGCGGTGGGCATGGTGGTCGAGGACGGACGGATCGCGCGTGCCCGGGTCGCGCTGGGGGGCGTCGCGCACAAGCCGTGGCGGGTGGCGGAGGCGGAGGCGTCGATGGAGGGCGAGGTTCCGGAAGAGGCGCTGTTCGGTCGGGTCGCCGAGCGGCTGATGCAGGGCGCCACGGGCCAGGGGCAGAACGACTTCAAGGTGCCGCTCGCCCACAAGGCGATCGTGCGGGCATTGCAGCAGGCCGCCGCCGGCACGCCGCAAGGCGTCGCCGACAAGCGCGTCGCGTAGAATCCATCAACTCAGGGGTCCACGGCCCCAGCGGGTCAAAGGCAGAGTCCTTTCCTTCCCCGTTCCAGCAGCCTGCTAAGGGAACAATCATGCCAGACACCCATATCGGCCTGCCCCGCAGCCGCGTCGATGGCCCGGCCAAAGTAACCGGCACAGCGACCTATGCCGGGGAGTTCACGACGGAGGGTCTGTGCCACGGCGTCGTCGTGTCGAGCGCCATCGCGCGGGGGCGCATCGTGCGGATCGACAGCGCGGCGGCGGAGGCGATGGCAGGCGTGGTGGCCGTCATCACGCACGAGAACCGGGCGCGGACCGCCTGGCGCGGCAAGAGCTACCGGGATGACGTGGCGCCGCCGGGAAGCCCGTTCCGGGCGTTGTACGATGCCGAGATCCACTACAGCGGGCAGCCCGTGGCGCTGGTCGTCGCCGAGGATTTCGACACGGCGCGGGATGCGGCAAGCCTGGTCCGCGTCGAATACCAGGAGGCGGCGCACCAGACCGACCTGGCCGCCGCCCGGGCGGACGCGTACGTGCCGCCGCAGAAGCGCAACGGGATCGAGCCGCCGCCCCAGGCGCGGGGCGACGCCGACGGCGCGCTGGACGGCATCCCCGTCCGGATCGAGCGGGAATACGTGGTCGCGACCGAGCATCACAACCCGATGGAGCCGCACGCCTCGACGGTGATCTGGAACGGCGACGGGTCGGTTCTGGTGCATGACAAGGTCCAGGGCGTGCAGAACAGCCTGGCCTACATCCAGAACGTGTTCGGGCTGAAGCAGGTGCGCGTCGTGTCGCCGTTCGTGGGCGGCGGGTTCGGGTCCGGGCTGCGGCCCCAGTACCAGCTGTTCCTGGCGGTGCTGGCGGCGACGATGCTGGAGCGGTCGGTGCGCGTCGTGCTGACGCGGGACCAGATGTGGAGCTTCACGCACCGCCCGACGACGATCCAGCGGGTGACGCTGGGCGCCACGACGGACGGGACGCTGCAGGCGCTGAAGCACGAGGCGGTCGCGGCGACGTCGCGGTTCGAGGACTACCAGGAGGTCGTCGTCAACTGGTCGGGGCTGCTGTACGACGTCGCGAACGCCAGCTTCGACTACAGGATCGCGAAGCTGGACACGTATACGCCGGGCGACATGCGGGCGCCCGGGGCGCCGCTGGGCACCTTCGCGATCGAGAGCGCGATGGACGAGCTGGCGGAGCAGGTCGGGCTGGACCCGGTCGCGCTGCGATTGAAGAACTATGCGGAGCGGGATGGCAACAAGGGCAAGCCGTGGAGCAGCAAGGAGCTGCGGGCGGCCATCCAGCGCGGCGCCGACCGGTTCGGGTGGGAGCGGCGGTCGGCGGCGCCCCGGTCGATGCGCGACGGGCGGGAACTGGTCGGCTGGGGCATGGCGATCGGCGCATGGGACGCGCAGATGATGAAGACCGAGGCTCGGGCGGTGCTGCGGGCCGATGGCTCGCTGGAGGTCGCGACGGCCACGGCCGAGATCGGCACGGGCACCTACACGATCCTGACGCAGATCGCGGCCGAGACGATGGGTGTGCCGATGGACCGCGTGACCGCGCTGATCGGCGACAGCGACCTGCCGAAATCGCCGGTGCAGGGGGGATCCTGGACCGCGGCGTCGGCGGGGATGGCGGTGCAGCAGGCGTGCCTTGCGGTGCGGGAGACGCTGTTCAAGTTCGCCCGGAGCGCCAAGTCCTCGCCGTTCGGGAACGTGGCGATCGACCGCGTGGTGTTCCGGGGCGAGCGGATCGTGCTGGAGGCGGAGCCGGAGCGGTGGATGTCGTTTGCCGACGCGATGGCGGCAGGCGGCGTGTCGGAGATCGCGGCCGAGGGCACGGGGTCGCCCGACACCGCGACGCAGCTCGGGTTCTCCTCGTTCACCCACAGCGCGTGCTTCGTGGAGGTGCGGGTGGACGAGACGCTGGGGGTCGTGCGGGTCGTGCGGGTGGTGAATGCGGTGGCGGCCGGGCGGATCATCAACCCGAAGACGGCGCGCAGCCAGGTGTTGGGCGGCGTGGTGTTCGGGATCGGGATGGCGTTGCACGAGGAGTCGATTCCGGACCACGCGCTGGGGCGGTTCATGAACCACAATCTGGGCGAGTATCACATCCCCGCCAACGCGGACGTGCCGGCGGTGGACGTGATCTTCGTCGACGAGGCGGACGGGCTGAACGCGCTGGGCGTGAAGGGGCTGGGCGAGATCGGGATCGTCGCGACGCCTGCCGCGATCGCCAATGCCGTGTATCATGCGACGGGGGTCAGGGTGCGGGACCTGCCGATCACGATCGACAAGCTGCTGTAACCGCCGTTGGAGGACCATGGTGCGGGCAAGTCTGCTGTGTCTGCTGCTGCTTGTGGGGTGCGCGGACCGGGGGTGCCGGCCGATGCTGGCGGCGGAGCTGCTGTTCGGCCTGTCGCGGCCGGGCGGCGCGATCGACGCGGCGGAGTTCACCGACTTCCTGGACCGGAGCGTGACACCGCGGTTTCCCGCCGGACTGACGGTGCTGGACGGGGCGGGCCGCTGGCGGGCGCCGGATGGTCGGATGTCGCAGGAACGGTCGAAGCTGCTGCTGATTGTGACGGAACGGGGGGCGGAGACGCGGTCGCGGCTCGAGGCGGTGCGGGAGGAGTATCGCGCGCGGTTCCAGCAGCAGTCGGTGGGGATGGTGCTGACGCGGGTGTGCGCGGCGTTCTGACCGGGCCGATCCAGGCTTGACCCCGGGGGTGGGAGACGGCGAGAGTCCCGCCCCCGACTCCGATCGAAGGACCCTCCCATGACAAGCTGGCGCCGAACCCATGATTGGGGCGCGTTGACGCGCGCCGAGGTTGCCGCGGCCCGCGACGGGGGTGCGTTCCCGGTCCTGACGGTGGGAAGTTGCGAGCAGCACGGCGACCATCTGCCGCTGGATACCGACACGGTCAGCGCGTATCGCGTGACGATGGCGGCGGCGGAGCGGTGCACGGCGGTGCATGCGCTGGTGCTGCCGGCGCCCAGCTTCGGGTTCTCGCCGCATCACCAGGCGTGGCCGGGCACGATCACGCTGCGGCTGTCGACCTTCCTCGCGCTGGTGACGGATGTCGCGGAGAGCGTTCATCGGGCCGGGTTCGACCGGCTGCTGGTGGTGAACGGGCACGGGGGGAACACGGGGCCGCTGACGTCCATCTGCACGGAACTGGTCAGCCGGGGGCTGCGGGTGGCGGCCGTCGGGTATTTCTCGCCGGGCCAGGCGGAGTGGTCGAAGCACCTGCCCGGCAGCAAGCCCGGCGTGGGGCATGCCTGCGCGTACGAGACGGCGATGCAGTTGGCGATGCGGCCGGACGAGCGGCAGCGGATCGCCGGGCTGATCGACGGGCTGCCGGCGCGGCTCGAGCCGGCGTACGTGGAGGGCGGCGGCAACCCGTTCCAGGACACGGGCGCGACCTATGCCGCGCTGTTCCCGGCCGGGGACGTCGGGTATCTCGGCGACCCGGCGGCGGCGACGGTGGAAGCCGGGGAGGCGTTGTTCGAGGCGACGGTCGATGGGCTGGCCAGGTTCCTGGCGGCGTTCGGGGCGGCGCGGCTGAAGGTGGGCGGCTGATTCCGGACGGTTCCGTGTTCTCGGAGAAGGATATCGAGGACGCCGTGGGGCGGTCGGCCCTGGCGGCCGGGGCGGCGTATGTGCGGCAGGGCCTGGTGCGGCATGTCGGGACGGTCGACGGGATCATCTTCGATGCCCAGGTGCAGGGGTCGCAGCGCCGGCCGTATCACCAGTCCATCGCGGTCACCCGGCAGAAGGACGGGTCGTACGGGATAACCGGCGAGTGCAGCTGCTACCTGGGCGGCGGCTGCAAGCATGTCGCGGCGGCGCTGTTGAGCCACCTACGGACCAGGGTTGCGTCGCCACAGCCGACTGCGTCCGGCGTGACGGAGCCGGTCTCGGCGCCGCTGCCGGCCGAGGTCGCGGCGTGGTTGCGCGACGTCGCGGCCGCTCAGGCGCCCGAGACGGACGAGTATCCGCCTGGCGTCAGACGACGGCTGCTCTACGTCTTTCGCGTGTTCACCAGCTCGGACGAGTTGGACCTGGTGTTGCAGTCGGCCGAGCTGGCGCGGGACGGGACGCTGACCAGCACGGGGTCGAGCTACAGCCCGGCGCAGCTTCTGTCGGGCAGCTCGGCCCTCAAGTTCGTGCGGCCGAGCGATCGGGCGATCATCCGGCAGTTGATGGCGTTTCCGCCGCGCAGCCCCGAGTTCCTGGCGAACCTGCCGGCCATCCTGGCGACGGGGCGGGCGCGATGGCAGACCTGGCACGGACCGGTGATGACGGCCGGCCCGGCGGTGCAGGCGGCGCTCGCGTGGAAGGTCGCCGGCACCTTGCGGCAGCGCATGGCCCTGGGCCTGCCGCCGCCGTTGTTGCCGCTGCTGCTGTCGGAGCCCTGCTACATCGATCCGTCCAAGGGGCTGATCGGGCGCGTGGAGACGGGGGTTCCGGCGCGGCTGGCGCGCACGATGCTGACGGGACCGCCGGTTCACCCGGCCTTGGCGGAGCGGATCGGGGCGGAGCTTGCGGTGCATTCGGGACCGGCCGCGCCGGCGCCCATCCCGGTCGGGACGCCGGAGCGGCTGAAGGCCAAGCTGCAGCCGGTGCTCGACCTGATGCTGGGGAGCCTGCCGTTCGACCCGGTGAAGGCCGCGGCCGGACAGCGCATCTGGTACGCGACCGGGCCGCACAGCGCGCCGGTGGCGCGGCTGAGCTGGCGGTACGGGCCGTTCACGCTGGCCATCAACGACACGGCCAAGGTCGCGATGCACGAGGGGCGTCTGATCGAGCTCGTCCACGACGCTCGGGCCGAGCGGAAGGCGTTGGCGATGCTGGCGGCGACGCGGCTGGTCGCGGTCGGCAAGGTGCTGCACACGCCGCGGCGGTATGTGGGCGACTACGCGCTGCTGGAGTCCGGGTCCGAAGCCTGGATCAGGGTGATGCTGGAGACGGTGCCCGCGCTGCGGGATGCCGGGTGGGACGTTCGCGTCGCCGACGACTTCCCGTATCGCGTCGCGAGCCTGGATGGCGAGGTTTCGTTCGACCTGCGGGACCCCAGGGCCGCCCGTGTGGGCGAGGGTTCGGGGATCGATTGGCTGGAGCTGCATCTGGGCGTCGTCGTCGACGGGGAGCGGATCGACCTGGCGCCGGCGTTGGCGGCGGTGCTGGCGGGGGGGCGGCCGGAGCGGGGGCGGGATCTGCTGGTCACGCTTGCGGACGGGCGCGTGCTGCCGATCCCGTTCGCGCGGATCGAGCCGATCCTGCAGCCGCTGCTGGACCTGTTCGGGTCGCGGCCCGAGGGGGGGCTGCGGGTGTCGCGGCTGGATGCGGCGGGGATCGCGGCGCTGGAAGCCGCGAGTACGGCGGCGGGCATCCCGTGGTCGGGCGGGGACGCGATCCGCGATCTGGGGCGGCAGTTGCGGGACCATGGCGGGTTGCCGCCCGCTGCCCTGCCGGCGGGATTCGCGGCGACGCTGCGGCCGTATCAGGCGCAGGGGCTGGCGTGGCTGCAGTTTCTGCGGACGGCCGGGCTGGGCGGCGTGCTGGCCGACGACATGGGGCTGGGCAAGACCGTGCAGGCGCTGGCGCACCTGGCGATTGAGCAGGCGGAGGGGCGGCTGTCGACGCCGGCGCTGGTGGTGTGCCCGACGAGCCTGGTGGGCAACTGGCGGGCGGAGGCGGCACGGTTCGCGCCCCGGCTGCGGACGCTGGTGCTGCACGGGCCGGAGCGGGCGGCGCTGTTCGACGCCATACCGGCGCATGACCTGGTCATCACGACGTATCCGCTGCTGGCCCGGGACCACGAATCGCTGGCGGTGCAGGCGTGGCACATCGTGATCCTGGACGAGGCGCAGACGATCAAGAACCCGCTGGCGACGACCTCGCGGCTGGCGCGGACGTTAAAGGCCGGGCAGCGGCTGTGCCTGTCGGGGACGCCGCTGGAGAACCATCTGGGAGAGCTGTGGTCGTTGTTCGACTTCATGCTGCCGGGGTTCCTGGGGGATTCGCGGTCGTTCACGAAGCGGTGGCGGACGCCGATCGAGAAGGGGGGAGACGCGCAGAAGCAGGCGATGCTGGCGCGGATGGTGGCGCCGTTCCTGCTGCGGCGGACGAAGGGGGCCGTCGCGTCCGACCTGCCGCCGAAGACGGAGATCCCCGAAACGATCGAGATGGGGGAGGCGCAGCGCGGGGTCTACGAGAGCATAAGGCTCGCGATGCATGTGCGGGTGCAGGAGGCGGTGGCGGAGCGCGGCATGGCGCGGTCGGGCATCGTGATCCTGGATGCGCTGCTGAAGATGCGGCAGGCATGCTGCGACCCGCGGCTGCTGAAGCTTCCGGGGGTGAAGACAGCAAAGGCGGGGTCCGCCAAGCTGGAGCGGCTGATGGAGATGCTGCCGCAGATGCTGGAGGAGGGCCGGCGCATCCTGTTGTTCAGCCAGTTCACCTCGATGCTGGCGTTGATCCAGGCGGAGCTGGAGCAAGCCTCGCTGCCCTACGTGCTGCTGACCGGGGACACGAAGGACCGGGCGACGCCGATCGCGCGGTTCCAGAAGAGCGAGGTGCCGCTGTTCCTGATCAGCCTGAAGGCCGGGGGCGTGGGGCTGAACCTTACGGCGGCGGACACCGTCATCCACTATGACCCATGGTGGAACCCGGCGGTCGAGGATCAGGCGACGGACCGGGCGCATCGGATCGGCCAGGACAAGCCGGTGTTCGTGCACCGGTTGATCACCCTGGGGACGATCGAGGAGAAGATGGAGGTGCTGAAGTCGCGCAAGGCGGCGCTGGCGTCGGGTATCCTGGGTGGGGCGGGCGAGGGCGCGCTGGCGTTGACAGAGGGCGACCTGGAGGCGCTGTTCGCGCCCGGGTGAGGTTTGGGCATGAGGCTTGGGGGTGCGGGTGGAGCAGGGTCGGCCGGTTGAGGGGGAAGACGCGGCGGCGGCGCCCGTGCGGCGGTCGCGCTGGCGCTGGGCGGCGTGGGGCGTGGCCGGGCTGCTGGTCGTCCTGCTGGGGGCGGCCGGGGCGGCGTTCCTGTTCGCGGACCGGGTGGAGTGGGGGCCGATGGCGGCGGCGCGGGCCAGCGCGTCGCTGGGGCGGAATGTGGCCGTGGGGTCGTTGCGGGTAACGCCCGGACGGTGGCTGCTGATCGAGCTGCGGGACGCGCGGATCGACAACCTGGCCGGCGGCACGCGGCCGGCGATGGCGGAGGTGGCGGGGGTGACCGCGGAGGTCGAGGCGATGTCCGTGCTGCGGGGGCCGCTGGTGATCCGGAAGCTCGCGATCGACGGGCTGGAGGTGCTGCTGGAGCGGACGGCGGAGGGCACGCCCAACTGGCGGTTCGGCCCGGCGCGGGAGACGACACCGGAGGATGTCGCGGCCGGGCGGCGGGGGTTCCCGACGCTGCTGGACGCCCGGCTCGTCGGTAGCGTCACGTATCGGACGCGGAGCGGGGCGGCGCTGCGATCGGAGTTGGACGGGGTGAGGGTCCATGCGGATGGCGTCGATACGCCGGTGACGCTGGCGGGGCCGGGGTCGTATCATGGGGTCCCGCTGGTGCTCGAAGCGAAGCTGGGGTCGCTGCGGGCGCTGCGGGATGCGGCGACGCCGTTCCCGACCGATCTGACGTTCGTGTCGGGCCGCACGGCCCTGCGGTTCGAGGGCACGATGACGGATCCGTTGAACGTCGATGGCGCGAAGGGGCGGTTGTCGCTGGAGGCGCCGACGCTGGAGGCGGTCTATGGCGCCGCTGGGGTTTCCACGTCCATCGACCCGGGGCTCGTCCTGTCGGGCGCGTTCGAGCATGACGGGCCGAAGTGGGAGCTGACCGGGGCGGCCGGGGCGCTGGGCGGGGCGGCGATCGCAAGCGGGGCGCTGGGGTTGGTGGAGGGCGCGCGGGGGGAGCCGGACAAGGTCGCCGTGAAGCTGGATTTCGAGCAGTTGGACCTGAACGCGGTGCTGGGCGGGCGGGCGCGCGGAACGCGGGATGCCGATGTGTCGATCGTGGTGGACCGGGCGCCGGACACGCTGGTGGATGCGGCGTTGACGGCGAAGGGGGTGTCGTACGGCGCGCTGCGTCTGGCGGATGCCCGGCTGGAGGCGGTGCAGCAAGCGGGCCGGATCGCGGTCGAGACGCTGGCGGTGACCTACCTGGGCGGGCATGTGCGGGCGAGCGGGCGGATCGAGGCGGTGGAGCGGGGCGATGCCGGGCGGGTGACGGCGGAGGTGGATGCGACGGGGTTCGAGGTGCAGGCGCTGCGGCAGGTGCTGGAGCTGGGGCAGGTTCCGGTTGCCGGGCGGGCCGATCTTCGGGTCGCGGTGGTGGCGGAGGGGGCGACGCTGAACGCGGCGGCCCGGGGTGGCCGGGTCTCGGCAGTGGCGGCGATGACCGGGGGAAGCGTCGCGCGGGAGGTGGTGGAGCTGGCATCGACCAATCCGCTGGCGCTGTTGCGGACGGCGAAGGGGATGAGTGCGGTGTCGTGCCTGCTGGCGGTCGTGGACGTTCGGGCGGGGATCGGCACGGTGTCGCCGTTGCGGGTGCGGTCGGCGGACGGGACGATCGTGGGACGGGGCAGCTTCGACCTGAACCGGAAGCGGCTGGACCTGGTGGTGGCGAGCGAGAGCCGGACGACGAGCGCGTTGGCGCTGGACATTCCGGTGCGGGTGAGCGGGAGCTTTGCCAGCCCGTCGATCGGGGCCGCGCGGCTGTCCGCGAGCGGGCGTGCGCAGCTTGCGGAGGGAGATGAGCCGGGACGGCTGTTGCCGGCGTTGCAGGCGTTTGCGCGAAAGAGTCCGTGCCTGGGGCGGTGAGGGGCTGGGCGTGGCGGGCGGCGCTACCGAGCGCCGCCGGGCCATAGGACGACGCGGACAGTCTGGGCGATGATGAGCAGGTCCAGCAGGATGCTGTAGTTCTTCACATAGTAGAGGTCGTAGCTGAGCTTGGAGCGGGCGTCGTCGACGGATGCGCCATAGGGGTAGTTGACCTGCGCCCAGCCGGTCAGCCCGGCTTTGGCGGCGTGGCGTTCGCGATAGAGCGGCAGGTGGGTGGCCAGCATATCCACGAACTCGGGCCGTTCGGGCCTTGGGCCGACGAAGGACATCTCACCGCGTAGGACGTTCAAGAGTTGCGGCACCTCGTCCAGGCGGGTGCGGCGCAGGAAGGCGCCCAGGCGGGTCACGCGCGCATCGCCGACGGCGGCCCAGGCCGCGCCGCCGCGTTCGGCGTCGACGCGCATTGTCCGCAGCTTCAGGATGCGGAATTGCCGGTTGTGCAGCGTGACGCGGGTCTGGCGATAGAGCGCCGGGCCGCCGTCCTGCAGGCGGATCAGCGCCATCACCAGCAGCAGCACGGGCGCCAGGGGCAGCAGCACGACGAGGCTGACCGCCACGTCGAGCATCCGTTTCAGCGCGCGATCCAGCGGTCCCATGGTGAAGCCGTCGGAATACAGCAGCCAGCCGAGTTCGAGCCGCTTGATGTCGACCCGGCGCACCTCACGCTCCAGGAAGCCCAGGTATTCGGATACGGGGTAGCCGGCGATCTTGCAGTCCAGCAGGCCTTGCAGGTCCATGCCGCGGCGCTCATCGGGCGCCACGACGATCTCGTCGGGCATCAGGCCCTGCGCGGTCGCCATGATGCCGCCGGGCCCGGCGGCGATGACCTGCCCCAGGCTGCCGTCGGCCAGGCGATCATCCAGGGGGCCGAGCGACGGGTCGTGCAGGAAATGGACGCGGTAGCCGATGGTGCGGCCTTCTTTCTGGAGGACCCAGACCAGGTCCCAGGCGCGCTTGCCGGCGCCCAGCACCAGCACCGTGCGGCAGAACACGCCGCGGCGGCGCAGGCCGTCGAAGCTGAGGCGGGACCAGACGCCCACTGCCGCAGCGCAGACGCCGGCGGCCAGGCCGGCGGCGGCCGCGCCCGGGACGACGAGCAGCATCGCGCTTCCCCCCAGCGCCCCCAGCGTGGCGGCGGCCGGGATGCGGGACAGGGCGCGGCGGGCGGATGCGCCGGCGTCCCGCCGGTAGAGGCCGACGGCGTAGAGTGCGGCGACGATCGCGACCGGGTAGGCCAGGAGGGCGGCGACGAGCGGCAGGCCATCGAGCGGCGGTCCCCACGCGAGGAGCACCAGGGGCCAGGCGACGGCAAGGCCGGCGACGTCCAGCGCCAGCAGCGCGGCGCCGGCCGAGAGCGGGACCGTACGGGCCCGTCGCACCGGGCGGGGGGCCATGGCCTGGTTCAGTGCACCATCGGCAAGGGTACTCGACATGACGGGCAAGCACCTCGCAGCGTGGGCCATCGTGCAGCACCTTGGGCGCGGGCTGCCGTGCCGGGCCAATAGGGAAGTGTCGGGATTGGTTGGCGCGGCCGACAATGCCGGGCAGAGGTTAACCCGGGGTTGAAGGCCAGGCGCGCGGACGCAGCCCGGCGTGGAACCAGGACACCATGGAGTAGATGTCGTACACGGGCCGCCCGATGGCCACCCGCAGCGCCGCCGCGTAAGGGGGCATGTTCGTGCATTCCAGGACGACGGCGCCGATTTCGGGGTGGCGGCGGACCAGATCGGCGCCGGCGTCCAGCACGTCCTGCCGGGCCAGGTCGATGTCCATGTCCTGGGATTCCGCCTGGATGAGCACGCGGAAGAACTCGCGCCCGTGCTCGGTCCCCGCGACCGGGGTATCGGGCGGCACGCCGGCGGCGGCGAGGTGGCGGGCGGTGAGCGTCGCGGCGCTGACGGTGACGAGTCCGACGCGCTGCCGGGGCGGGAGGGTCGCCTGGACCCAGGGCACCTGCATGAGGGACGAGGTCATGACGGGGACGCCGACATGGGCGGCGAGCTCGGCCTGGAACAGGCTGAGGAAGCCGCAATTGGTGGTCAGCGCCTCGGCGCCCAGGGCGACGAGTTCGGCGGCGGCGTCGAGGAAGGCGGGCAGGAGGCCTTGGGCGCCCTGCAGCACGACGCGTTCGGGCGTGGCGCCCTGGACGACCCGGTACAGGACGGGGAAGGGCCAGGTGGCGGCGTTGCCCATGTCGCCGGGGATGCGGGGGAAGCGGGCGTCGAGCATCAGGATGCCGAGCGGTGCGCCGTAGACCGCCTTGCCGCCGCGCGCGATGAACATGCCTGGTCCTCCGAAAGCCGGACGGTCTTGCCTTCGGGGGCGTAACGCCGCAAGTGGGCGAGCATGACGCGCTTCATCGCTTCCATGGCGGTTGCCTTCCTGGTGGCCGGCTGCTCGCCCAGCTACTCGCCCGACACCTACGCCAGCAGCGCCGTGCAGCAGGCGAGCAAGGTGGAGCAGGGGGTGATCGTGGGCGTGCGGAAGGTCGCCGTGCAGGCTTCGGGCACCACGGGCGCCGTGACGGGGGCTGCGGCAGGCGGGATCGCCGGGAGCCAGGCGCCGGTTGGCAGCGCGTTGACGACGCTGGGGGGCACGCTGGTCGGCGGGCTGGTGGGAACGGGGATCGAGCGGGTGGCGGGCGACACGACCGCGTTCGAATACGTCGTCCGGAAGCCGAACAACGAGCTGGTTTCCGTCACGCAGAAGGATGCGACGCCGATGGAGCTGGGCCAGAAGGTCCTGGTGATCGCCGGGTCGCAGGCGCGGATCGTGCCGGACTACACGGTGGCGGCGGAGCCGGCGAAGCCTGCCGAAGCTCCGGCAATCCCGGGCCCGGTGACATCGGAGCCGATCGCCCCGCCGGCGCCTAAGCCGACGTTCACGCCGATCCTGTAGGTCAGCCGACGACGCTCTGAACGGCGGCGGCGGCGCGGGCGTTGGCTGCGGTTTCGGCGTCGTCGGCGGCGGCCTGGGCGTCGCCCAGCCGTTCTGCCCTCGCTCGGGTGGCGCAGTTGTCGCGGAGGTCTTCCAGTTCCTCATCGGTCAACTGCTCGATGCCGATGTAGCGGTTCTGCGCGGCGCTGGCGCGGATCAGCTCGTCGAGTTTCGCCTGGATGGCCGCGCCGTCGCGGTTCTGCGTGCTTTGGATCAGGAAGACCATCAGGAAGGTTATGACGGTGGTGCCGGTGTTGATCACAAGCTGCCAGGTGTCGGAGAAGCCGAAGAGCGGGCCGGTCAGCGCCCACACCAGGATGGTGAGGACGCTGAGCGCGAACGTCGCGGGCCTGCCGGTGGCGTGGGCGACCCGGTGCGCGAAGGCCCCGAACGCGCGGGAGAATGCGTGGGATCCGTGCTGGTTGCCGTGATCCACGTCCATTCTCCCGTATGGGTCGTCAGTGGGTGAGTTCGGCGGGCACCTTACCGCCGTTTTCCGCCAGCTTGGTCATGACCTGCTTGTGCAGCCAGATGTTCATGGACGCGCTGTCGTTCATGTCGCCGGAGAAGTGGAGTTCGGTCGCGAGTTCGCGCCGGTTTTCCATGCTGCTGTCGAGGCCGAGCAGCTTCATGAGATCGACGATGGAGGTCTTGTAGTTGGAGGGCTGACCGGACTTGGCGGCGAGGTCGGAGAGGACGGCGCCGACATCGACCGTGGGTGCGGGGGCCGTGGTGGCCGAGGCGGCGGTGGAGGTGGGCGTCGACGTCGGGGCTGCCGGGGCTGCGCCGGCGGCGGCGGCGCCGTGGCCGAAGATCTTGGACATGATGGAACCGAACACGCTCATGGTGAAAACTCCTGGTGTGCCGCTGCAACGCTGCGGCACCCCCGGGAGTTCACGGCGCCGGGCCAGGCGCTTCGGGCGGGGCGGCTTCCGGCAGGGGCTTGATGCCGTTGATCCAGCGGTGCCAGAGCATGATGGCGCAATCGATGGGGGTGGCCGGGATTTCCCGCATCCGCCAGTACCAGCGGCGGAGGAGCCGGCTCGATGCCGGGCCGATCGAGGGTGGGCTGCGGTGGGCGTCGAGGCCGGCGAGTCCCAGCAGCAGCACGCAGCGTGGCATGTGGTAGGCCGAAGTCGCGGCATAGACCGGCCCGGGCGCGCCGTGCAGCAGGCGCGCGACGGCGAGGGTGGAGCGGAGCGTGTTCTTTCCCGTGGGTTCCAGGACGATGTAGTCGGGGTGGATGCCGCGCTGCATCAGGAGTTCGGCCATCACCTCGGCTTCCGGGGGGCCGTAGCGGCCCTGGCCGCCGGTGACGATGTAGATGGGTTGCGGCAGCAGGCGGCGGCCGAAGCGCACGGCGGCGCCGACGCGGTCGCGCAGGGCGCCGCTGGGGGAGCCGTCCGGGCGGACGGCGGCGCCGAAGATCACGACGAAGGGTTGTTCGAACATGCTGCTGCAAGGGTCGGGCGTGATGCTGCGGGAGGGGCGAGAAGGATGCGGTTGACGGCGGACAGGGCCGCGAAGGTGGGCGGCCAGGCGCGGGCGAAGGCGGCCGGGTCGGTGCCGCGGGCCTGCATGGCGTCCGCGATGTCCGCGACGGTGCGGGCGCCGTCGATGTGGCGCAGGATGGCGGGGGCGAGGGGGGGGAGCGGCACGGGGACCCGCAGGCCGTCGAACAGGACGGGGAGCGTGCCGTCGGGGCGGATGGCCTTCGCGATCTCGGCGGCCGGCATTTCGCGCGCGATGGGGATCGCCGCCGGGTTGGTCGGGTCGGGGGCGGGGCGGGTTTCGGTGGCGCGGACGCAGTAGACGACATGGGTGCTCATGTTGCCGGCCAGGGCTTCGGCGAGGGCGGCGCGGGCGACCGGATCCAGCGCTTCGATGCGGGCGCGCAGCTTCGGGTCGGGCAGCAGGGCGGCCGGGTCGTAGCGCATGGGCTCCATGAGGCACGTCGGGACCAGGCCGGATTCGTGCAGCAGCCGGGCCAGGGCCTGGATGTCATAAGCACGGTCGCGCGGATTGAGCAACAAATCGTACAGCCCGGCGTCGCCACCCTCGATGTGGTCGCCGAAATAGCGGTTGGCGCGGAGCCATGCGGTTTCCGGCAGATGGCGCATGACTCGGCGGGCGGCGTCGAGCCGGGTGGCTGGGGGCTGGTCGGGCGGGGCGAGGAGGCGGAGCGCGTCCTGGAGCATGTAGACGCCGGTGCGGCCGTGGGGGGCGTAGAGCATGAGGCCCATGCCGCCGCCGGGAGCGAGAACGGAGAGGAGCGCCTGGAGGCCCTGGGCCGGGTCGGGGAGGTGGTGGAGGACGCCGCAGCAGTCGATGTAGTCGAACGGCCCGAGGCCGCTGTGCGGCAGGTCGAGCAGGCTGCCCTGGTGAAAGGCGATGTCGAGGCCGCGGGCGTCGGCGCGGGCGCGGGCGACGGATTGGGCCGCGGCGGAGCGGTCGAGGTGGGTGACGGCGCCCGGGCGGCCGGCGCGGGCCAGGTGCTGGGCGAGCATGATGGTGCCGTCGCCGGTGCCGCCGCCGGCAAAGAGGGCGCGGAGCGGGACGTCGGCCGGGCGTTGGGCCTGGAAGACCCAGAAATCGATCTCGCGCAGGTGGCTGGGGCTGCCGATGATCAGCCGCTTGGCCTCGTCGCGCGGGTCGCGCTGCGGGTAGGGGTAGGCCTCGTACTGGTCGGCCAGGCGCGTGTCGATTGCGTCCGTCATGGGGAAGGCATATCCCGGCGCGGATGAGGGCGCCAATTCCTGCGCGGGGTTATTTCGGGTTGGGCGCCGAGGGGGTGTCGAAATCCGCGAACATGGGCGCGCTGCTGCGGACCGGGCATGCGTTTGGGGCGTCGTTCTGCTTCAGCGTGGGGGCGGGGTGGGATGCGCGGGCGGGGCGGAGCGCGGATACCGCGGATACGCCGCACCACGTGCCGATGTGGCGGTTTCCGGACGTGGCGGGGATGGTGCTGCCGCCGGAATGCGCGTTGGTGGGGATCGAGCTGCTGGACGACGCGATCGAGCTGCCGTCGTTCCGGCATCCGCTGAACGCGGCGTATGTGCTGGGGCCCGAGCGGTCGGGGTTGTCGGAGGCGATGCGGGGGCGGTGCCGGTTCGTGGTGCGGATCCCCACCCGGTTCGCGCTGAACCTGGCCGTGGCCGGGGCGCTGGTGCTGTACGATCGGCTGTTGCAGCACGGGCGGTTCGCGGACCGGCCGGTCGGGGCGGGCGGTCCGGACGCGCCGCTGGCGCCGGCGGCGCCGCATGGGGACCCTGTGTTCCGCCGCAACATCCCGGACTGGCGGTAGGCGCGCTTGTCCTGGGCGGGGGGCCGCCGTATCTGTCGGGTCATGCGAATGCTTCTGATCATTGCGGCCGGCGCCGGGCTGGCTGTTTGCGCGCCCGGTTCGCCTCCGGCGGCTGCGCAGACGAAGCCGCCCGGGAAGCCGGCGCGGCCGGCCGCCAATGCGCCGAAGTCGATCGGCAAGTTCGACGACTGGCAGGCGGCGACGCATGCCGAGGCGGGGCAGCCCGTGTGCTATGCGTTCACGCGGGCGCAGAGTTCGGCGCCTGCGGTGCCGGGTCGGGGCGATGTGGTGCTGACGGTGACCCAGCGGAGCAGCGGGCGGGACGCGGTGGCGATCAGCGCGGGGTTCGCGTATGCGCCGAATGCCGAGGTGCAGGTGACGGTCGACAAGGCGGATCTGGGTTTCTACACGAGCGCCCGGTCGGCGTTCGCGCGGGACGGGCATGCGGCGACGGTGGCGTTCACGGCGGCGCGGACGGCGGTCGCGAAGTCTCCGGGCCCGCGGAACACGGCGGTCAGCGACACCTTCAGCCTGCGGGGGTTCACGGCGGCCTATGCGGCCATCAACAAGGCGTGCCCGGCCAAATGAACGCGCTGCTGACCGAGGCGGAGCGTGAGCGCATCCTGGCGAAGTCGGCGCTGTTCAACCCGCCGCCGGTGCAGCTGGCCGATGGGCGACGGGACCTGGTGGGCCTGACACGGGAGGAGCTGGTCGAGGAACTGGCCGCGATCGGGGAGAAGGCGTTCCGGGCGAAGCAGCTTTGGCACTGGATCTATCACCAGGGCGCCACGGATTTCTCGGTGATGAGCAGCATCGCGCGGCCGTTGCAGCAGCGGCTGGCGGAGCGGTTCGTGATCGGGCGGCCGAGTGTGGCGACGGTGCAGACGGCGGCGGACGAGACGCGCAAGTGGCTGTTCCGGTTCCGCGACGGGCAGGAAGCGGAGACGGTCTACATCCCCGACCGGCACGAGGACCGGGGGGCGGTGTGCATCAGCAGCCAGGTGGGGTGCACGCTGTCCTGCCGGTTCTGCCACACGGGCACGCAGCGGCTGGTGCGGAACCTGGGGGCGGCGGAGATCGTCGGGCAGTTCATGGCAGCGCGGGACTCGTATGGCGAATGGCCGAGTCCGCGTGGCGAGACGCCCCGGCACTTGAGCACCATCGTGCTGATGGGCATGGGCGAGCCGCTGTATAATTTCGAGAACGTGGCGAAGGCCATGCGGATCGTGATGGACAACGAGGGGATCGGGTTGTCCCGGCGGCGCATCACGTTGAGCACGTCGGGCGTCGTGCCGATGATGGACCGGTGCGGGGCGGAGCTGGGTGTCAACCTGGCAGTGAGCCTGCACGCGGTGACGGACGACTTGCGGGACGAGATCGTGCCGTTGAACCGCAAGTATCCGATCGCGGAGCTGCTGGCGGCGTGCCGCCGGTATCCCGGGGCGAGCAATGCCCGGCGGATCACGTTCGAGTACGTGATGCTGCGGGGGGTGAACGATTCGGAGGCGGAGGCGCGGGAGCTGGTCCGGCTGATCGCGGGCATTCCGGCGAAGGTGAACTTGATCCCGTTCAACCCGTGGCCGGGCAGCGCGTATGAGCCGAGCACGCGGGAGCAGTTGGCGCGGTTCGCGGCGATCGTGTCGGCGGCGGGGTTCGCGAGCCCGATCCGGACGCCGCGGGGGCAGGATATTTTGGCGGCGTGCGGGCAGTTGAAGACCGAGAGCGTCAAGTTGCGGGGCGCGAAGGATGTTGCGCCTGAGGGCGGCAACGCCCCTTCCCCTCGGGAGCGGGTGGGGTGAGGGCCTGCCGCCGGCTCCGACCCTGGCGCTGTAGGCTTGGCCGGCCCTCACCCCAGCCCTCTCCCGATGGGAGAGGGAGCAATGTGCGTCGCGGGGCGTCTGTTCGTTGAACACGAAGTCGCCGGCCATCCCGCTTGGCTTGCTGGCGGCTGCCGGGTTCCTGTCTTCGGCCGGGGCGCGGGTCGTGGATCCGGTGCTGCACGCCATCGCGGTGGATTTCAGCGTGGCGGTCCCGGATCTGTGGATCGTGATTGCGGCGTTCACGCTGCCGTATGGGCTGAACCAGTTGATCCTGGGGCCGGTGGGGGACCGGTTCGGGAAGTTGCGGGTGATGCTGGGGGCGTTGGTGGGCTACGCGGTGTTCACCGGGCTGTGCGCGTTGGCGAGCGACCTGACGAGCCTGGCCGTGCTGCGCGCGTGTGCCGGGGCGGCGAGTGCGGGGCTGATCCCGGTGGGGATGGCGTATATCGGGGATGCGGTGCCGTACGAGCAGCGCCAGGTGACGCTCAGCAAGTTCCTGACGGGGATCGTGCTGGCGCAGACGCTTGCCGGGCCGATGGGGGGCGTGTTCGGGCAGTATCTGGGCTGGCGGGGGGTGTTCCTGGTGCTGGCCGGGCTGGCGGTGGTGGTCGCGGCGGGGTTCGCGTATCGGATCCGGGGGCTGCCGGACCGGCGCAGCCACGGGCGGATGATCAACCCCGAGAATTATGCGCGGATGGCGCGGCATCGCACCGGGCGGCTGGTGCTGCTGGCGGCGGCGCTCGACGGGTTGGCGTTCGTGGGGTTCTTTCCGTATCTGGCGCCGTATCTGCACGAGCATTTCGACCTGCCGTACGCGCAGGTGGGATTGATCCTGGCGTGCTTCGGGGGGGGCGCCTGGTTGTACACGCTGCTGGCCCGGCGGCTGATTCCCCGGCTGGGCGAGGGGGGGATGGTGCTGACGGGGGGGATGGTGATGGCGGCGGCGCTGGTGCTGTCCGTCTCGGTCGAGAGCTGGGCGCCGTTCATCCTGGTGGAGCTGATGCTGGGGCTGGGGTTCTTCATGCTGCACTCCGTGCTGCAGTCGCAGGCGACCGAGATCCTGCCGAATGCGCGGGCGACGGCGGTAGCGACGTTTGCGTGCCTGCTGTTTCTGGGGCAGAGCGCGGGGGCTTTGGCGGCCGGGTTCCTGATCGCCCGGTTCGGGTATGTGCAGGCGTTCCTGATCGATGCGGGGACGATCGTGCTGCTGACGCTGTGGCTCTGGCGCATCCTGCGGCGGCCCCCATCTCGGGTGCATGGATAACGAGAAGACACCGGCGCCGCCGCCGCCTGAACCCAAGCCGAAGGAGGAGGGGGGGCCGGCGGGACCTGAGCCCACCCGGTATGGGGATTGGGAGCAGAAGGGGCGGTGTACGGATTTCTGAGTTCTTGAGTGGGCCGGCGGGACGCCGGCGCTACGGCGGGATTACTCCAGCGGCAGTGACCTTGACCGCTGTTTACGAAGCGGCACCCGATTGCCCCTGACGGCAAGCACCCTCACCCCGACCCTCTCCCAACGGGAGAGGGAGTCAGTGTTCCTGCTGCTGGGATCAGACGGAGCAGTAGCGTTCCTTGATCGCTTCGTCGGCGAGCATGGCGGCGGCTTGGGCTTCGTGGGCGATGGCGCCCTGGTCCAGGACGTAGGCGCGGTCGGCGATGCCCAGCGCGATCTCGACGTTCTGTTCGACAAGCAGGATCGTCGTGCCTTCGGCGCGGAGGCGGGTGAAGAGGGCGAACATCTCGTCGACCAGGACGGGCATGATGCCCTCGCTGGGTTCGTCGAGCATCAGCAGGGTGGGGGAGGCGGCCAGGGCGCGGGCGATGGCGAGCATCTGCTGCTCG
Organism: uncultured Acetobacteraceae bacterium; assembly: GCA_964246015.1. Taxonomy (GTDB): domain Bacteria; phylum Pseudomonadota; class Alphaproteobacteria; order Acetobacterales; family Acetobacteraceae; genus JBBROS01. The sequence continues at coordinate 27,888 of CAXTPG010000045.1, forward strand.
CCGCCGGACATGGTGGTGGCCTGCTGGTCGAGGCGCTCGGCCAGGCGGGGGAAGGTCTCGGCAAGGCGATCGACGATGCGGGCCTCGTCGCGGCGGTGCGGGCTGGCGAGGAGGCCGAGGGTGAGGTTCTCGCGGACGGTGAGGCCGGGGACGATGCGGCGCTCCTCGGGGACGTAGGCGAGACCCATGCGGAAGCGGGCGTGGGGCGGGCGGGCGAGCAGGTCCTGCGTGTCGAACGTGACCCGGCCGGTGGTGCGGCGCATGAGGCCCATGATGGATTTGAGCGTCGTCGTCTTGCCGGCGCCGTTGCGGCCGACGAGGCAGACGATCTCGCCCTTGTCGACGTGGAGGGAGACGCCTTGCAGGACGTGGCTGGTGCCGTACCAGGCGTGGAGGTTCTCGAGGACGAGCATCAGTGGGTTCGTTGGCCCAGGTAGACGCGCTTCACGTCGTCGTTGGCGCGGATGTCGTCGGGGGTGCCCTCGGCGAGGAGTTCGCCGTGGTGCAGGACCAGCAGGCGGTCCGAGACGCCCATGACGAGCTTCATCTTATGCTCGACGAGGATGACGGTGCGCTCGGTGGCCAGGTGCAGGATGAGGTCCATGACGGTGCGCGTCTCCTCGGGCGACATGCCGGCGGTGGGCTCGTCCAGCAGCAGGAGGCGGGGGCGGGCGGCGAGGGCCATCGCGATCTCGAGCGCCCTCTGTTCGCCGTGGGCGAGGGTTGCCGCCTGTGCGGCGGCGCGGTGCTGCAGGCCGACGGTGGCGAGCAGGGCGTGGGCGCGATCGACGAGTTCGGTGAGGCGGGCGCGGGGGCGCCAGGGGTCGAGCCGGGCGACGAGGGCCTGGGCGGCGACGCGGACGTTCTCGAGCGCCGTCAGGGCGGGGAAGACGTTCGTGATCTGGAAGGACTTGGCGATGCCGAGGGCCGCGAAGCGGTGCTGGGGGGTGTTGGTGATGTCCCTCCCCTCGAACAGCACTTGCCCGGCGCTGGGGGGGAAGGCGCCGGAGACGAGGTTGAAGAAGGTGCTCTTGCCGGCGCCGTTGGGGCCGATGACGCTGGTCAGCGCGCCCTTGCGGAAGCCGACGGAGACGTCCTTCAGCGCGGTGAATCCGCCGAAGCGCTTGGTGAGGCCGCGGGTTTCGAGAATCATCGGGGGAGGGGGTCCAGCAGCGTGCCCCAGATGCCGCGGGGGAAGAACAGGACGCAGGCCATGAAGAGGGCGCCGACCAGGAGGGGCCAGTGCTCGGTGAGGGCGGACACCTGCGTCTCGATGCCGACGAGGAGGGCGGCGCCGACGAAGGGGCCGAAGAAGGTTCCGGCGCCGCCGAGGAGGGCCATCATGACGGCCTGGCCGGAGACGGCGAGGTCCATGGCCTCGATGGGGACGATGCCGAGCTTCAGGGCGTAGAGCGCGCCGGCAAGACCGGTGAAGGCGCCGGAGAGGGTGAAGCCCTGAAGGCGGATGAGCGTCACGTCGTAGCCGCAGGCGCGGGCGCGGTCCTCGTTCTCGCGGACGGCTTCCATGGCGGCGCCGAAGGGGGAGGCGAGAATGCGGGCGAGGACGAAGAGGGCGGCGACGGCGAAGGCGGCCAGGACGTAGTAGCGGGTGAGGGGGTGGAGGAAGTCGAGGGTCAGGCCGGGGAGGTGGATGGAAACCAGGTTGACGCCGCGGAGGCCGTTCTCGCCGCCGGTCCAGCCGGTGGCCTGGTAGGCGATGAAGTAGGCGCATTGGGAAAGGGCGAGGGTGACCATGGCGAAGTAGATGCCGCGGGTGCGGGTGGCGAGCAGGCCGATGAGGAAGGCGATGGCGGTGCCGGCGAGGACTCCGGCGGCGATGGCGGCGGCCCAGGGCAGGCCGAGCCGGGTGAGGGCGATGCCGCAGGCGTAGGCTCCGCCGCCGAACAGGGCGGCGTGGCCGAAGCTGAGCAGGCCGAGGTAGCCGTAGACGAGGTTGAAGCCGAGCGCATAGAGGCCCCAGACGAGGATGTCGGTGGCGAGGGCGGGGTAGGGGGCGACGAGGGGGAGGGCGAGGAGGAAGAGGGCGGCGAGGGCGGCCTTGTGGCGGCGCCAGGCCGGGGCGGGGCGGGGGACGGCGAGCGTTGCGCTCATGCGGCACGGCCGAAAAGGCCGCGGGGACGGAGCAGCAGGACGACGGCCATGAGGGCGTACATGGAGACCTTCGCCATCTCGGGCGCGAACAGGCCGGTCATGCTGACGGTGACGCCGATGAGGAGGCCGGCGACGACGGCGCCGGCGAGCGAGCCCATGCCGCCGACGACGGTGACGACGAAGGCCTCGGCGAGGACGGTCGCGCCCATCTCGGGCGAGACGCCTTGCAGCGGGGCGGCCAGGAGGCCGGCGAGGCCGGCGATGGCGGTGCCGAGGCCGAAGACGAGCAGCAGGACGAGGGAGACGTCGATGCCGAGGACCCGGACGATGACCGGGTCGCGGGCGCCGGCGCGGATGATGAGGCCGACGCGGGTGCGCTCGATCAGCAGCCAGAGGGCGAGCATGACGATGGCGGCGACGCCGATGACGAACAGGCGATAGAGCGGGAAGTAGCCGATGCCGATGTCGACGGCGCCCTGCAGGGCCTGGGGCGTGTCGAAGGGGATGGACTGCTTGCCGTAGAGGATGCGGACGCATTCGACCATGACGTAGGAGAGGCCGAAGGTGAGCAGGAGGGGGTCGTCCATGCCGCGGCCCTGCAGGGGGCGGAGGAAGACGCGCTCGGCAACCAGGCCGCCGGCGCCGACGAGCAGCGGGACGCCAACGAGGCAGGCCCAGAACTGGCCGGTGAGGCCGAACAGGAACAGCCCGGCGTAGGCGCCGACCATGAAGAACGCGCCGTGGGCGAAGTTCACGACGCCCATGAGGCCGAAGATGAGCGAGAGGCCGGTGGCGAGCAGGACGTAGACGGCGCCGAGGGCGAGACCGGTGAAGGCCTGCAGGGCGAGGAGTTCGGGGGGGAAGCCGGCGATCATGGGGTGGGGGCTTGCGGTCTGCGTTGGGGCCGGCCTGGTGCGTGGGGCAGGCCCTCCCCTCCACCGGCATTCCACGGGCAAAGTGCGCCCGTGGAACCTTGGCCGGTTCCGCCCCGGCCCTCTCCCGACGGGAGAGGGAGAAGAGGCGGCATCACTACGCGTGCCCGAGGGCTCCGCAGGTGCGGAGGAATCGTTCGTCGGGGCCTTCGCTGCCGACGATGTCGAAGACGTCGGCGTCCCCTGCGGCCGGCTTGTCCTTGCTTTGCACGATCAGGACGGATTGGACGCTCTGGTGGTCGCAGGCGCGGTAGTATTGTGGGCCCTTGTAGGCGTCGTATTTCAGGGCGGCGAGGGCGTCGACGACCTTCTCCGTGTCGGTGCTGGCGGCGGCGCGGACGGCGGACAGGACGGTGGTGACGCCGGCGTAGCCGAGCGCGCCGTAGTCCGACGGCGTGCGGCCGCCGTGCATCTTGCGGAAGGCGTCGTTGAAGGCGCGGGCGGAGGGGACCGTATCCTCGAGCTTCCAGTAGTAGGACGTGCCGCCGACGACGCCCGCGAAGGCGTCGGCGCCGCCGCCGATGCGGGCGGTGTAGAGAAGGACCGGGGCAACGAGCTTCGTCGTGCGCTTCAGGCCGAAATCGGTCGCCTGCTTGATGCTGATCTGCTGGTCGCGGCCGAAGTTGCAGAGGCAGAGGACGTCCGGCTTCAGGGACTGGATGCGCGGCAGGAAGGTGCTGAAGTCGCTGGCGCCGATGGGGTGGCGGATGTCGGCCAGGACCTCGATGCCCAGGGACTTGCCGGCCTCGGTGAAGCCGCGGACCATCTCGTGGCCATAGGCGTAGTCGGCGGTGAGGAAGGCGACGCGCTTGCCGAATTTCGGGAAGGCGTAGCGGGCGACGGCGCCGGCGGTCATGTGGGGGTTCAGCGCCTCGTGGAAGGTGTAGCGGCTGAAGTCCGCGGCCTCGTTGATGGCGTCGGACTGGCTGATGCTGTTGAACAGGATCTTCCGCTGCCGGGTGACGTTGTTGATGGCGAGCTGGACGGCGGCGGAGAGGCCGCCGACGATGAAGTCCGCCTTGTCCTTCTCGATGAGTTCCAGGGTGCGGGTCGCGGCCTCGCCGGGGTTGAGGCGGTCGTCGCGGACGAGGAGTTCGGCGGTGCGGCCATCGAGGCCGCCCTTCTCGTTGAAGAGGGCCACGGCGAGCTGGGCGGCGCGGACCTGGTCCTGGGCCTCGGCGCCGAACGCGCCGGTCAGGGGGACGGGGAAGCCGATGCGGATGGGGGTTGCCTGCGCGCGGACGATGGCGGGGGTGGCGAGGGTCGCGGCGGCGGTGGCGAGGGCGGTGCGGCGGGTGATCATGGGCGGGCGTCCTCCGAGGCTGCGCCGTTCCGGCGCCGTTGTGCGGGAACGATACGCGGGGCGGTTCCGGAGCGCCACCGCTGTCGCGGGGGTTCGGGCGGCCCGAAACAGTGCTTGCCGAGGCCCGGTCGGTTATCCACCCTGCCGGCCAGCGCCAGCGGGAGAGAGTGGGCATGCGTGTGCTGTTGTGTCTGCTGCTGTCGTGCCGGGCGGCGTTTGCGTATGACCCGGCGCCGGCCATCGGGCGGTCTGGCATGGTTGCCTCCGCGCAGCATCTGGCGACTGAGGTGGGCGTCGAGGTGCTGCGGGCAGGCGGCAACGCCGTCGATGCGGCCGTTGCCGTCGGGTATGCGCTGGCCGTCGTGTATCCGGCGGCGGGGAACCTGGGTGGCGGCGGGTTCATGATGGTGCGGCTGGCGGACGGCGCGGCGGGGTTCCTGGATTTTCGCGAGAAGGCGCCGGGGGCGGCGACGGCGGGGATGTTCGTGGGGGCGGACGGGGCGGTCGTGCGGGGGCGATCGACCGAGACGTGGCTGGCGGTGGGGGTTCCCGGGTCGATCGCCGGGCTGGAGGCGGCGCGGGTGCGGTGGGGGACGCTGGGGCGGGCGGCGTTGATGACGCCGGCGATCCGGCTGGCGCGCGAGGGGTTCGTGCTGGGAGCCGGGGACGTGCCGCTGTTCGCGGTGGCGGCGCCGGGGCTGGCGCGCGACCCGGCGGCGGCGGCGATCTTCCTGCGGGATGGGCGGGCGCCGGCGGTGGGGGAGCGACTGGTGCAGGCGGACCTGGCGGCGACGCTGGAGCGGCTTGCGGCGGAGGGGCCGGACGCGTTCTATCGCGGAACGCTGGGGGATGCGCTGGTGGCCGCGAGCCGGGCGGGCGGCGGGGTGTTCACGAAGGCGGACCTGGAGGGGTATCGCGTGCGGGAGATGGCCCCGGTGCGGTGCGAGTACCGGGGGTATGGGCTGATCTCGGCGCCGCCGCCCAGCTCGGGCGGGGTCGCGCTGTGCGAGATGCTGAACATCCTGGAGGGATACGACCTGAAGGGGATGGGGTGGCGGTCGGCGGCGTCGGTGCATGTGATCGCCGAGGCGATGCGGCTGGCCTTCGTGGACCGGAACAACCGGCTGGGCGATCCGGATTTCGTGGCGAACCCGGTGGCGGAGCTGACGGACAAGGGCTATGCGGCCGGGTTGCGGGCGCGGATCGACCCGGCGCGGGCGACGCCATCGGCCGGGCTCGGGCCGCCGCGGGAGGGGACGAACACCACGCACTACGCCGTGGTCGATGCGGCCGGGAATGCCGTCGCGGTGACGTATACGCTGAACGAGTGGTTCGGCGTGCGGAAGGTCGTGCCGGGCACGGGGATCGTGCTGAACAACGAGATGGACGATTTCACGTCGCAGCCGGGGCGGG
>CAXTPG010000046.1:0-33564 GCA_964246015.1 uncultured Acetobacteraceae bacterium
GAACAACTCGTGCGGGGCGAAGTCGATCCGCTACGGGCTGATGGCGGACAACGTGCTGGCGATCGACGGGATATTGGCGGACGGGTCGCGGCACCGGTTCGGCGCGGTGCCGGACAATCTGGGTAAGGCGGCGCCGGGGCTGGCGGCGCTGGTGCAGCGGCTGCGGGCCTTGGGGGCGGCGGAGGCGGACGAGATCGCGGCGCGGTTCCCGGCGCAACTGCGGCGCGTGGGCGGCTACAATATCGAGGTGCTGACCCCCGCGGCCCGGCGCGCGGGACGGGAGAACCTGGCCCGGCTGCTGGTGGGCAGCGAGGGCACGCTGGCGTTCTCGGCCGCGATCGAGCTGTCGCTGCAGCCAGTGCTGCCGCGCAAGGTGCTGGGGATCTGCCAGTTTCCGACCTTCCGGCACGCCATGGAGGCTTCGAAGCACCTGGTGGCGCTGGGCCCGGAGGCGGTGGAGCTGGTGGACCGGACGATGATCGATCTGGGCCGGGACATCCCGATCTACCGGGCGACGATCGACCGGATGGTGGTCGCTGGTCACGGCGGGGGGGAGCCGGACAGCCTGCTGATCGTCGAGTTCCATGGGCACGCGGACGCGCCGCTGCTGGCGAAGCTCGATCTGCTGGACGAGGCGATGGCGGATCTGGGGCACCCCGGCGCCGTGGTTCGCGCGACGGATGCGGCGTTCCAGACGGCGATCGCGGCGGTGCGCGAGGCCGGGCTGAACATCATGATGAGCATGAAGGGGGACGGGAAACCGGTCAGCTTCATCGAGGATTGCGCGGTGGGGCTCGACGACCTCGCGGACTATACCGAGCGGTTGAACGACGTGTTCGCGCGGCACGGGACGAAGGGGACGTGGTACGCGCATGCCAGCGTGGGGTGCCTGCACGTGCGGCCCGTGCTGAACATGAAGGACCCGGCCGACGTGCGGACGATGCGCGCCGTGGCGGAGGAATGCTTCGCCCTCGTGCGCGAGTACAAGGGCAGCCATAGCGGCGAGCACGGCGACGGGATCGTCCGGTCCGAGTTCCACGAGAGCATGTTCGGCGCGCGGATCGTGCGCGCGTTCGAGGCGGTGAAGGACGCGTTCGACCCCGGCGCGGTGCTGAACCCCGGGCGGGTGGTGCGTCCGCCGCGGATGGATGACCGGACGCTGTTCCGGTATTCGCCCGACTATGCGGCCGTGCCGTTCACGCCGGCGCTGGACTGGGGGGCGTATCCGGGGCCGCAGGGCGGGCTGCTGGCGGCGGTCGAGATGTGCAACAACAACGGGACGTGCCGCAGCTTCGACGCCGGGTCGATGTGCCCGAGCTACCGGGTGACGCGGGACGAGGCGCATCTGACGCGGGGGCGGGCGAACACGCTGCGGCTGGCGCTGACGGGGCAGCTTGGCGCGGATGCGCTGGCGGGCGATGACGTCGCGGCGGCGCTGAAGCTGTGCGTGAGCTGCAAGGCGTGCCGGCGGGAATGCCCGACGGGCGTCGACATGGCGCGCATGAAGATCGAGGCCTCGGCCGCGCGGGCGGCGCGGCACGGGGTCGGGTTGCGGGAGCGGCTGGTGGCGGAGTTGCCGCGGTATGCGCCCTGGGCGGCCCGGCTGGCGCCCGCGATGAACCTGCGGAACCGGGTGCCGGTGCTGCGGCGGTTGATGGAGCGGGTGGGGTTCGCGGCGTCGCGGGACTTGCCGGTGTGGAGCGCCCGGCCGTTCCGGGATTCCGAGGCGGGCGGCCCATCCGTCCAGGGAGGGGGGAAGACGGTCCTGCTGTTCGCGGACACGTTCAACCGGTGGTTCGAGCCGGAGAACCTTCGCGCGGCGGTCCGGGTGCTGGCGGCGGCGGGGTATGAGGCGGTCATGCCGCGGGAACGCGTTTGCTGCGGGCGGACGTATCTGAGTGCCGGGATGGTGGAGCGGGCGCGGGCGGAGGGGCGGCGGACGCTCGCGGCGCTGGCGGGGGAGATGCCGGTGGTGGGGCTGGAGCCCTCGTGCGTGATGACGTTGCGGGACGAGCTGCCCGGGTTGCTGCCGGGCGTGGAGGCCGAGAGCCTGGCGTCGCGTTCCATGCTGATCGGCGAGTTCCTGGCCCGGCATGGCGGCGGGCTGTCGCTGGGGCCGGTCGCGGCGCGGGCGCATGTGCACGGGCATTGCCATCAGAAGGCGTTCGGGGCGTTGCCGGACAGCCTGGCCGTGCTGGGGCGGGTGCCGGGGATGGCGGTGTCGCCGATCCAGAGCTCGTGCTGCGGGATGGCGGGGGCGTTCGGCTACCAGGTGGAGACGCAGGCGGAAAGCCGGGCGATGGCGGAGGCCGGGCTGCTGCCGGCGGTGCGGGCGGCGGGGGCGGATGAGCTGATCGTGGCGGACGGCACGTCGTGCCGGCACCAGATCGCGGAGCTGGGGGGGCGGGCGGCGGTGCACTCGGTGGTGGTGCTGGACCGGGCGGTCAGGGCTGCGGCATAAAGCCGGCATGAGCGAAACTCCCGACGAAACGAAGCTGACCCGCACCAAGCAGCGCTGGGCCGAGGAGGGGCGATTCCTGACCGGACGCGTGTCCCGGCCCGGGGAGGAGCGGTTGCCGCCGGGGCAGCACCTGGTGCGGGACTGGCCGGTGCTGGACCTGGGCACGCAGCCGGACGTGTCGACGAAGCGGTGGTCGTTGCGGGTGTTCGGCGCGGTCGAGGAGCAGGTGACGCTCGACTGGGCCGGCTTCCTGGCCCTGCCGCAGAGCGATTTCACGACCGACATGCACTGCGTCACCACCTGGTCGCGCTACGACAATGCTTGGCGCGGGGTGGCGACCCGGGACCTGATGGCGCTGGTGCATCCGAAGCCCGAGGCGAAGTTCGTCATCCTGCACAGCCATGACGGCTACACGACGAACCTGCCGCTGGAGGATTTCGCGGCCGAGGACGCGCTCTTCGCGACGCATTGGGAGGGGCAGACGCTGGCCCGCGTGCATGGCGGGCCGGTGCGGCTGGTGGTGCCGCATCTGTACCTGTGGAAGAGCGCCAAATGGGTGCAGCGGGTGGAGTTCAGCCCGGTGGACCGCGCGGGTTATTGGGAGGTTCGGGGCTACCATATGCGCGGCGAGCCCTGGGCCGAGGAGCGCTACGGCTGACGTTCGGGCGGGTGCTGCTGTGGGCCGGGCTGGTCATGGTCATCGTGGTGGCCGGCGCGGTCGGCGGGTTCGCGCTGTGGCTGGACGGTGTGGGGGACGTCGCCGAGCTGCTGCCGGCGGCCGAGGTGTCCTATCGGATGGACCCGGCGACCCGGGGGACGATCGAGATCGACGGGCTGCTGACGCCCGCGACGGCTTCGATCGTCGAGCGGATGATGAAGGGGCCGCCCTGGCCCGTGGCGACGCTGCGGGTGCGGTCCAACGGCGGCGGCGGGAACGGCGCGGAGCGGCTGGCGCGGCTGGCGAACGCGGCCGGCTTGCAGGTGCGGGTGGAGGATCGGGCGATCTGCTCGTCGGCCTGCGTGATATTCCTCGCCCAGGTGCGGCCGGAGCTGCGGCGTGTGGCGCCCGGGGCGTGGCTGCGGGTGCACGGGCGCTCGACGGGGCCGGACGATCCGCGGGACCGGGAGAAATCGACGGTGATGGACGAGTGGGTGGGCATGATCTCGCCGGCGTGGCTGCGGTTCCTGGAGGGGTGCCGGTCTAAACCGCTGGTGCGGGACGCGGGGATCGCGATGACGTGGGCGGAGGTGGAGGCGGTCGGGCGTGGGCCGGCGGCCGTGGACTGCGACGCGATCGGGCATCGGACGAAGGACTGGCTGTTCGGAGCCAGGTCATGACGGCGCGGTAACGTCGGCCCGCAGGATGAGCCAGCCCAGGCGTCAAGATGAAGAACAGTTTAGTGTATTTGCCGGTCGGTATTAAGATAAAGATAGAGACTTGTTTTCTTATTGCGGACCGCCGGTTGCATGGTTCACGTTGCGCCTCGCGACGGCAACGAAGCACAAGTCGAGACCTCAGTATGGCTGTTCGTCATCGACCTCGGTGACTTGTGCGATGTGCCGATGCGTGTGCAATGCTTTACCTGGAGCAATCGATATGAAGAGGATAGCCGCTTTGGGCGGTGCGACACTATGCCTGGCATTTGCCGGGATGCTCGCATCCGCCCCGGACGCGCAAGCGTTCAACGTGAAGAACGAGACAGCGTTCACCGCCTGTGTCTTTGGCGAGCACGGCTACTCCGATCACGTGTACCCCCATTCGACCAACCAGGGTTGGTACTACGACAAGCCGATCTCGCTCCAATTCTTTCCCTGGGACGGCTACGTCATGCTGGAGAACGGGCAGAACTACATCACCTGCAACGATACGATCACAACGTCATGCTACATCCGCGCGCACGGGCAGGCGCAATTGCTGGGAATGACGTTCCAGCCTGGAAACATCGACGGGAATTCGAAATGGGCCTGGGCCATGTACTACGTCGCCGACGCTCCGGCCAGCTACATGCTCAACGATCAGTGCAAGTGATGAGCACGCTCAGCAGCCTCCGGCACGCCGGACGCGCCGGACGGTGGATCGGCGTCATCGCCGCGCTCACCCTGATGCTCGCGCCGCCGGCCGCGGCCCAGCAGGTCCGCAAGGGCCTGGTGGATTTCGAAACCTTCCAACGCTCGACGCCCATGCAGAAGGACCAGTTGGAAGCGTGCCTTCGGGTGGAGGTTCCCCAGTGCACGCAGCCGACCTGCGCGGCGGGGACGCGGGCGGACGTCGAGGCCTGCATGCGGCCGCTCGGGATGTGCGTGTACACGAAGGCGCGGGCCTGCACGGTCCAGCACCTCGGCGAAGCGTCGCTGAGGAAGTAGGCAAGTCCGTCGCCGCCGAAGCCCTGTGCTCCGGCGGCGACGAGCGGCCGGGGTCGCCATCCGCGGACGCGCGACCGGGATGAAAAAGAGTTTAGACTGTCTTCATCGGACAGTGATTAATATAAAGATATACTGCAGATTTGCTGTTGCGTTGTTCGTGGTGTCTGGTGCACATCAGTTCTCGCGATAGAAAAGAACTACAGTCATCGTTTCCAGGTTGGGTCGTGGTGACACATACTTTGCTTGCGTCGTCGTCGTGCAATGTTCGATCAGGAGCAATCGTCATGAAAAGGATAGCCGCTTTGGGCGGTGCGACACTATGCCTGGCATTTGCCGGCATGCTCGCATCCGCCCCGGACGCGCAAGCGTTCAACGTGAAGAACGAGACCCCGTTCATTGCCTGCGTCGCTTCGAACAAGGGCAACTACACCGATACGATCGCGCCCTATTCCACGAACCAGGGCTGGTATTACGATCACGAGATCACGTTGTACTTCTACCCCTACGACGGCTACGTGATGCTGGAGAACGGGCAGAACTACGTCGTCTGCAACGACTCGATCACCACCAACTGCACCATCCGCGCCCATGGCCAGGCGCAGTTGCTGGGCATGACGTTCCAGCCCGGGAACGTCGACGGCAATTCCGGCAAGGCGGCCTGGACGATGTTCTACGTCCTCGACGCGCCGGCCAGCTACATGCTCAACGATCAGTGCAAGTCATGAGCGCCCGTCGCTTCGACGCGCGTGTCGCGTCCCGGTGGGTCGGCGCATTCGCCGCCCTCACCCTCATGCTGGCGGCGCCGGCGTCCGCGCAGCAGGTCCGCAAGGGCATGGTGGACTTCGAAACCTACCAGCGGTCCTCGCCGATGCAGAAGGAGCAGTTGGAATCCTGCCTGCGGGCCGAGGTTCCCCAGTGCGCCCGCCCCGCCTGCACGGCCGGGAGCATCGCGGAAGTCAACAGCTGCATGAGACCGTACGGCAGTTGCGTGTTCACCCGGGTGCGGTCCTGCACGGTCCAGCACCTCGGGGAAGCGTCGCTGCGGAAATAGGGCCGGAAGGAGGGAAAACGTCATGGCCGCCCGTCCCCGCGCGTTGCTGGTTGCATGCCTGCTTGCCGGCTGCGCGTCGGAACCGCTGGTCACGGATCGCGCCGGGTCCAGCCGCGCCGTCGTCGCCGAGGCCCTGCGCTCCGGCGACGACGAGCGGTCGGGGCAGGCAATCCGCCTGGCCCTGCAGCAGCGGCCGCGCGACCCGGCGCTGCATTTCGCCAACGCCTGGTCGTATCAGCGGGCCGCCGCCCAGGGCGACGACACGCTGATCGACCTCGCGCGGGTGGGATACGAGACCGCGATCAAGCTCGATGCGTCGTTCTGGCCCGCGCATGCCGCGCTGGGGTGGATCGCGACGCAGCGGGGCGAATGGAACGAGGCGATCACCCAGTTCGCCACGGCGCTCAGCTTCGAGCCCGGGCGGTCGGAGCTTTGGGTGGGGCTGGCGTCCGCCGCCTACCATGCGCGGCTGCTGCCGCTGGCGGCAAGCGCGATCGAGCGGGCGGGGGCGTTGAAGGCGAACACGGCCGAGGCGGGGCGGGCGGGCGTGCTGATCGCCTCGGCGGCTGGGGACGAGGCGGGGGCGAGCAAGCGGCTGACCGATTATCAGAATGGCGGATTCGCCGGGGCGAACGCGCTGAAGGCGCGGGTGTCGAGCTGGCGGGACATCCACGCTGCCCTGGCGGAGACGAAGGGGCTGGAGCGGCGGGTGCAGTCGCGGTTCGCGCCCGACACCGCCGTCACGCCGCCCGGCGGCTCGGGCGGTGCGTCGGGCGGCGGGGGCGGGACGTTCCTGTCGGACGACAACTCGGATTCGTCGTCGGGCTTGCAGACCGACCGCAACTACTACGGGCCACGGTTGCTGCAGCCCTTGCCGCGGCAGGGGGCGTCGGCCAACCGGATGGTCATGGTCGACGTGTCGATCGTGCGGGACGAGGAGACGAAATCGACGGGCAAGGGCGTGAACCTGCTGGACGGGCTGCAGATCCAGCTCGGCGCGCCGACGCTGCAGCAGAACACGGACGGCACGACGTCGGTGGTCAACGCCGCGTTCCAGTTCGGGAAGATCCTGACGGGGGCGCTGACGCTGCCGACGATCAACTACAACCTCAACATCGCCAACGCCTCCCGGGCACGGGCCGAGATCCTCGCGCGGCCGACGCTGCTGGCGATGGACGGGCAGGCGTCGCGGTTCTTCTCGGGCGACGAGATCACCGTGGCGCTGCCGGGGCAGTACGGCGGCACGCTGGAGCACAAGGCGATCGGGGTGGGGCTTTCGGTCACGCCGACGATCCTCGATGCCGACAACCTGCTGCTGCGGGTGATCGCGGAACGGGATTCGATGTCGCCGCGGGTGAGCGGGACGTTCAACGAGGCGGTGCAAACGTCGCGCAACACGGTGTCGGTGAACGTGTCGCTGCGGTTCGGGCAGACGCTGGTGTTGACCGGGCTGCTGGACCAGCAGCGCAGCAATTCGCGGTCCGGCATCCCGTTCCTGCAATCCATACCGGGCATCCAGTATTTCTCGGCGCGGGAGGATGCGGCGCAGGCGCAGCGGACGCTGCTGATCACGCTGACGCCGCGGCGGCCGGACAGCGGCAGCGGCAATCGCGAGGCGGAGATGCAGCGGAACAAGGCGCTGGCGGCGCTGAAGGCGCGCGTGCCGTCATTCGTGCTGGCGGCGCACCTGGAGGAGATCGGCCGGCGGCTGGATGTCAGCGGCTTGGCGCGGGAGTTCCGGTCGGGGGATCTGCTGCCGGGGGAGAGCACGTTCACCCGGCAGGGCGCGCTGCTGCTGCAGGCGTTGGAGTTCCTTTATTTCTAGCGTTGTCGGCTCGTGCGTGGACGGGTGGGTTGCTTCAGGGTGCGGTCAGGCGCTCCCGCTCGGCGCGCATCGCGGCGCCTTTGGCGCGGATGGAAGCGAGGACCTCGGGCGGCGCGGTTTCGGGGCGGCCGGAGTCGAAGGGGGGTTCGGGCGCGTATTCCAGGCCGAGCTGGATGCCTTGGGCGAAGGCCTCTCCCGCGATCTCGGCGGCGAGGGTGAGCGCGAAGTCGATGCCGGCGGTGACTCCCCCGCCGCTGAAGACGCGGCCGTCGCGGACGACGCGGCCCTGCGTCGGGATCGCGCCGTAGCGGGACAGCAGGTCATGCGCGGCCCAATGGGTCGTCGCCCGCTTCCCCCGCAGCAGCCCGGCGGCGCCCAGGACCAACGCCCCCGTGCAGACGGATGTGACGTAGCGGGCGTCCTGCGCCTGGTGACGGAGGAAGGCCAGCGTCTCCTCGTCGTGCAGCAGCGGGTTGATGCCGGCGCCGCCGGGGACGCAGATCACGTCGAGCTGCGGGCAGTCGGCGTAGGTGGTGGTGGGCTGGAGCACGAGGGCGGTGGACGCGGCGATCGGGTCGCGCGTCTTCCACACGAGGTGCATCTGCGCGCCGGGCAGGGCGGCGAGGACCTCGTACGGGCCAGTGAGGTCCAGCTGCTGGACCTTCGGGAACAGCAGCAGGCCGATGTGCAGGGGCATGGTAAGGGGTGTCCGGTTGCGGGGCGCAGGATGATGCGTGGCGGGTGGATTGACCGGCGTCACGCCACCGTCCCCAGTGCGCGCAGGATCCGCTCCGGGGTGAAGGGCTGTTGGGTCACGCGGGCGCCCAGCGGCTTCAAGGCGTCGTTGATCGCGTTCATCACGGCCGCGGGGGCGCCGGCCGTTCCCGCCTCGCCGGCCCCTTTCGCGCCCAGGGTGCTGGTGGCGGTCGGCGTCTCGATGTGCGCGATGTCGATGTCGGGCATCTCGCCGGACATGGGGACCAGGTAGTCGGCCATCGTGCCGGTCTGGAGCTGGTCGTGCTCGTCGTACACGCATTCCTCGAACAGGGCGGCGCCCAGGCCCTGGACCACGCCGCCGCGGATCTGCTCGTCGACCAGCATGGGGTTCAGGATCGTGCCGCAGTCTTCCACGACCCAGTGGCGGAGCAGGGTGACGAAGCCGGTGTCGGGGTCCACCTCCACCAGGCTGGCCTGGGCGCCGTTGGTGAAGGCGAAGGGGTAGTCGCGGGGCATGTAGTGCCGGGTCACCGTGAGTTCGGGCTGGATGTCGGGCGGCAGGGTGTCGCCGCGGAAGGTGCCGATACGGCCGAGTTCCGCCAGCGACATGCGGGGGGTGCCGTCCTGGTCGGTAACGTCGCCGCCGCGGAGGTCCAGCTTGTCCGCCTGCGTCTGCAGGATGGCGGCTGCCAGGGCGAGGATGTTGGCCTTGAGGGCGCCCGCGGCCAGCAGCGCCGCCTCGCCGCCGATGCCGGCGCCGCGGCTGGCCCAGGTGCCGCCGCCATAGGGGGTGCGCTCGGTATCGCCGGTGACGATGCGGACGCGGTCGAGCGGGATGGACAGGGTGTGCGCGACGACCTGGGCGATGACGGCTTCGGTGCCCTGGCCCTGTTCCGTGACGCTGATCGCGGCGGTGACGGTGCCGCCGGGGTCGAGCCTTATGGTGCAGCCGTCCTGGGCGCTGATGGGGGCGCCGCCGACGCCGTAGAAGGCGGGTCCGGGGTTGGCAAGCTCGACGAAGCACGCGAGGCCTATGCCGCGCAGGACGCCGCGGGCGCGGGCCTCGGCCTGGTCGGCGCGGAGGCGGTCGTAGTCCATGAGGGTCAGCAGCTTCTCGAACGCGGCGGCGAGGGAGAGCTTCTCGAAGCGCAGGCCCGAGGCGGCGGTGTGGGGGTAGGCGTCGTCGCGCAGCAGGTTGCGGCGGCGGATCTCGGCGGGGTCCAGGCCCAGCCGGTCGGCGGCCAGGTCCATCAGGCCTTCGGTGACGGCGACGGCGATGGGGTGGCCGACGCCGCGGTATTGGCAGGTGGGCGTGCGGGTCTGGAGCGCCACGCGAAGCCGGGCCTTGTAGGCGGGCACGCGGTACCAGGATCCCGTGAGGTTCACGACCTGGTTGCCCTCGACCGCGGAGGTCCGGGGATAGACGGAGTAGGGGCCGATGCCGGTCAGGTCGTCGATCTCGAGCGCGCGGATCGTGCCGTCGGGGGCCACGGCGAGCCGGCCGTCGACGACGTGGTCGCGGCAATGGATGTCCGTCAGGAAGCTTTCGAGGCGGTCGGCGATGAACTTCACGGGTCGGGCGAGCAGGATGGCGCAGGCGCAGGCGGCCATCTCGTCGGGGTAGGTATGGACCTTGATGCCGAAGCTGCCGCCGACGTCGCCGCAGACCACCCGGACCTGGGTTTCGGCCAGGCCCAGGTGCTTCGAGAAGATCTCCTTCATCATGTGCGGGGCCTGGTGGCTCATGGTGACGGTCAGGGTTTCGTCGCCGGGGTTCCAGTCCGCGAGGATCGCGCGGGGTTCCAGCGTCACGCCGGTATGGCGGCCTGTGGTGTAGGTTTCGGCCACCGTGATGGCATCCGCGAAGACCGCGTCGGCGTTGCCCACATCGAGGCTGCGGGTGAAGGCGAGGTTGGTGCCCAGCTCCGGGAACAGCGGCGGGGCGTCGAGTGCTGCGGCGGGACCGGGGAGGCAGGGGAGCTCCTCCCACTCCACGGCGACGAGGGCGGCGGCGTCCTCGGCCTGGGCGCGGCTTTCGGCGAGCACGGCGGCGACGGCCTCGCCCTGCCAGGTGGCGCGGTCGGGGGCAAGGGGGTGCTGCGGGGCGGATTTGAGGCCGGTGAAGTGGGCGAGGACGCCGACCCAGGGCGTGCAGAGGGGCGCCAGGTCGGCGGCGGTCACGACGCGGACGACGCCCGGCATGGCGCGGGCGGCCTCGGTGTCGATGCCCCGGATGCGGGCATGGGCGTAGGGGCTGCGGATGAAGACCAGGTGGACCATGCGGCCGGGGCGCAGGTCGTCGACGTAGCGGCCCTGGCCCCGCAGCAGGCGGCGGGCGTTGGGGCGGGGGACGGACTTGCCGATGTAGCTGTTGGGGCGGTCCGGGTCGCCGAGGATGGCGTTCATGGCGCGGTCGCCTTCCCGACGGCCTCGATGGCGTCGACGATGGATTGGTATCCGGTGCAGCGGCAGTAGTTGCCGGACATGTGGGCGCGGATCGTCTCGCGGTCGGGGGCGGGGTGGTCGTGCAGCAGCTCGTGTGCGGACACCAGCATGCCGGCGGTACAGAAGCCGCATTGCAGGGCGTTGCGCGCGTGGAACTCGGCCTGCAGGGCGGCAAGGGCGCCGGTCTCCGTCAGGCCCTCGATCGTTTCGACAATGGCGCCGTCGAGCTGTGCGGCCAGCGTCAGGCAGCCGCGGACGCTGCGGCCGTCGACGCGGATGGTGCATGCGCCGCAGACGCCGTGCTCGCAGCCGGCGTGGGACCCGGTGAGACCCAGTTCGTCGCGCAGGAAGTCGATGAGGTGGGTGCGGGCCTGCACGGTGCGGGCGACCGTCGTGCCGTTGACCGTCAGGCGGATCGCGGTGGTGAGCGGAAGGGTCATGCGAGGAACTCGGTCAGCGCCCGGCCCAGCAGGACGCGGGCCAAATGCAGGCGGGTGGCGGGGGCGGCGTTCAGGTCGCCGGCGGGGCGCAGGTCTTGCGCGAGGGCGGCCTGCGCGGCGGCGATGCCGTGCGGGAGCGCGGCCATGGCGGCGGGCGCCGGCACCGGGCCGTCGGCGACGGCGAAGAACACGCAGGCGGGCGAGGCCCTGCGTCCGTGCAAGGCCAGGCCGACCATCGCGTAGTCGCCGTGGCGGCGGGCAAGTTCCAGGAAGACGGAGCGCTCATCGGGCTTGATCGCGGGGATCTCCACGGCCTCCAGCATCTCGCCGGGTCCGAGCGCGGTGGCGTAGACGCCCTGGACGAAGTCCTTGGCCGGGATCCGGCGGGGGCCTGCGGGGCCGCGCACTCGAAGGATGGCGCGGAGGGCGACCATGCAGGCCGGGTATTCGGCGGCCGGGTCGTTCAGCGCAAGGCTGCCGCCGATGGTGCCCCGGTTGCGGATGGCGGGGTGGGCGACGTGGCGGACGGCCCGGGCCAGCAGGGGGGCGTGGAGGGCGACGAGCGGGGAGCGGTCGATCGCGGCGTGGGTCGTGAGCGCGCCGATCGTCAGCGTGCCATCGTCGAGGGAGATGCCGGAGAGGCCGGGCAGGTGGGTGATGTCGACGAGGAGGCGGGGTTCGCTGAGACGGAGGTTGAGGGAGGCCAGCAGGCTTTGTCCGCCGGCGAGGATGCGGGCGTCGTCGCCGTGCTCGGCAAGCAGGGCGAAGAGGTGGTCCTGGGTTTCGGCGCGCAGATAGGCGAAGGGTGGCGCTTTCAGCTTCGTGTCCTCCCGTTTGCGGCGGAGGGTGGCGGGGGTGGCGGGTTGCGTCAATCGGCGGGGACTGGCGCGGGGCTCGGCCGGCGGGACGAGCGCCTTGACGGGGCGTGGGGCGGGCCGGACGATGCCGGGCAACGAACGGGAGGCAAGCATGGGCGTGCAACGGCTGGACCATTACTCGATCCGCACGCCGAAGCTGGACGAGACGCGCCGCTTCTACGCGGACATCATGGACATGCACGAAGGGCCGCGCCCGCCCTTCCCGTTTCCCGGCGCGTGGATGTACCACAAATCGAGCGATGGGGACGAGATCGCGATGGTGCACATCGTCGGCTACGACCCGGACGATGCCGAGGGGCTGAAGGCCTATCTCGGCGACAAGCCGCTGGTCAGCGAGGGCACCGGGACGATCGACCACGTCGCCTTCGCCATCACCGGGCTCGACGCCATGCTGACCCGGCTGCGCGCCAGCGGCCTCCTGTTCCGGGAGCGGCGGGTGCCGAGCCTGGGGCTGTATCAGGTGTTCGTCGAGGACCCGAACGGCGTGACGCTGGAGCTGAACTTCCCCGCCGCGGAGGCGCCGCCGGCGTGACATGCGCGCGCTGATCGCGGGCGGGTCGCTGGGAGGGCTGTTCGCGGCGGCGCTGCTGCGCCGGGCCGGGTGGGATGTGGCGGTGTTCGAGCGTGCGTCGGCGACGCTGGACGGGCGCGGCGCGGGGATCGTGACGCACCGGCCGCTGGTGCAGGCCCTCGCCCGCGCCGGCTGCCCGGCGGAAGGCGACCGGCTCGGCGTCGCCGTCTCCGGTCGCGTCGTGTTCGCCGCCGACGGGTCGGTCCGGTGTCAGGCGCCGGGGCCGCAGGTGCTGACGTCGTGGAGCCGTCTGTATTCCCTGCTGAGCGGGGTGGTGCCCGAGGCGTCGATCCGGCGGGGCTGGACGCTGGAGGGCTTCGCGCAGGACGCGGACGGGGTCGAGGCGCGGTTCGTGAACGGCGCCACGGCGCGCGGGGATGTGCTGATCGGGGCGGACGGGATCCGATCGGCGGTGCGGCGGCAGATGCATCCGGCGGTGGGGGCGCGCTATGCCGGGTATGTGGCGTGGCGGGGGTTGGCGGACGAGGCCGCGCTGCCGCCCGCGACCCACGCCGCCCTGTTCGCGCGGTTCGCGTTCAGCCTGCCGTCGAGCGAGCAGATGCTGGGCTACCCGATCGCCGGCGACGGCGACGACACCCGCCCGGGGCGGCGGCGCTACAACTTCGTCTGGTATCGGCCGGCAGACGAGGCGACGCTGCGGGACATGCAGACGGACGCGGCGGGCCGCCACCACGCCGACGGCATCCCGCCGGGCGCGATCCGGCCCGGCCTGGTCGCGGCGATGCGCGTGGATGCGGAGCGGCTGCTGGGACCGCAATTCGCCGACGTCGTGCGGTGCAGCCCGGCGCCGTTCTTCCAGCCGATCTTCGACCTGGAGGTCCCGAGCCTGGTGCAGGGCCGGGTCGCGCTGCTGGGCGACGCCGGCTTCGTGGCCCGGCCGCACGTGGGGATGGGCGTGACGAAGGCCGGGCAGGACGCGATGGCGCTGGCGGACGCGCTGTCCGGTGGCGCAGCAGGGCTTCGCGCCTACGACGCGGCACGCCAGCCGGCAGGCGCGGCGGTCATCGCCCGGGCCCGCGCGCTGGGCGCCTACATGGAGGCGACGGCCCGCGCCACGGAGGCCGATCCGCACCGCACGCCCGAGGCGGTGATGGCCGAAACGGCGGCGCCCGTGTGACCGGCGCGTGTGACCGGCGCGGTCCCCGCCTTTCTGGAAACACTCGGTGCCTGGTCTAGGCCCCCACCAGGCCCCGCGCGAAATCCATCGCCGCGAAGGGCCGGAGATCGTCCGCCTGCTCGCCCACGCCCACCGCGTGCACCGGCAGGCCGAACCCGTCCGCGAGCGCCACCACGATGCCGCCCCGGGCGCTGCCGTCCAGCTTCGTCACCACCAGGCCGGTCACGGCCACCATCTCCTTGAACACCCGCACCTGCTCGACCGCGTTCTGGCCCGTCGTCGCGTCCAGCACCAGCAGCACCGAGTGCGGCGCCGTCGTGTCCTGCTTCTTCAGGACGCGGATCAGCTTCTGCAGCTCCTGCATCAGCGCGCCCTTGTTGTGCAGCCGGCCGGCCGTGTCGATCAGCAGCACGTCGGCGCCCTCGGCCCGGGCGCGCGCCACGCCGTCGAACGCGAGGCCAGCGCTGTCCGTGTTCGCGGCGCCGCTGACGACCGTGGCGCCGGTGCGTTGGCCCCAGACCTGGAGCTGCTCGACCGCCGCCGCACGGAACGTGTCGCCGGCCACCATCATGGGGCGCAGGCCCTCCCGCTGATACTGCTGCGCCAGCTTGCCGATCGTCGTCGTCTTGCCGGTGCCGTTCACGCCCACCACCAGGACCACGTGCGGCCGCAGCGTGCGGTCGATCACCAGGGGCCGCGCCGCCGGCTCCAGGATCGCGGCGATCTCGGTCGCCAGCGCCTGCTTCACCTCGGTGTCCGTCACGTCCGACCCGAACCGCGTGCGCCGGAACTCGCCGATGATGTGCGCCGCGACGGCCGGTCCCATGTCGGCGGCGATCAGCAGCTCCTCCAGCTCGTCGAGCGCCGCGTCGTCCAGCTTGCGCTTGACGAAGGTGCTCGCCAGGCCGCCCGCGAGCTTCTGCGTCGACCGGCTCAGCCCTTCCTTCAGCCGCGAGAAGAACCCTAGCGCCACGACGAAACCTCCACCCCGGCCGCGTCCGCCGCCGTCACCCTGCCCATGACCAGCGCGGCCAGCGGGGCCTCGCCGGCGAACCGCACCGGGGCGAAACCGGGCGTGTGGCCGCGCCCCCCGCGCTCGACGACGATCGCCTGGTCCGTGCCCACCAGCCCGGCGTGCAACGCCGCCGCATGGGGCGCCGCCGCCGCGCGCAGCCACGCCGCCCGCGCCCGCCGCTCCGGCGCCGGCACCTGTGGCATCCGCGCCGCGGGCGTGCCGGGGCGGGCGCTGTAGGGGAACACGTGCAGATAGGGGATGGCCGCTTCGTCGACGAAGGCGAGGGTCTCGGCGGCCTGCGCCTCGGTTTCCGTCGGGAAGCCGGCGATCAGGTCCGCGCCGATCGCGACGCCCGGCCGCACCCGCCGCGCGCGGCCGATCGCCGCCAGCGCGTCCGCCCGCCCGTGCCGCCGCCGCATCCGCTTCAGCACCATGTCCGACCCGGCCTGCACCGACAGATGCAGGTGCGGCATCAACCGCGCCTCGTCGGCCAGCACGCCCCAGAACGCATCGTCGAGCGCCGCCGGGTCCAGCGAACTCAGGCGCAGACGCGGCAGCTCCGGCACCGTCGTCAGCACGTGCCGCAGCAGCGTGCCCAGCCCCGGCCGGTCGGCGAGATCCCGTCCCCAGCTCGCCAGGTCCACGCCGGTCAGCACGATCTCATGCCGCCCCGCCGCCACCATCGCCCGGATGTGGTGCACGACGACCTCGGCCGGCACCGACCGGTTCGGGCCGCGGCCCTGCGGGATGATGCAGAACGTGCAGGCGTGGTCGCACCCCTGCTGCACGTCCAGGAACGCCCGTGCGCGGCCCTCGATGCCCGGCAGCAGGGCCGGCGCGTGGCCCCGCGCCAGCGCGATCGGCGCCACCGCGGACGCGTCGTTGCGCCAGGTTTCCGGCCGCAGCTTCTCTTGGTTGCCGAGCACGCGCCGCACGCCCGGCAGGGCCGCCCAGCGCGCCGGGTCGATTTGCGCGGCGCATCCGGTGACGGTGATCGCGGCGCCCGGGCGCTCCCGGTGCAGGCGCGCGATGGCATGGCGGGCCTGCCGTTCCGCCTCTGCCGTCACGGCGCAGGTGTTCACGACGATGGTGTCGACCAGGTGCGCGGCATGGGCGCGGATGGCCTCGGATTCGACGGTGTTCAGCCGGCAGCCGAAGGTCAGCACCTTCATCAGAGGGCGACCTCGCCCCGGAAGCTGGTGGCGGCGGAGCCGGCCATCAGCACGTGCCCGTCCGCCCGCCATTCGATGTCCAGCACGCCGCCGTCCATGTCGACGGCGACGCGCCGCCCGGTCAGGCCGCGGCGGTGCGCGTTGACCGCGGCGGCGCACGCGCCGGAGCCGCAGGCCAGCGTCAGCCCGGCCCCCCGCTCCCACACGCGCAGGCGCATGCGGTCGGGCGCCAGGACCGTCGCGAAGCCGATGTTGGCGCGCTCGGGGAACAAGGGATCATGCTCCAGTCCCGGCCCGTCCCGCCCCGCGACGGCGATGTCGGGCACGAACAGCGTCGCGTGCGGGTTGCCCATGCTGCAGGCGGCCGGGTCGCCGGGGAGGGGCAGGTGCAGCGTGTCGGCCGCGTGCGCCAGCGGCACGTCCTGCCAGCCCAGGCGCGCCGGCCCCATGTCGACGCGGAACCGGCCATCGCTCAGGCGTTCGGCCGGCAGGTCGCCGGCGATGGTGCGGATGACCTGGAAGGGGTGTCCCGTTTCCTCGAACAGCAGCTCCGCCACGCAGCGCGTCGCGTTGCCGCAGGCGCCGGCCTCGCCGCCATCGGGGTTCCTGATCCGCATCACCAGGTCCGCATCCGTGCCCGCGGGCGGCCGGTGCAGGGTGATGAACTGGTCGCAGCCGATGCCGACCCGCCGGTCCGCCAGCCGCCGCACCTGGTCCGCCGACAGGTCGAGCGGCCGCCGACGCTCGTCGATCACGACGAAATCGTTGCCCGCGCCGTGCATCTTGAGGAAGGGGACCAGCATCGCGCCTCGATATAGGGCGGGCACTCGTGCGAGGATAGGCCAACACATCCCCCCGGGAGGGACCATGCTCCGCCGCACCCTGCTGCTTTCCGCTGCCGCCGCCGCCGCGGCCGTCCCGGCCCATGCCGAGGCCGAGACGATCCGCCTCAGCCACGGCCTGGGCGTGCTCTATCTGCCGCTGATCGTGATGCGGGAGGCGAAGCTGCTGGAGGCGCACCTGGAACGGGTGGGCATCAAGTCGAAGGTGGACTGGGTGGTGCTGGACGGCGCCGGTCCCATCAACGACGCGCTGATCGCCGGCGCGCTCGACATCGCCGGCAACAGCATCCCGGGGTTCCTGACCATCTGGTCCAAAAGCCGGGGCACGCGGTCGGAGGCCGTGGGTATCAGCGGGCTGAGCACCTGCGCGCTGATCCTCAACACCAACCGGCCGGACATCAAGACGCTCGCGGACTTCAAGCCCGGCGACAAGATCGCGGTGCCCAGCGCGAAGGTCAGCATACAGGCTGTCGTGTTGCAGATGGCGGTGGCGCAGGCGTTCGGGGACAAGGAGTGGGCGCGGTTGGACAACAACACCGTCAGTCTGCAGCACCCCAGCGCCGTGCAGGCGCTGCTGTCGGGCAACAAGGATTTGGCCGCGCACTTCGCGAGCCCCCCGTTCACCCTGGCCGAGGCCGCCAGCCCCAACATCCACGCCGTGCTCCGCAGCCCCGACGTGCTGGGCGACATCACGCTGGACATGGTGTTCGGCGCCAAGCGCTTCACCGCCGCCAATCCCGGCCACGTGCGCGCCTTCCTGGCCGCGCAGAAGGAGGCCAACGGCATCATCGCCAAAGACCCGGCCCGGGCGACCGCCCTGTTCATCCAGAACAGCGGCAGCAAGGTCGACCCGGCGCAGATCGAGGCGGTGCTGCGGGACCCGCAGACGAAGTTCGACGTGATCCCGCACGGCTTCATGAAATACGTCGACTTCATGCAGCGTGCCGGCACGATCCGCACGGTGCCGAAGGACTGGCGCGAGGCCTTCGTGCCGGAGCTGGAGGGCGCGGGCTCCTGACGCGAAACCGGGTTTGCGCTCCCGGGCGTGGGGCGCTATACGGACGCCCCGCCAGTGATCCCTGATAGCTCAGCTGGTAGAGCAAGCGACTGTTAATCGCTCGGTCGTAGGTTCGAGTCCTACTCAGGGAGCCACACGTCTCGGGTCGCACATCGGCGCGCCGTCATCCCTCAAGGATGGGCTGGAAGCCGCCGATGACCATTCGCTGCCCGTCGAACGGCATCGTCATGGCCTGCATCCGCGGATCGTCCATCATCTTCTTCATGCCCGCGTCGCGGACCGCCTTCGACGGCCATTCGATCCACGAGAACACCACGACCTCGTCAGCCTCGGCCTTCACGGCGCGCTTGAAGTCGGTGACCCGGCCGTCCTGCACATCGTCCGCCCAGCATTCGACGACGCGAAGCGCCCCGCACTCCTTGAACACCACCAGCGCCGCCTTGGCGTGCTCCAGGAACTCGATCTTCTTGCCGGCGGGCACCGCTGCCAGGAATCCATCCACGTAGTTCATGGTCGTCGAACCTCCCCAAACGACAGCGGGCGCCCCGAGAGGCGCCCGCGTCTTCGTACTGATCACTCAGCCGACGTTACGGCTTCGTCGCGTCGCGAATCGCGTCCTTGGCCCCGCCCACGGCGCTCTCGGCCTTGCCGGCGACCTTGTCGGCCTTGCCTTCGGCTTCCAGCTTCTGATCCCCGAACAGCTTGCCGGCGCCTTCCTTGATCGAGCCCTTGGCCTGGTCGATCGCACCGTCGATCCGATTCTTGTCAACCATGTCTGTCCCTCCAATGACGGCGAGATGCCGTTGCGGGGTTCAACGGGGCAGGCCGCGCCGGGTTGCAAGCTGGATCATGCGGCCGAGAGGGGAGGGGCCACGTCCTCCAGCGAGCGGCGCGCGGCTTCCACCCCCAGGAACCACTCCACGACGGCCGCCCCCACCATCAGCCCGGCGCCCAGCAGGTAGCCCCACAGCACCTCGGACCGCTGTCCCGTCTGGATCAGCGCGCCGAACACCACCGGCCCGGCAATGCCGCCCACCGCCGTCCCCAGCGCGTAGAAGACGCTGATCGCCACCGCCCGGACCTCCAACGGGAAGGTCTCCCCGACGGTCAGGTATGCAGAGGACGCAGCCGCGGAGGCGAAGAAGAAGATAACCGTCCAGGCGATCGTCTGCTGCGTCGCGGTCAGGGCGCCATGCACGAACAAGTAGCCGACCCCGGCCATCAGGATGCCCGAGAGCGCGTAGGTCGCGGTGATCATCGTCCGCCGTCCCAGCGAGTCGAACAGCCGCCCCAGCACCAAGGGCCCGGCGAAGTTGCCCAGCGCGAAGGGCAGCATGAACCAGCCCACCTGGCCCGACGGGATATCGTAGAACTTCGTCAACACCAGCGCATAGGTGAACAGGATCGCGTTGTAGCAGAACGCCTGCGACCCCATCAGCGCGATGCCCAGGATCGTCCGCTGCCGATAATCCCGCACCAGAACCCTCAGGCTGGGCAGGAACCATCCGCCCTGGTGCCGCCGCAGCCGCAGCCTGCCCGGGGGCACCGGGGGCAGCGGCGCCCCGGTTTCCCGTGTCACCCGCGCCTCCAACGCCGTCACGACCGCGTCCGCGTCCTCGGGCCGGCCGTGCGTCATCAGCCAGCGCGGGCTTTCCGGGATGAAGCGGCGCAGCAGCAGCACCATCAGCCCGATCACCCCGCCGATGACGAAGGCCAGGCGCCACCCGAGTTCCGGATCGATCACGCCGGGGTCCAGCACGACGACGGCGCCCACGGCGCCGATGGCCGCCCCCAGCCAGTAGCTGCCGTTGATGACCAGGTCCGTGAAGCCGCGGCGCCGGGCCGGGATCAGCTCCTGGATGGTCGCGTTGACGGCCGCATACTCGCCGCCGATGCCAAGGCCGGTGATGAAGCGGAACGCCGCGAGCGACCACAAATCCCAGGCGAACCCGGTGGCCGCGGTCGCGACCAGGTAGACGAGCACGGTGATGGTGAACAGCTTCTTGCGGCCGAGCTTGTCCGTCAGCCACCCGAAGAACAGCGCGCCCACGACCGCCCCGGCCAGGTAGGCGCTGGCGGTCAGCCCGAACTGCGCCTCGGTCAGTCGCAGCGACGGGCTGGCGGAGATCGCGCCCGCCAGCGAGCCGACCAGCGTCACCTCCAGCCCGTCCAGGATCCATGTGATTCCCAGCGCCACGACGACGAGCGTGTGGAACCTGCTCCAGGGCAGGCGGTCGAGCCGTTGGGGAACGTCCGTGTCGAAGATGTCGGCCTGCGTCATCCAGGCACAACGGGCAGCCCGGGACGCGGTTGCGGCCAGCGCGGGACGACCGCCGACAGAAGCGGCCATCCCGCTCTGTCTCGTTGTTTTGCGATCATGTCCATGCGTTTGGGCGAACCAGCCCAAACGCATCATGATCTAGGCCGCGGCGCGCACCGCGGCCCGGACCGTGACCGACAGGCGCCGGACGCCGACCACCTGGCGCAGGTTGCCCTCGACCAGGTGCACCATCTCGGCCGGCATCGCGTGCATGTCGAGGCAGGCCTCGATCGCCTCGCCATGGCGGCGGGCGCGCACGAGGTCGGGCATCAGGTCACGCCGGGCGAAGGGGGCGAGCACGCGGGGCAGGAGGCCGGGCTCGGCATCGGCCAGGAGCTCGAATCGGACGGATTGGTAGGGATGATCGACGACGGAGAGCATGGGATGCGACTTTCGGACGAGGGAACAGGCGGACCGGCAACCGGGCCGCACGTACGCGTGCGGCGCCTCAGGCGGCCGGGCAGCTAATTCGCGTCGTCATTCGCTTCGTCATCGGGGAACCCTAACCGAACCGATCGGATCGGACAAGCATCGTCGCGCGGGCCGGTCCGCCGTCATCCTTCCGCCGGTTTCTTGGCAGCCTCCTGCGCCTTCGCGTCCCGGATCGACCGCCGGATGGACCGCAGCTCCCACCCCAGCAATCCCACGAAGCCGACCAGCATGATGAGCCATTCCCACTGCGCGAACATGTCCGACGCCTCCGGTGCGGTGTGTTGCTCTACGCCCGCCCGCGCTCGCCGGATGCGACGGATTGCCTTGCGTTGAGGTCCGCGAACAGCTCGATCAGCCACACGAGGCGCCCGGGCGCGCGTCCCGGCCCGGCGCTCGCCGCGACGGCCGCGACCAGGTGGCGTGCCGCGGGCACCGGCGGTGCCCCGACCGGACCACGCGGAACCATCGCGCCCATCGCGGCCCGTGCGACGATTCCGAGCTTCGCCACGCCGGGCACCACCGCCCGGCGGTCCACGGAGTTGCCGCCGTCCCGCACCACGCGATGCCCGATCGCGGAATACAGCCGCCGCGCTGCGCCGATCCCGGGCCGGCACTCCAGCGGCAGGGCCGCGATCCCGGCATCCGCACGCGCGTAGAGCGCATCGGCGGACCGCACCAGGCGGCACACGACCCCGCCCAGCCCCGGCGTGAAGCGTGGCGCCGCGAGCCACGCGTCGGGGTCGATGCCCGCTTCCCGCATCCAGCGGCGGGGCAGGTACAGCCGTCCCGCCCGCGCATCCTCGCCGACGTCGCGGGCGATGTTGCTCAACTGCATGGCGATGCCCAGGTCGCAGGCGCGGGCCACGACGTCCGCGTCGCGCACCCCCATCAGCACCGCCATCGCGGCGCCGACGGTGCCCGCCACGCGCGCCGCATAGGCCTGCAGCGCCGCCAGGTCGTCGTAGCGCCGTCCCTCGGCATCCCACGCGAACCCCTCCAGCAGCGCGTCCAGCAGCGCGCGCGGCAGGCGGTGCCGCGCCACGACGGCCGCAAGCGCCCGGTCCGCGGGGTGGTCGGCCGGAACGCCGCCGTAGATGCGGTCCAGCCGGACCCCGAGCGCCGCGAGCGCGCCCGCCCCGCCGCCGCCGTCGATCAGGTCGTCCGCCACCCGGCAGAACGCATACAGCGCCGTCGCCGGCTGCATGACCCGCGCCGGCAGCAGCAGCCCGGCCGCATGGAAGCTGCGCGACCCGCCCCGCAGCGTCGCCCGGCACGCATCCAGGTCGTCCGCCTCGATCACATCACGCATGCACAACCCCCGCCGGCACGACCCGGTCCAGCACCTTCGCCGAGCACAACACCCCCGGCAGCCCCGCCCCGGGGTGCGTTCCCGCCCCCACCAGATACAATCCCCGCACGTCCTCGCTGGCGTTGTGCGGCCGGAACCAGGCGCTTTGGGTCAGCACCGGCTCCATCCCGAAGGCTGCGCCGCGGAAGGACAGCAGCCGGGTCTCGAAGTCCTGCGGCGTCATCATGCGAGACGTCACGACCTCGTCTTCCAGCCCCGGCAGCACGCTTTCGGCCAGCGCCGCCGCGATCCGCCGCCGGTAGGGTTCCGCGGCCGCCGCCCAATCCGTCCCGCTGGCCAGGTGCGGCACCGGCGACAGCACGTAGAACGCGTCCTGCCCGGCTGGCGCAAGGCTCGGGTCCGTCGCCGTGGGGCGGTGCAGGTACAACGAGAAGTCGTCGGCCAGCCGATGCTCGCGGAAGATGTCGCGCAGCAGGCCGCGATACCGTGGCCCCAGCAGGATGGTGTGGTGGGCGACGTCCTCGTAGCGCCGCCGTGTCCCGAAATACCAGACGAACAGCCCCATCGAGTAGCGGGCCCGCTCGATCTTGCGGTCGGTCCACCGCCGCCGGTGCCGGGGCGCGACCAGATGCCGGTAGGTCCAGGCGCTGTCGGCGTTGGATACGACGATGTCGGCGCCGATCCGCTCGCCGCTCGCCAGCCGCACGCCCGCGGCGGCCCCGTCCTCGACCAGGATCTCGGCCACTTCCGCCCCGCATCGAACGGCGTTGCCCTGACCCTCGATCAGCCCGACCAGGCCCTGCACCAGGCGCCCCGTGCCGCCCATCGCGAAATGCACGCCGCCGTCGCGCTCCAGGAAGGCGATCAGCGCATAGATGGCGCTGGCGTGGAACGGGTCGCCTCCCACGAGCAGCGGGTGGAAGCTGAACACGGTGCGCAGCCGCTCGTCCTTGATGTGCTTGGCCACCAGCGAGTGCACGCTCCGCAATCCGCCCAGCCGCAACAGGTCGGGCGCGACCCGCGCCATGTCGGTCCAGTGCCCGAACGGTGCGTCGCCCAACTGCTCGAACCCCACGCGATAGATCGCCTCGCTGGCGGCCATGAAGCGGTCATAGCCCGCGACGTCGCCGGGGCTGAACCGCGCGACCTCCGCGCGCATGCGCACGGGGTCGCCGGTGTATTCGAACGCCGTGCCGTCGTCGAAGCGGATGCGGTAGAACGGGTCGATCGGACGCAGCTCGACGTCGTCGGCCAGCCTGCGGCCGCACAGGGTCCACAGCTCCTCGAACAGATGCGGCGCGGTCACGATCGTCGGCCCGGCGTCGAACGTGAACCCGTCCTGCCGGAACACGGATGCGCGTCCGCCGGGTTCGTCGAGCTTCTCGACGACCGTCACCCGGTATCCGCGGGCGCCCAGCCGCACGGCGGCGGCGAGACCGCCGAATCCGCTGCCGACCACGACGGCATGGGGCCGCCGGTCGAGACCTGTGGGTAGGTGAGTGGATGTCAACGTGTCCATACGGATCCTATGTAAGCCGAACTGGACACTCCATGCCAAGTAGGATCGGCGTGCAACGCGTGCCCCGCCGCGCTATTCTGTGGCCGAACGGAGGCGCGCATGCATATCCAGAAGCTCGGCGACGACCTCGTTGTCCAGTTGTCGCAAACCCTGATCGACAAGCTCGACCTGAAGCCCGGCGACACGCTGGAGGTGGTCTGGGCCGAACCTGGCCGGATTGCGGTCCAGAAGAGCCGGATTCGGGAGGAGGCGGTGGCGCGAATGGCGCAAAATCACTGGCCTATGCCGGACGGGTACAAGTTCGATCGGGAGGAAGCAAACGAGCGATGATAGCTTTCCTGGATACGAACATCCTGATCTACGCCCAACAGGATGGCCAGAAAGCAGAGACGGCCCGTCAGATCGTGGAGGTTGGCGGGGCCGTTAGCGTTCAGGTTCTCAATGAGTTCGTGGCGATTGCCCGGCGCAAGCTGCAACGCGACTGGCCAGCGATCGACCATACGCTTCGGCTGCTGCGAGACACCCTGTCGCCCATCCTGCCCCTCACCCTCGCCACCCACGAAGCCGCCCTCCGCCTCGTCCGCGACCACTCCTTCAGCATCTACGACGCCCTCATCGTCTCGTCCGCGACCGAGGCCGGCTGCGATACCCTCCTCACCGAGGACATGCAGCACGGCCGCAGCATCGGCCTGCTCACGATCCGCAACCCCTTCCTTTGATCGCGGAGTCCGACGCCCTACGTCGGCGGCTCGCCGCAGACGCCCTACGTCGGCGGCTCGCCGTCCACCGGCTCGTGCCCCAGCGCGCGGATCAGCGCCGAAACCGCGGCGACGCAGCGCGCAAGCGCCTCCATGTCCGTCCCCTTCGCCACCAGCGCCACACCGTTGCCGCCAGCCCGATAGAACGGGTAGCTGCCCAGGTCGACGTCCGGATAATCCTTCTGCACCTGGCCCAGCCCTTCGGCGATCCCGCCCTCCGGCAGCCCGAACACGTGCACGGCGCGGGAGGCGACGGGCGTGCCGCCGGGAAGGGTGGGCGCGAGGCTCGTCCACATCGCCTGCATGATGCGGGGCACGCCGGCCATGACGTGGACGTTGCCGATCGTGAAGCCCGGCGCGATGGAGACGGGGTTCTCGATCAGGGTGGCGCCGCGTGGCATCGTGGCCATGCGCTGGCGGGCGGCGTTGAACTCGCCGGGCTTGTAGTGGCGCTCCATCTTGGCCCAGGCGTCCGGGTGGGGTTCCCACGGCACGCCGAACGCCTTCGCCACGCATTCGCTGGTGATGTCGTCATGGGTGGGGCCGATGCCGCCGGTGGTGAACACGTGGTCGAACTTGGCCCGCACCTCGTTGACCGTGCCGATGATCGTCTCCGGCACGTCGGGGATCACCCGGACCTCGCGCAGCGGCATGCCGATGGCGCCGAGGCCGAGGGCCAGGAACTTGATGTTGGCGTCCTGGGTGCGGCCCGAGAGCACCTCGTTGCCGATGACCAGCAGGCAGGCGGTGGGGTTCGGCACGGGGGGGCTCCTAGAGGAAGTCGCGCAGCAGCGGGATGAGAGGCTTGTCGGCGGGGGGCATGGGATAGTCGGCGAGCTTGCGTGGCGCGACCCAGGCGAGGGTCTGGCCCTCCCGGCCCTCCGGCCGCCCGGACCAGCGGCGGCAGAGGAACAGCGGCATCAGCAAGTGGAACCGCTCGTAGCTGTGGGACGCGAAGGCGAAGGCGGCGAGGCAGCTTTCGGCGACGTCGATGCCCAGCTCCTCCCGCAGCTCGCGGATCAGGGCGGTTTCGGGCGTTTCGCCGGGCTCCACCTTGCCGCCCGGGAACTCCCACAGGCCCGCCATGGTCTTGCCCTCCGGCCGGCGGGTCAGGAGGACGCGGCCGTCGGTATCGATGAGGCCGACGGCGGAGACGAGCACGATCGGCTTGGCGCCGGGGGCGGCGACAGCGGCGGGCTTTGCGTCCGATGCGGGGAACAGGTCCTCCCGCGTCGCGCCGAACTTCAGCACGGGGTGCTTGCCGCCGCGGGCCAGGAACGCCTCCTCGCCCCGCCCCGTCTCCGTGAAGCCGGCCCGGCGCAGCACGGCGGCCGACGCCGGGTTGTCGACGGCGACATGGGCCTCCAGCCGATCGAGGTCGAGGTTCGCGAGCGACCAGCGCGCCATGCGCGCGACGGCCTCGCTCGCGACGCCATGGCCCCAGAACCGGCGCCCGACCCAGTAGCCGAGATTGCCGGTGCGGGGCGTGATATCGAGGCGGAGGCCGATGCAGCCGACCAGCTCGGACCCGTCCTCCTGCCCGGTGATGGCCAGGTGGAAGCCGGTGCCGCCTTCGATCTGCCGGGCGGTGGACGCGATCCACTCGTCTGCGAGCTTGCGGGGGTAGGGGAAGGGCAGGCGGCTGAGGTTGCGGACGACGGCCCAGTCGTTCACCAGCCGATGCACCGATTCGGCGTCCGCGGGCAGGAGCGGGCGGAGCAGAAGGCGCTCGGTCTTGATCGGCGCGAAATTGCGGGCGGAGAGCGTCAGGGCCATTGCGGGCGCGGCACATCGGGCGTGCCGCCGGCACGAGGTCCCCGGATCAAGTCCGGGGATGACGTGTGGCGCGGGCTGCTCGTGCTGGTGAGTGCCAGAGCCACTAGGAGCGGTAGCTGCCGTTGATGTCGATGTAGCCGTGCGTGAGATCGCAGGTCCAGGCGGTGCTTTCGCCCTTGCCGAGGCCGAGGTCGACGGCAATCTCGATCTCGCGGCCCTTCATGTGCGCGACGACGGGGGCCTCGTCGTAGCCGGGCACCACGGCGCCGTCGCGGGCCATCCAGGTGCCGCCGACGCCCACGCTCAACTGGTCGCGGTCGGCGGGTTCGCCGGCCTTGCCGACGGCCATCACGATGCGGCCCCAGTTCGCGTCCTCGCCGGCGATGGCGGTCTTCACGAGGGGCGAGTTGGCGATGGCCATGGCGACGCGCTTGGCGGACTTGTCGGAGACGGCGCCGGTGACGTCGATGCGGACCAGCTTCTGCGCGCCCTCGCCGTCACGAACGACCTGCAGGGCGAGGTCGAGCAGAAGGCTGTCGAGCGCGTCGCGGAAGGCGCGCAGGGTCTTCGTGTCGTTCTTGTGGATGCGGGGATGGTCGGCCTGGCCGGTGGCGAACAGCAGCACGGTGTCGCTGGTCGAGGTGTCGCTGTCGACCGTGGTGGCGTTGAAGCTGCGCTTCGTGCCGCGGGCCAGCATGTCCTGCAGCATGGTCTGCGGGATGCGGGCGTCGGTGGCGATGAAGCACAGCATGGTGGCCATGTCGGGCGCGACCATGCCGCTGCCCTTGGCGATGCCGGTGATGCGGATCTCGGTGCCGCCGATCTTGGCCGTGCGGGTCGCCGCCTTGGGGAAGGTGTCCGTCGTCATGATGCCGCGGGCGGCGTCTTCCCAGCCGCCGGGCCTGAGGCTTTCATGGAGGGCGGGGAGAGCGGCGGTGATCTTCTCGTGCGGCAGAACCTCGCCGATGACGCCGGTGCTGGCGACGAAGACCTCGTGCAGGCCGCAACCGACCAACCGGGCGGCGGCGCGGGCGGTCGCTTCCACCGCGTCCGCGCCGGCCTGGCCGGTGAAGACGTTGGCGTTGCCGGCGTTCACGACCACGGCGCGGGCGCGGCCGCCGACCAGCCCGTCGCGGCACCAGTCGATGGGGGCGCCCGGGCACTTGTTGCGCGTGAAGACGCCCGCGACATGGCTCCCGGCCGCCAGCTCGATCATCACCAGGTCGGTGCGGTCCTTGTAGCGGATGCCGGCCTGGGCGGCGCCGAGCCTGACGCCGGCGAGCGGCGGCAGACCCGGCAGCGGGACGGCGAGGGGCGAGACGGGAAGCGCCATCGACCTACTTCGGCGCTGCGGGCGCGGACACGCCGGCCGCCGGCGAATCCGTCATCGGCGTGCCGTCCTGGTTGAACTTCTCGATCGCGAGGCCCTGCTTGGCCTGCGCCAGAACCCGGGTCACGCCCTCCTGGATCAGCGACTGGCGCAGCTCGTCACGGACGGAATCCAGCTCGGGCGGCGGCGCGGTGCGGCGTTCCGCGAGCTTGATGACGTGCCAGCCGAAGCGGGTCTTGACCGGCGCCTCGGTGATCTTGCCGGGTTCGAGGGCGAAGGCCGCGTCGGCGAATTCGGGCAGCATGTCGGACTTCTTGAAGAACCCGAGGTCGCCGCCGTTGCCCTTGGCGCTGGGGTCCGTGCTGTTCTGACGGGCGAGTTCGGTGAAGTCGGCACCGGTCTTGATCTGCTGGATGATGGCTTTCGCCTTGTCCTCGTCGGCGACCAGGATGTGGCTCGCGTGGACTTCCTCCTCGCCGGGCTTGCCGGCGACGTCGCGCTTGTAGCGGGCCTCGATGGCAGCGTCGGTAAGGCTCGGGGCGATCTCGCGCGTCAGCAGCGCGTTCTGCATCGCGGTGTCGGTGGCGCGCGCGACCGCCTTCTTCACGGCCGGGTCGGTTTCCAGGCCCTGCTTGCGGGCGGCCAGCACGATGGCCCGGCGGTCGATCAACTGCTCCAGCAGCATGGGATACAGCATCGTGGGCGGCATGCCGCGCAGCTCCTCCGGCAGCGCCTGGGCGGCATCGGCCAGTTCGCTGGCGCGGATCTCGTCGCCGGCGATGCGGGCGAGCACCGGGTCCGCGGCGGCCGGCGGGGGGGTGGCAGGCGTCGCCGTGGGGGTCGCCGCGGGAGTCGCCGCAGGAGTCTGGGCCAGCGCAAAGGGTGCGGCGGCGAGCGAGAGGGTCGCCAGGACGACCGGCAGTGTCAGGCCACGCATGAAGGTTCCTTGGATATCGGGTGCCGCAGAATGCCCGAAGGCCGGGAGCGTCACAAGCGGGCCAGGGCTGCTGGAATGTCCCGGGGGGCGGGTTGCGTTGACCCGGGCGGGCGTCACTCCTATTTGAGCGGGGCCATTCTCTCACTTGCCGCCCTGCGCCCCGGCGCGCGCGGCACGAGCCATAAGGCCACACGATGTTCGCCAGCCTCGCCCGCGCCGTGTTCGGCTCCGCCAACGACCGGTCCCTCAAGGGCTACCAGCGGCGGGTGCCGCAGATCAACGCGCACGAGGCCGCGATGGCGGCACTGTCCGACACGGATCTGGCCGGCAAGACCCTCGAGTTCCGCAATCGCCTGGCCGAAGGCGCCGTGCTCGACGACCTGCTGCCCGAAGCGTTCGCGGTGGTGCGGGAGGCGGCGAAGCGCGTGCTGGGCCTGCGTCACTTCGACGTGCAGATGATCGGCGGCATGGTGCTGCACGACGGCAAGATCGCGGAGATGAAGACGGGCGAGGGCAAGACGCTGGTCGCGACGCTCCCGGTCTATCTCAATGCGCTGCCGGGCAAGGGCGTGCACGTGGTGACCGTCAACGACTACCTGGCGACGCGCGACAGCGAGTGGATGGGCCGGGTCTACGGGTTCCTGGGCCTGTCGACGGGCGTTATCGTGCACGGGCTGACGGATGACGAGCGCCGCGCGGCCTATGCGGCGGACATCACGTACGGCACGAACAACGAGTTCGGCTTCGACTATCTGCGCGACAACATGAAGTACCGGCTGGACGACATGGTGCAGCGGGAATTCAGCTACGGCATCGTCGACGAGGTCGACAGCATCCTGATCGACGAGGCGCGGACGCCCCTCATCATCTCCGGTCCCGCCGAGGACAGCAGCGACCTGTACCGCACGGTGAACGCCGTGGTGCGGGACCTCGTCAAGGACGAGACGGTCTACGAGAAGGACGAGAAGTTCAAGACGGTGACGCTGACCGAGCCCGGGTCGGAGGTCGTGGAGGGGATGCTGACGGACCGCGGCATCATCACCGAGGGCAATCTGTACGACATCTTCAACGTGTCCGTCCTGCACCACGTCCAGCAGTCGCTGCGCGCCCACACGCTGTTCCATCGCGACGTCGACTACATCGTGCGCGAGGGCAAGGTGGTGCTGATCGACGAGTTCACGGGCCGCATGATGGAGGGCCGGCGCTTCAGCGAGGGGCTGCACCAGGCGCTGGAGGCGAAGGAGGGCGTCGAGGTCCAGCCCGAGAACCAGACGCTCGCGAGCATCACTTTCCAGAACTACTTCCGGCTGTATCCGAAGCTCGCGGGCATGACCGGCACGGCGCTGACCGAGGCGGACGAGTTCGCCGAGATCTACAAGCTGGACGTGATCGACATCCCGACGAACGTCAACGTGACCCGCAAGGACGCGGATGACGAGGTGTACCGCTCGGCGACCGAGAAGTACGAAGCGGTTGCGACCCTGATCGCCGAGGCGCGGGACCGGCAGCAGCCGGTGCTGGTCGGCACGACGAGCATCGAGAAGTCGGAGATCATCAGCGAGCTGTTGACCCAGAAGCGGGTCCCGCACGCCGTGCTGAACGCCCGTTTCCACGAGCAGGAGGCGACGATCGTGGCGCAGGCCGGGGCGCCCGGCGCCATCACGATCGCCACCAACATGGCCGGCCGCGGCACGGACATCAAGCTGGGCGGCAACGCAGACATGCGCATCAAGCTGGAGCTGGCCGACGTCGATCCGGCCGACCGCCCGGCGCGCGAGCAGGCGATCCTCGACGAGGTCGCGATCAACCATGACATCGTGAAGGCCGCCGGCGGGCTGTTCGTCATCGGCACGGAACGCCACGAGAGCCGCCGCATCGACAACCAGCTTCGCGGCCGCAGCGGCCGGCAGGGCGACCCGGGGGCGAGCCGGTTCTTCCTCAGCCTGGAAGACGACCTGATGCGGATCTTCGGGTCCGACCGGATGGGCGGGATGCTGCAGAAGCTGGGATTGAAGCCCGGCGAGGCCATCGTGCATCCCTGGATCAACAAGGCCCTGGAGAAGGCGCAGAAGAAGGTCGAGGCGCGCAACTTCGACATGCGCAAGAACGTGCTGAAATACGACGACGTCATGAACAATCAGCGGCGCGAGGTCTACCAGCAGCGCCGTGAGTTCATGCGCGCCGACGACGTGAGCGAGACCGTGCAGGAGATGCGCGGCGACGTGATCGCCGCGATGGTCGCGCTGCGCATCCCCGAGAAGGCCTATGCCGAGCAGTGGGAATCGGCGGAGCTGGCCGAGGACGTGCGCCGGACGCTGAACCTCGATCTGCCCGTCGTCGAATGGGCGCGGGAGGAGGGGATCGACGAGACGGGCATCCGGGAGCGGGTCGAGTCGGCGGCGAATACCCACATGGCGGCGAAGGCGGCGAACCTGGGCCCTGAGCTGATGCGCTTCGTGGAAAAGAGCATCCTGCTGCAGATGCTGGACGCGGTGTGGAAGGAGCACCTGCTGGCGCTGGACCACCTGCGCCAGGGGATCGGACTGCGGGCCTATGGCCAGCGGGACCCGCTGAACGAGTACAAGAGCGAGGCGTTCGCCCTGTTCAACGCGATGCTGGACGAGCTGAAGGAGCGGGTGACGTCGACCCTGGCCCGCGTGGAGCTGGGCCCCGAAGCCCCGCCCGAGCCGCTGTTCCAGCCGGTGATGGCCCCGCCGATGACCTACAACGACCCGTCCGGCAGCGCGCAATACGCCGGCAGCGACGTGATGGAGGCGGAACGCCCCCGCGCGGCGGTGGACCCGGCAGACCCCAGCAGCTGGAAATCGACGCCCCGGAACGCGCCCTGTCCGTGCGGGTCGGGGAAGAAGTACAAGCACTGCCACGGGAAGGTGGGATAGGCTCGAGTCCGAGCGAGGTATGACGGATGGACGGTCTGGTTGAAGTCAGGTTGCACGTAGGCGCGGACATCGCGGCCGCACTGGGCGACCCGAAGCTTCGCTACGAGGCCGAACAGGCCGTGCGGGATGTGGTCCGGCGCAGCCGTGCCGGAGCCGAGTTCAAGTCCGCCTTCGCCGAGATCAAGGCGGAAGCTCGTGCTTCGAGGCTGACGGATCAAGAGATCGATGCGGAGCTCGACGCCTATAACGCGGAGCGCCGCGGCCGTCCTCCTCCGGTGTGATCGTGTTCGACGCATCGACGCTCGTCGGAGCCGCTCTGAAGGTCGAGGGGGTTCCCGAGCAAGCCTTTCTCAAGGGGATAGAGACCGACACGCTGGCCTTGTCGGTCGATATCGCTGCCGAAGTGCAAGAGGTGCTCGGCCGCGCAAAGTTCGCAAGGTCCATTTCCGCGGAAAGGCGTCAGGTATTCCTCCGGTGACGGCCACCTTCCGTGCTCACGGGATGGTCTTTGATCTTACGGGCGTTCTTTCGAGCGCCGTTAAGGGCAGGGCATGGGTGGGCAGATGGAGATCATCACCGGGGTTGAGCTGCGCAGGCGCTGGCGGGTTTCGGACAAGCTGCGGATACTGGCGGAGTTGGATGAACCCGGCGTCAAGTTCAACGACGTCGCACGTCGTCATGAACTGAGCCGCGGACTGCTGTGGCAGTGGCGCGATGCGCGCCGCTGCGGGCAGTTGGTGGAGGACGCACCGGTGTTCCTGCCCGTCCGGGTCGCCACGGAACAGCCCCGTCTGGCGCCCCCCTCTATTCCGGCGCCAGGCGCGCCCCCGATCCGGCGGGAGCGGACGGGGCGTGGGCGGATCGAGGTCGTGTTGCCGGACGGGGTGGTGCTGCGCATCGACGCGGACGTCAGCACGGCAAGGTTGCGCGGCGTGCTTGCGGCGTTGCGCGGATGATCCCGGTTCCGGCCGGGGTGCGGGTCTGGCTTGCGGTGGGCCACACGGACATGCGGCGTGGCATGAACGGCCTTGCCCTTCAGGTGCAGCAAGCGTTGCAGCGCGACCCGCACGCGGGCGACCTGTATGTGTTCAGGGGCAAGCGCGGCGACCTGGTGAAGATCCTCTGGCACGACGGGCTCGGCATGTCGCTCTACGCCAAGCGGCTGGAGCGTGGCCGGTTGATCTGGCCATCGCCGAGCGGCACCACAGTGTCGATTTCGGCCGCCCAGCTCGTCTACATGCTGGACGGCATCGACTGGCGCAACCCGCAGCACACCTGGCGTCCCCAGGCGGCGGGATAGGGCAGAAGACAGCCATGGGGCCTCATTCCGCAGTACCCGACGCGGCGGCGCTTGTGCTTGAATCCCACTGTGACCAAACCGCCCTCCCTCCCGGTCCTGCTCGCCATGGACGTCGCGACCCTGCAAGCCGCACTGCTGGCCGAGCAGGCGGCCCGGCGTGCCGCCGAGCAGCGCGCATCCGGCGCCGAGGCGGTCATCGCCCAGCTCAAGCTGATGATCGCCAAGATGCGGCACGAGCGCTTCGGCGCCTCGTCCGAGCGCGGACGCAAGCTGCTGGACCAGCTCGAACTCCAGCTGGAGGAGATGGAGGCCGCCGCCACCGAGGACGAGGCGGCCGTCCAGGCCAACCTGCCGCCCGAGGGCGCCAGGCCGCCGCCCACCCGGCGCAAGCCGGTGCGCGGACCGTTCCCCGCCCACCTGCCGCGCGAGCGCGTCGTCGTGCCCAGCCCGACATCCTGCCCCTGCTGCCAGGGCAAGCTGGCCAAGCTGGGCGAGGACGTGACCGAGACGCTGGAGGTGATCCCGCGGCAGTTCAAGGTGATCCAGACCGTGCGCGAGCGCTTCGCCTGCCGGGCCTGCGAGGCGATCCACCAGCCGCCCGCGCCGTTCCACGTGATCCCGCGGGGGCGCGCCGGGCCCGAGTTGCTGGCCACGATCCTGGAGGCGAAGTTCGGCCAGCATCTGCCGCTCAACCGGCAGAGCGAGACCTTTGCCCGCGAGGGCATCGAGCTGGACGTATCGACGCTGGCCGATTGGGTCGGCGCCTGCACCGCGGCGCTGTCGCCCCTGGTGGTGTTGATCCGCGCCCACGTGCTGGCGGCCGAGCGCATCCATGGCGACGACACCACGGTCCCGGTGCTGGCTAAGACAAGCACGACGACTGGGCGATTGTGGACCTACGTGCGCGATGACCGGCCATTCCGGGGGCCTGCCCCGCCCGCCGCACTGTTCTTCTACTCCAGCGACCGCGGCGGCGCGCACCCGGACCAGATGGTCACGTCCGTCAACGTGGTGGAAATCGGATGCATGTTGAGGTGGCCACTGAT
>CAXTPG010000047.1:0-32618 GCA_964246015.1 uncultured Acetobacteraceae bacterium
GCGATGGCGAGGGCGAGGATGATGGGGGGGAAGCAGAGGACGAGGTCGGTGAAGCGCATGATCGCGTCCTCGACCTTGCCGCCGGCGTAGGCGGCGATGCCGCCGACGAGGGTGCCGAGGGCGGCGCCGATGGTGACGACGAGGATTCCGGTCATGAGGGAGATGCGGCTGCCGAAGATGAGGCGGGAGAAGACGTCGCGGCCGAGTTCGTCGGTGCCGAGCCAGTGGGCGGCGCTGGGGCGGAGGAGGCGGGCGGTGACGTCGACGTCGGTGGGGGAGTAGGGGGCGACGAGGGGGGCGAAGAGGGCGATGAGGAGCCAGACGAGGACGATGGCCGCGCCGGCGATGGCGAGGCCGTAGCGGCGGTTCCAGCGGCGGGCACGGGCGGCGAGGGTTGTGGGGGCGGCCAGGGTGGCGCTCATGGCGACGTCTCCCGCCCCGTCATCGGCGCACCCGGGGGTCGAGCATCGCGTAGCTTATGTCGATGAGGAGGTTGAGGATCAGGTAGACCATGGCGACGACGAGGGTGATGCCCATGATGGCGGGGAAGTCGAGGGCGGCGGCGCTGTTGAAGGTGTAGCGGCCGAGGCCGGGCCAGGAGAAGACGGTCTCGGTCATGACGGCGCCGGTGAGGAGGTTGGCGTAGGCGAGGCCGCCGAGGGTGACGATGGGGATGAGGGCGTTGGGCAGGACGTGGCCGATGACGAGGGCGCGTTCGCGGAGGCCCTTGGCGCGGGCCATTCGGACGTAGTCTTGGCGGAGGTTTTCGAGCATCGAGGCGCGGGTGGTGCGGGTGATGAGGCCGAGCGTTGCTGCGGCGAGGACGATGCTGGGGAGGACGAGGTGGGCGGCGACGTCGCGGAATGCCTCCCAGTCGCCGATGCGGGCGGTGTCCCACAGCAGGAAGCCGGTGCCGTTCATGGGGGGGAGGCTGATGGGGTCCATGCGGCCGGGGCCGGGGGCCCATTCGAGGGCGCCGTAGAAGACGGCGAGCATGATGAAAGCGAGCCAGAAGGTGGGGGAGGCGACGCCGAGGAGGGAGACGAGGCGGGCGGCGTGATCGACCCAGGTGTCGCGCTTCACGGCGGCCATGATGCCGAGGGGGATGCCGACCAGGAGGGCGAGGACGAAGCTGATGGTTGCGAGTTCGAGCGTTGCGGGGGCGAAGTCGCGGATGTCTTCGAGGACGGGGCGGCGGGAGGCGATGGAGACGCCGAGGTCGCCGTGGACGAGGCCCTTGAGGAAGATGAAGTAGCGTTCCCAGAGGGGGAGGTCGAGACCGTACTTGGCGCGCCAGGCCTTCACGACGACGGGGTCGGAGGCGGCGATGTCGCCGAGCTGCGCGAGGACGGGGTCGCCGGGGACGGTGTTGGCGATGAGGAAGATGACGAGGGTGGAGAGGACGGCCATGACGGCGACGGCGCCGAGGCGGGAGACGAAGAATCGCAGCATTCCGGCACCCTCCCGTTTTTGATTTAGACCGTTCTAATAAGCAGGTGACGGCCTGTCAAAGCGTGGGTAGCATAGTCGTGGGCCACGGTGGAACAATCTGCCGGGCGGGGGGACGCGGATGGATCGGGGCGCCGTGTTGGTGACCGGTGCGCGCCAGGGGATCGGGCGCGGGATCGCCTTGGCCTTCGCGGAGGCGGGGTGGCGGGTCGTCGTCAACGACGTGGTGCGGGACGATGCGGCCGAGGCGACGCTTGCGTTGCTGGGGGATGCCGGGGCGTTCGTGCTGGGGGATGTTTCGGACATCAATGGCCATGGGGTGTTGCTGGATGCGGCGTGGGGCGCGTTCGGCGGGATCGATGCGTTGGTGAACAATGCGGGGGTTTCTTCGCGGGTGCGGGGGGACATGCTGGGGCTGCTGCCGGGGGATTACGACCGTGTGATGGCGGTCAATCTGCGGGGGCCGTTCTTCTTGACGCAGGCGGTGGCGCGGCGGTGGCTGGACGCGCCGGGGGCGGGGGTCCGGAGCGTCGTCAACATCTCGTCGATCAATGCGGTGAAGGCTTCGCCGGAGCGTCCGGAGTATTGCCTGTCGAAGGCCGGGGTTTCGATGATGACGCGGCTGTTCGCGCTGCGGCTGGCGGAGGCGGGGGTGGGGGTGTTCGAGATCCGGCCGGGGATCATCCGGACGGCGATGACGTCGGTGGCGGCGGCGCGCTACGACCGGTTGATCGCGGAGGGGGCCTCTCCGGTTCGGCGGTGGGGGGA
Organism: uncultured Acetobacteraceae bacterium; assembly: GCA_964246015.1. Classification (GTDB taxonomy): domain Bacteria; phylum Pseudomonadota; class Alphaproteobacteria; order Acetobacterales; family Acetobacteraceae; genus JBBROS01. The sequence continues at coordinate 2,218 of CAXTPG010000047.1, forward strand.
GCCGGCGGATGTGGGTGGGGTCGCGGTGGCCTTGGCGGAGGGGCGGTTCCATTTTTCCACCGGCGAGGCGGTGCATGTGGATGGGGGGCTGCATATTGCCCGGCTTTAGGGAAACCCCCCGCTCGCATTGGGATAGGGTCGGGGTGAGGAACCTTGCCGAGTCCTCGGCGATGGCGAGGTGCAACGAAGCACCCTCACCCAACCCTCTCCCAACGGGAGAGGGCTTTTCAGCGTGGGGCGGTGCTTTCGCGGATGGCGAGCCTGGCGGGGAGGACGAGGCGGCGTGGGGGGGCGGTGGGGTCGGCGATGCGCGCGAGGAGGAGGTCGGCGACGCCTTCGCCCAACGCCTGGGCGTCGATCGTGCTGGTGGTGAGCGCGGGGGTCCAGAGGGCGGCTTCGGTGACGTCGTCGTTGCCGGTGACGGAGAAGTCCCGGCCGGGTTCGATGCGGGCGCGGCGGAGGCCGAGCATGACGCCGAAGGCGAGCATGTCGTTGAAGCAGGCGGCGGCGGTGGGCGGGCCGGGGATGGCGAGGAGCTGTGCGATGGCGTCGGCGCCGCGTTCACGGGTGGGGGCGCAGGGGATGTGGAGGGCGGGGTCGGGGGTGATGCCGCGGGCGTGGAGGGCGGCGTGGTAGCCGGCGAGGCGTTGCTGGCCGGTCCAGTTCCATGGGGTGGCGCCGACCATGGCGATGCGGCGATGGCCGAGGTCGAGCAGGTGGTCGACGGCCTGTCGCATGCCGCCCTCGTGGTCGTGGCCGACGTAGTCGAGGCCGGAGCCGGGCAGGTCGCGGGAGATGAGGACGCAGGGGAGGCTGCCGCGGAGGGGTGCGAGGTCCTCGGGGCGGGTGCGTTCGGCGGGGCAGACGACGAGTCCGTCGGCGCTGTATTCGCGCATGGTCTCGATGAAGCGGGCCTGGCGGGCGGGGTCTTCCTGGGAGTTGGAGAGGAAGACGGTGTGGCCGACGCGGGTGAGGGCCTGTTCGAGGGCGGTGGTGAGGCCGGCGAAGTAGGGGTTCGACAGCTCGTTCATCGCGGCGCCGACGGTGTGGGTGCGGCGGCTGCGGAGGCTGGCGGCGCCGCGGTTGTAGACGTAGCCGAGCGTCTGGATGGCGGCCTGGACGCGGGCGCGGGTGGCGTCGGCGACGAGGGGGCTTTTCCGCAGCACCAACGAGACGGTGGCTGGCGAGACGCCGGCGTGCCGGGCGAGGTCGCGCAGCGTGGGGGACGTGACCATTCCGCCGCTGTAGCCGAGAATACGATCAACAACCAATGGGAGCAGAAACCATGTCCGACAAGATAGTGCCGATCACGCGCCGTGGGCTGGGCCAGTTGCTGGCGGGGGGTGCAGCGTTGGCGTCGTTCGCGCCGGCAACCCGGGCGCAGGGGCGCAAGAGCGTGCTGGTGATCGGGCTGGACATCAGCGACACCGTCACGTTCGACCCGGCGCGGCAGAACAACTACTCCCCGCCGCTGACCTTGGAGGCCTGCTACGACACGCTGGTGACGATGGCGCCCGGGAAGTACGAGACGCTGCAGCCGAACCTGGCGACGTCTTGGGCGCGGACCCCGGACGGAAAGGGGTGGCGGTTCACGCTGCGGCCGGGGGCGAAGTTCAGCAGCGGGAACCCGGTGACGGCGGAGGACTGGAAGTTCACGTTCGACCGGATCGCGGCGATGAAGGACCAGACGTCGCAATATGCGAGCAACGTGTCGGGGACGGCGATCCCGGGGCCGGGGCAGTTCGACCTGATGCTGAAGGAGCCGGCGGAGCCGATCCTGACCATCATCGCGGCACCGGGGTTCTCGGTGCTGGAGAAGGCGGCGCTCGAGGCGCATGGGGCGATGGACGAGAAGGGGACGGCGTGGCTGAACACGGCGTCGGCGGGGACGGGCGCGTACATGATGACGGGCTGGGCGCGGAACCAGCAGATCCAGATGGTGGCCAATCCGCATAGCTGGCGGGGGCCGTCGCACTTCCAGCGGATCGTGATCCGGCACATCAGCGACAGCGCCGCGCAGCTTCTGGCGGTGCAGCGGGGGGACGTGGATGTCGCGTTCAACCTGATCCCGGAGCAGATCGCGACGCTGAAGGGCGATGCGAAGGTGCGGGTGGAGGGTTTGACGAGCCTCGATTTCGTCTACATGGCGGTGACGCAGAACCCGGAGCTGAACAAGGCTTTGGCGATCAAGGAGGCGCGGCAGGCGATCGGGTATGCGATCGACTACGACGGGATCGTGAACAAGATGCTGGGGGGGCAGGCGACGCGGCCGGCGAGCTTCCTGCCGATCGGGGTGCGTGGGAGCACGGAGGCGGTGGCGAAGGAGGTCGGGTTCAGGCAGGACCTGGATCGGGCGAAGATGCTGCTGCAGAAGGCCGGGCTTGCGGACGGGTTCGAGTACGAGATCAGCTACGGCAACGCGGCGATCGCAGGGATCAGCTACCAGACGCTGGCGCAGAAGGTGCAGTCGGACCTGGCGCGGGTTGGCATCCGGGTGAAGCTGGCGCCGATGGACCAGGTGAACCTGCGGACGCAGTACATCGGCGGCAAGAGCACGTCGGTGATCACGTTCTGGAATCCGCCGGCGGTTGAGAACAAGCTGTGGGCGGCGGCGACGGTGGAGCGGGTGGCCAAGCGCGTGGGCTGGACCCCGGACCCGGCGCTGGTGGCGCTGATCAACCGGGCGGCGGTGGAGGAGAACGCCGAGAAGCAGGCGCAGCTGTGGATCGACTACCAGAAGGCGATGGTGGACCAGGCGCACTACATCCTGCTGTTCCAGCCGGTGTACCAGGTTGCGGTGAGCAACGGGATCAAGGCGTTCCCGCTGACGGCGGCGGGGTGGCTGGCGGATCTGAACGGGGTCGTGCCGGGGTAGGGTGTGGGGTGGGGTGCGAAGGCGTGCCCCGTTCGTCGGCGTTTGCGCGTGATGGCGGGGTGCGGAGGGCACCCCACCCTACGGGCCGGTGATGAGGCGGGTGCTGCGTTTGAAGGTGAGGTAGGCCCATAGCCAGTCGATCATGACGGCCATGCGGCTGCGGCCGGTGGTGAGGAAGGCGATGTGGACGCCGCCCCAGAGCCACCAGGCGAGGGCGCCGCGGACTCGGATGCGGCCGAACTCGGCGACGGCGGATTCGCGGCCGATGGTGGCGAGGCTGCCCATGTGGCGGTAGCGGAAGGGTGCGGGCGCCGGGCGGGCGGCGAGGCGGGCGCGGAGGACGCGTGCGGCGTAGGCGCCGGCCTGTTTGGCGGCGGGGGCGAGACCGGGGACGGGCTTGCCGGCCCAGGCGTCGGAAGCGGCGGTGTCGCCCACGACGAAGACGGAGGGATGGCCGGGGACGGAGAGGTCGGGGCCGACGACGACACGGCCGGCGCGGTCGGCCTTTGCGTTCAGCCAAAGGGCTGCGGGAGAGGCCATGACGCCGGCGGCCCAGAGGACCGTCCGGGCGGGGAGGGGGTCGCCGTCGATCTCGACCGTGCCGTCGGCGAGGCCGGTGACCTTGCTGTCGAGCAGGACCTCGACGCCCAGGGCGCGGAGGCTGGCCAGGGCGGCGGCGGACGAGGTCTTGTGGAAGCCGGGCAGGAGGACGGGGGCGGCCTGGATGAGGAGGACCCGGGCGGCGGCCGGGTCGATGGCGCGGAACTCGTCGGCGAGGCCGTTGCGGGCGAGCTCGGCGATGGCGCCGGCGAGTTCGACGCCGGTCGGGCCGCCGCCGATGACGGCGAAGGTGAGCCAGGCGGCGCGTTCGGCGGGGTGTTCGGCGCCCTCGGCACGCTCGAACGCGAGGAGGAGGCGGTGGCGGATGGCGGTCGCGTCCTCGATGCTTTTGAGGCCGGGGGCGAATTGGGCCCAGTCGTCGCGGCCGAAATAGGCGTGGCGGGCGCCGGTGGCGAGGATGAGGTGGTCGTAGGCAAGGGCGCCGTGGTCGAGCTGGACGGTGCGGGTTACGGTGTCGATGCCCGTGACCTGGGCGAGGAGGACGCGGGCGTTGGCCTGGTCGCGGAGAAGGGTCCGGATGGGGGTTGCGATCTCGGCAGGGGAGAGGCCGGCGGTGGCGACCTGGTAGAGGAGGGGCTGGAAGAGCTGGTGGTTGCGGCGGTCGACGAGGGTGACCTGGCAGGGCGCGTGGGCAAGGGCCTGGGCGGCGGCGATGCCGCCGAAGCCGCCGCCGACGATGACGACGTGGGGGAGGTTCGCGGCCTGGGGGCGTGGGGCTGCGAGGGTGCGGCGCAGGAGGCGGTCGAGGGAGAGCAGGCCGCCGCCGTGGACGGCGAGGACGGCAACCAGGAGAAGCCAGAAGAGGCGGGCGTCGGTGGCCATGGGAATGAAGGGGATGGAGAAAGCGAGGACGAGGGCGGCGGGGCGGACGGCGAGACCGGGGATGAGGAGGATGCCGAGGGCGGCCAGCGTGAGTCCGGGGAGCATGGCGTCGAGGCCGGGGGGCCGGAACCAGGTGGGACCGATGCGGAGGAGGGCGGCGGCGAGGACGAGGCGCAGGAGGAGGAGGCCCGCGGGGGCGAGGTGTCGGTCGGTCCAGGCGATCGCGGCGGCGAGGGCGCGGTGGCCGGGGAGGGCGCTGGCCGCGGCGCCGCGGCCGAGGAGGCGGTCGAGGGAGAGGGCGCCGGGTCCGGACAGGGCCATCCAGGCGAGGAGCGCCACCCAGAGCGCGCCGCGGTCCGGGGTCATGCCCTGGGGCGGCAGGAGGGCAACCTGGAGGAGCATGGCGAGGGCGGCGGGGCGGGTGAAGAGGCCGATGAGCAGCAGGAGGGGGCATGCGGCCTGGATGAGCGTGCCCGGGGTGGAGGACGCGACCCGGTGGATGGTGTCGGCCCACCAGGCCCCGGTGAGGGGCGCTGCGGCGTCGCCCAGCATCAGGCCGGTGACCTGGACGACGAGGAAGGCGCGGGCGAGCCAGAGGCGGATGAAGAGGGCGAGCCATGGGGCGACGACGCGGGAGGCGGCATCGATCGTCCAAAGGGCGGGCGCCCAGGACGCCAGGCGGGCGAGTGGGGCCATCCAGGCCGGCATGGCGGGGTTCAGCCGAACCAGCCGAGGGCGGTCGCCATGCGGTGGATGGGCGTCATCATCATGTCGGGGCGGATGATGGCGACGGCGGCGATCAGGACGACGAAGCCGACGGCGACGGCGGCGGCGATGCGGATTGCGGCGGTGCGGGGGGTGGCGGCGACCTGGTCCATCGTGGTGAGCTCCGAGTTTGGCCCGGTTTGGGCATCGGCACAGTGCTGCCTGGGCCGGGGCGGCGGGAAATGCCATTAGGGCATCGAATGGATACTCGGCGCCCGGGTGGACATCGGGCGTGCGGACGGAGCTTCTATGGCACATCCGGGGTCGGCCCGGGGTGAAGGATCGGATCGATGTTGTTGAACAGTCTGCTGAGCGCGCTGCGGAAGTCGCGGGAGACGGCCGAGATCAAGGCCGCGTATGACGAGTTCCTGCAGCGGCTGGACCAGGCGCAGGTGGCGGCGGAGGCGTTGCGGCCGGGGGCGGCGATGCCGCCGTTCCTGCTGCCGAACGCGGAGGGCGAGCTGGTGGACACCGCGGACCTGCTGCGGCGGGGGCCGCTGGTGGTGACGTTCTTCCGCGGCAACTGGTGCCCGTACTGCGTGGCGACGCTGAACGCGCTGGAGGCGGCGCTGCCGGCGTTGCGGGATGCGGGGGGCACGCTGGTGGCGCTGACGCCGGAGACGGGCGGGCTTGCGCTGTCGATGAAGACGTCGCACGGGCTGACGTACGAGGTGCTGGTCGACGTGGACCTGGCGGTGGCGATGCAGTTCGGCGTCGTGTTCCGGACACCGCCCCGGTATGCGGCGCTGCTGTCGCGGCTGGGGTTCGACCTTGCGGCGCGGAGCGGGAATGCGGGGTGGCTGCTGCCGATTCCGGCGACGTTCCTGGTGGGGCAGGACGGGGTTGTGCGTCGGAGCTGGGTGAACATCGACTTCACGATCCGTGCCGAGCCGACGGAAGTCGTTGCGGCGGTGCGGGAGTTGTCGGCGGCCTGATTATTTGCGTAGCCGGAATAGATGCGCAGTGACTGCAATATACCTGTCAAGAACTGTCGGGGTGTTTCCGACAATTCACACCGTTTCCAGATTGGTAAAGGTCACATGAAAATGGATACCGTCTCAATGCACGCAGACGGTGGCCTCCCGCAGTAAGCAGCCGCCGAGATCGACGTGATCGATAGTGGAAAGGACCTGCTCCATGTACGAATACATCAAGACCTGGCTCGAGCTGAAGACCGACAAGCGCGCCGTGACGGCCCTGGAGTACGGGTTGATCGCCGCCGCCGTGGTGGCCGTGGGCCTCGCCGGTTTCAGCGTCGTGGGCACGAGCCTTGCGACGAAGATGACGAGCGTCAAGTCCGCGTTGACCTGAGGCGGCGAGCGGAACAGGCCAGCCGGTGCACCGCACCCCTACGGTCCCGGCTGGGCTGGCCCGCGTGCGCATGCCGTCGCGGAGACTTCGATGGGTTTCATCAACCACGCGTATTTTCGCCTGCTGGTGCTGTGCAAGAGCCGGCGGGCCGTCACCTCGCTCGAATATGGCCTGATCGCCGCCGTGGTGGTCGTGGTCGGGCTGGCCGGGTTCAGCACGGTCGGCACCCGGGTCGCGACGAAGATGACGAGCGTGAAGGCCGCGCTGACCTGAGCGGGGCGTCATTCCCCAGACCAAGGAGAGTCCGTCATGACCACATTTCTTCTTCATCTCGCCCATTTTCGCCGGGATCGCCGCGCGGTCACGGCGCTGGAGTACGGGTTGATCGCTGCGGCGGTCGTGGCGATCGGGCTGGCGGGTTTCAGCGTCGTGGGCACCGACCTTGCGACCAAGTTCACGGCCGTGCAGACCGAATTCGGCACGTAGCCGGCCGGCGGGATGGCATCGATGGACAGCTTCGTCCTTGTCGCCGTCCTGGGCGGCGCCGCACTTCTGCTGATGGCGGCGCTGCATGACGTCGCGGTGCGCACCGTGCCGAACTGGCTGGCCGGTGCGCTCGCGGTGGCCGGCCTGGTGGTGCAGTCGCTGCAGGGCGCGCTGCTGACGTCCGTCCCCACGGCGCTGGCCGTCTTCGTCTTCGCGGCGCTGTGCTGGCGCCGGGGCTGGATGGGCGGGGGCGACGTGAAGCTGCTGGGCGCGGCGGCGCTGCTGGTGCCCCCGATCCTCGTGCCGTCGTTGATCGCCGCGGTGGCGCTGTCCGGCGGCGTGCTGGCGTTCTTCTATCTTGCCGCGCGGCGGCGCCTGGCCCGGCCGCGCGCCGGGCGGCCTTCCGGCCTCGTGCTGCGCGCGATCCGGGCCGAGCGGTGGCGGCTGCGCCGCGGCGGCCCGATGCCCTACGCCGTGGCGATCGCCAGCGGCGCGTTCTTTGTCCTGTCCCATGGAGGGTTGCCATGATCCTACGCATTGCATTGCTGGGGTTGATCGCCTGCGGTCTGGCCGGGTTCGGCACCATCGTGTGGATGGTGACGCCGCACGGGGACACGGCGGTGGCCGCATCGGCGCCGGTTTCGAAGGTGCGGGTGCTGGTGGCGGCCAAGCCGTTGCGGCCGGGCGCGCTGCTGAAGGCGGACGACCTGGCTGCGAAGGAAGTGGACGAGGACAAGCTGCCGGTCGGGTTCGTGGCGGACGAGACCAATGCGCGCCGGCAGCTTACAGGCGGAATGGTGCGGCGGACGCTGGTGGCGGGGGACGTCATCTCGTCCGTCGAGGTTCTGAAGCCCGGTGACCACGGGTTTTTGGCGGCGGTGCTGCGGCCGGGGTTCCGGGCGGTGACGGTGGCGGTGGACGCGGTGAGCGGGACGGCCGGGCTGATCTGGCCGGGGGACCGGGTCGATCTGATCCTGACGCAGGCGATGGAGGGGCTGGACCAGGTACCGGGCCGCAAGATCGCCGCGGAGACGGTGCAGCGGGACGTTCGGGTGATCGCGATCGACGCGACCCTGGTTCAAGGGGCGACGGGCGCCGCCGATGCGCTGCCGGCGCGGACGATCACGCTGGAAGTGTCTTCGGCCAATGCGGAGCAGGTGCAGGTGGCGACGCGGCTGGGGCGGCTGAGCCTTGCGGTGCGGTCGGCCGAGCATGGTCCTTCCGAGGAGAAGGAAGGCACGACGTGGGCCGGGGACGTCAGCAACGCGCTGGGGAGCGCGGTGGTGAAGCCGGTGATGAGCACGATGCGGGTCTATGGCGGGGCGGCCGACGGCAAGGAGTTCAAGTTCTGATGGCACGCCTCCGTTTCCTGCCGGCCGCCGTCGCGGCGCTTGGCCTGCTTGCCGGCCCCGCTCTGGCGCAGGGCGGGACCAAGGCGACGACGCGGCCGACGGGGCCGCGGCCGGTGACCGAGCAGGCGGGCAACCGGCAGGTGCTGACGCTGGAATCGGGCAATGGGCGGGTGCTGGCGCTGTCGGGCCCGGCGACCAACGTGTTCGTCGCCGATCCGCGGGTGGCGGAGGTTCGTCCGGCGAGCACGAACAGCCTGTTCGTGTTCGGCGTGGGGCCGGGGCGGACGACGATCGCGGCGATGGACGCGGACGGGCTGCCGGTCGCGCAGTTCGAGGTGACGGTGCGGCCCAGCACGTTCGCGGCGGGGGAGGCGGAGCAGGCGGTGGCGCGGCTGATCGCGAACAGCCGGATCAAGGTGACGCCGCAGGCGCGCGGGCTGCTGCTGACGGGGAACGTGCAGTCGCCGGCCGATGCGGCGCGGGCGGTGAGCATCCTGAAGGGGTTCGTGGGGGAGAAGGACCTGGTCGAGAACCAGTTGGCCGTGCAGTCCTCGATCCAGGTGAACCTGCGGGTGCGGATCGTGGAGATGTCGCGGTCGGTGACCCGGGCCCTGGGCGTCGATTGGCAGGCGGTGGGGAGTCTGGGGCGGTTCGGGGTCGCGGCGGTGACGACGACGGGGCTGGGGGCGTTGACGACGCAGACGGGACGGCTGCTGGCGGGGACGCGGGACGTGAACGCGCTGGTTGATGCGCTGGCGCAGGACAACCTGGTGCGGGTGCTGGCGGAACCGAACCTGACGGTGATGAGCGGCCAGGTGGGCAGCTTCCTGGCTGGCGGCGAGTTTCCGGTGCCGGTGGGGCAGCAGAACGGGACGATCACGATCGAGTTCAAGAAGTACGGCGTGACGCTGGGCGTGGTGCCGACGGTGCTGAGCGACGGGCGGATCAACCTGCATGTGAACCCCGAGGTCAGCCAGTTGACGGACCAGGGGGCGGTGCGGCTGACGGCGGCCAACACGTCGTTGTCGATCCCGGCGCTGACGGTGCGGCGGGCGGAGACGAGCGTGGAGCTGGGAAGCGGGCAGAGCTTCGCGATCGCCGGGTTGCTGCAGGACCAGTCGACGCAATCGACGAATGGCATCCCGTTCCTGGGCGATCTGCCGATCCTTGGGTCGTTGTTCCGGTCGACGAGCTTCCAGCGGCAGGAGACGGAGCTGGTGATCCTGGTGACGCCGTATGTGGTTCGGCCGGTGGACGATCCGGGCGCGATGCGCACGCCGGCGGACCGGTATGCGCACCCCAACGACTTCGAGCGGATCCTGCTGCTGCGGCAGGTGGGTGCGCAGGCGAATGCGGGGACTGCTGCGGTGCCGGGGCGGATTCCGGGCGCGGCCGGCTTCATCGTGCAATAGGGGCGTCGACATGATCCGAACAGGGATGCTGGGCGTGCTGCTGCTGGTGGTGGGGTGCGCGGAGACGGATCCGTTTCAGCGGACCGGGATGTGGCAGCCGACGGGGGCGAACACGTTGAACCTGGCGGCGATGGTCGCCACGCCGCGGGATCTGATCCGCGGGCGCGGGGTGGTGGGCACGCCGGGGATCGAGGCGGCGCCGGCGGTTGCGCGGTACTGGGCGAACCGGCCGACGGCGTTGCCGTCGACGACGTCGCAGGCGACGAGCCAGGGGCAGGGCCGGGCCGGATCGGGCGGCGGCGCGGCCGCCGGCGGCGGGGAGGCGAACTGATGCCGTTGGATGACTCGCCTGGTTCGGCTTCGCTGCTGGACGAGGGGCGGCACGACCGTCCCAACTGCATCGCGTTCCTGATGGACACGGCGACGGACGCGGCGATCCAGGAGGGATTGGCCGACGTGATGCCGGGTGGGGTCGAGAGCCGGCGGGGCGGCATACGGGCCGCGATCAACGCGCTGCAGAAGAGTGCGACGCCGCGGGTGCTGATCGTGGATCTGGGTGGCGAGAAGGAGCCGCTTTCGGCGCTGGACGAGCTGTCGCACGTCGTGGAGCCGAACGTGTGCGTGCTGGTGGTGGGCGAGCTGACGGGGCTCGATTTCTACCGCGAGGTGACGCGGGGCGTGGGGGCGATGGAGTACATCGCGAAACCGCTGACCCGGGAGATCGTAGCCCGGCATTTCGGGCCGTTGGCGCAGGGGCGGGCGCCGACGGGCGAGGCGGCGCTGGGGGGGCGGCTGCTGACGATCACGGGCGTGCGTGGCGGGGTGGGGGCGAGCACGATCGCGGTGAACCTGGCCTGGTATTTCGGGGTGACGGCGCGTCGGCACACGGTGCTGCTGGACAGCGACCTGCATTTCGGGACGGCGTCGTTCCTGCTGAACGTGCCGCCGGGGCGGGGGTTGAGCGCCGCGTTGCAGGCGCCGGAGCGGATCGACAGCCTGTTGGCGGAGCGTGCGGCGCAGCCGGTCGACGACCGGTTGCACGTGCTGGCGACGCAGGAGCCGCTGGGGGAGATGCCGGATGTGGCGCCACGGACGGCGGAGCTGCTGATGACGGCGCTGCGGCGGCGCTACAACTTCATCATCGCGGACGTGCCGTTCCGGCCGGTTCCGCTGAACCGGGAGCTGCTGGATCTCGCGCATCGCCGCGTGCTGGTGCTGGAGCCGACGCTTGCCTCGGTCCGGGACGCGCTGCGGCTGATGGCGATGCGGGCGGGGGTGCAGCAGCGGCGGCCGATCCTGGTGCTGAACCGGCAGGGGCTGCCGGGGGGGCTGAACCGGCGGCAGTTCGAGGATGCGTTGAAGGCGAAGGTCGATGTCGTGATTCCGGATCTGCCGAAGCCGATGGGTCAGGCGGCGACGCTGGGGAAGCCGGCGGCGGCGGTGCGGGGACCGTTCCAGGCGGCGATCAAGGAGCTGAGCGGGCAGGTGGGCGGGAGCCGGCTGCTGGATGCGGCGGAGGCGGCGATCGAGGATGCGGGCGCGCAGAAGCGGGGCTTCCGCGGCCTGTTCGGGCGGAAGTGATGGGTTTGGACGTGTTCGGACGAGGCTGGGACGAGCCTGGTCGTGACGGGGGGACCGCATGACGCCATCGTTCGGGCGGCGGCGGAACGAGGGGGAGGTGGCGGCGGTCACGCCGCCGCCGGCGAACGACGCGGTGGAGCCGGCGCGGCTTGCGGCGCCGCCGGAGGCGATCACGGAGCTGCGGCAGCTCTGCCTCGGTCAGTTGGAGCCGAGCACGGTGGCGATGCTCAGCCCGGAGCGGCTGGAGCGGGAGATCGAGCGGCTGATCAGCGAGTTGGCGACGCAGCGGCGGATCCAGTTGAACGCGCGGGAGCAGCGGACGCTGGCGACCGAGCTGGTGCACGACATGATCGGGCTGGGGCCGCTGGAGGTGCTGCTCGAGGACCAGACGATCAACGACATCATGATCAACGGGCCGTACCGGATCTTCGTGGAGCGGTTCGGCAAGGTGGTGCAGTCGAACGTCGTGTTCCGGGACACGGCGCATCTGTGCAACATCTGCCAGCGGATCGCGGTGGCGGTGGGGCGGCGGGTCGATGAGAGCAGCCCGATGGTGGATGCGCGGCTGAAGGATGGAAGCCGGGTCAACATCGTGTTTCCGCCGCTGGCGCTGGATGGGCCGTACGTGTCGATCCGGAAATTCAGCAAGAAGTCGATCGACTTCGCGAAGCTGGTGGAGTTCGGGGCGCTGACGCCGCAGGTGGCGCGGATCCTGGAGCTGGGATCGGCGATCCGGTTGAACGTGATCATCTCGGGCGGGACCGGGTCGGGCAAGACGACGCTGATGAACGCGATGTCGCGGCTGATCGGGCAGGACGAGCGGGTGCTGACGGTTGAGGACGCGGCGGAGCTGCAGCTGCAGCAGCCGCACGTGGTTCGGCTGGAGACGCGGCCGGCGAGCCTTGAGGGCCGTGGCGAGGTGAACCAGCGGGACCTGGTGCGGAACGCGCTGCGGATGCGTCCGGACCGGATCATCATCGGCGAGGTCCGGGCCGGCGAGGCGTTCGACATGCTGCAGGCGATGAACACGGGCCATGACGGGAGCATGAGCACGATCCATGCGAACACGACGCGGGACGCGCTGACGCGGGTGGAGAACATGGTGCAGATGGGCAACATGGGGCTGCCGTCGAAGGCGATCCGGCAGCAGATCGCGGGGGCGGTGAACCTGATCGTTCAGGTGGAGCGGCACCGGGACGGCGGGCGGCGGATCACGCAGGTGACCGAGGTGTGCGGGATGGAGGGCGACGTCGTGATCCTGAACGACATCTTCCAGTTCGAGCTGCAGGGGATGGGCACGGACGGGCGGCTGTTCGGGACGTACAAGGTGAGCAAGGCGCGGCCGAGCTTCATGCCGCGGCTGGTGTATTTCGGGCTCGACGAGGAGTGGATGCGGGCGCTGGACGGGAAGCTCGATTGATCCCCACGGCATTCCTGCTGGCGGGCGCGGTGCTGATCGTGGTGTGCGCGATCTGCACGTATGTGCTGTTGCGGACGACGAACGAGGACAAGGCGCTGGCCGCGCGGATCGAGGCGGTGCAGGCGATGGGGCGGCCGAAGGCGCTGCTGGCGACGCCTTCGATCACGAAGAAGGACACGAAGGCGCGGGCCGGGTGGCGCGACCAGGCGACGGGGGTGTTCGGGTTCTCGTTGGCGCGGACGGACCAGTATACGCTGGGGTGGCCGTGGGTGATCCTGATCGCGCTGGTGATGGGGCGGATCGCGGTGGCGATGGGGTCCGGGCTGTTCGGGCCGATCGCGTGGGTGCTGCAACCGGTGGTGACGATCGCGATCAGCCGGGCGATGTTCACGGCGATGGCGGCGAAGCGGGTGAGCCGGCTGCGGTCGCAGTTCCCGGATGCGCTGGGGCTTATCGTGCGGGCGGTGCGGGTGGGCATCCCGGTCAGCGAGGCGCTGCGGGCGGTGAGCCGGGAGAGCCTGCCGCCGACGTCGATCGAGTTCGACCGTCTGGCGGACCAGATCGCGATCGGGGTGCCGATGGAGACGGCGCTGCGGGAGATGGCGGACCGGAACGACCTGCCGGAGTACGGGTTCTTCGCCGCGGCGCTGGGGTTGCAGGCGGCGACGGGGGGCGGGCTTTCGGAGACGCTGGACCTGTTGGCGGACGTGACCCGCAAGCGGGTGGCGATGAAGGCGCGGGGGCATGCGCTTTCGGCGGAGGCGCGGACGAGTTCGATGATCCTGGGCGGGCTGCCGCTGGTGAGCGGGGCTTCGCTGTATGCGATCAACCCGGATTACATGGGGATCCTGTTCTACGAGGAGGGGGGGCGGATGGTGTTGGGGATGGCGCTGCTGTCCTTGTGCACCGGGGTGTTCGTGATGCGGATGATCATCCGCAAGAGCTTGTCGTAGGAGACGGGGTATGAGCGTCGCGTTGCTGATGGGGGTGGCGGCGTTCAGCGCGCTGCTGCTGGTGATCGCGGCGGTGCTGATGTTGCGGGTCTCGGACAGCGATGTCGCGATCGCGGCGCGGTTCGAGGCGGCGCGGGGGCGGTGGTCGGCGCCTTCAGACGTCCGGGCGGTGGGGGTTGGGGCCTCGGGGCTGGTGCTTGGGCTGCAGAAGGGCGTGACCGAGCTGGGGCGGGCGGTGATGCAGAGCGGGCTGCTGCCGGGCCGGACGCGGACGGAGCTGCAGCAGACGCTGTCGGCGGCCGGGTTCCGGGGGCCGAACGCGATGGCGCTGTTCATCGGGAGCAAGTTGTCGATGCTGTTCGGGGCGCCGTTGGCGGCGTTCCTGCTGTGCCAGCACCTGCAGGTCACGCCGTTGACGATGCTGGTGACGGTTTCGGTCGTGGGCATCTTCGGTCTGGTGGCGCCGGACATGCTGATCCAGCGGATCCGGCAGGGGTATCTGAAACGGCTGGAGGCGGGGCTTTCGGATGCGCTGGACCTGATGGTGATCTGCGCGCAGGCGGGGCTGAGCCTGGATCCTGCGATGGCGCGGGTCTCGGTGGAGCTGCGGTCGGTGCATCCTGAGATGTGCCTGGAGCTGGCGACGACGGTGCGGGAGCTCGAGATGATGTCCGACAGCTCTCAGGCATTGGCGAATCTGGGGACCCGGACGGGGCTGGAGAGCCTGGTGCGGCTGACGTCGACGTTGATCCAGACGATGCAGTATGGGACTCCGTTGACGGACTCGCTGCGGACGCTTTCGAACGAGATGCGGACGGCGTCGTTGACGAAGTTCGAGGAGCGGGCGGCGCGGTTGCCGGTGCTGCTGACGCTGCCGATGATCATGTTCATCCTGCCGTGCGTCTTCATGATCGTGGGCGGCCCGGCGGCGATCCAGATCGGGAAGTCCTTGGGCGGGCCGTGAGGCGATCTCGGACGGGGGCGCACCGTCGGGGCTTCCGTGTTTGGCCCGAGGCGTATAGTCACGTCTCAGGAATGCGAATCGACGACACCTGCCTCCGTCCTGCTGGCGCCTTGCTGTTGTTGGCGCTGTTGGGGGCGTGCGCGCAGAGCGACGCGATGTTCACGGGGCAGCCGAGCCTGCAGACGGCGCGGGTGGCGTTGTCGGGCGGGTCGGCGGATGTGGCGCTGACGATCTGCGACGGATTGCTGGTGAAGCGGCCGCGGGATACGGATTTGCTGGCGTGCCGTGGGGATGCGCTGGCGACGCTGGGGCGGAATGCGGAGGCGGGGGCGGCGTTCTCGGCGGCGTTGGCGCAGGATGCGTCTTCGGCGCCGGCGAAGATCGGGCTGGGGCGGATCCGGCTTGCGACCGATCCGATCGCGGCGGAGGCGCTGTTCCTGGATGCGCTGGTGCGGGATCCGCGCAACGCGGTGGCGCTGAACAACCTGGGGATCGCGCGGGACCTGCAGGGGCGGCACGCGGATGCGCAGACGGCGTATGGGGAGGCGATCGGGGCGGCCCCGGAGATGCGGGCGGCGCAGGTGAACCTGGCGCTGTCGTTGGCGCTGAGCGGCCGGTCGGGGGAGGCGGTGCGGATCATGCGGCCCATCGGGGGGCGGGCGGATGCCACGGCGAAGGAGCGTCACGACCTGGCTGCGGTGCTTGCGATGGACAACAAGCCCGAGGAAGCGGCGCGGCTGCTGCGTCCGGAGCTGGACGGGGCGCAGGTGGACGACGCGGTTGCGGGGTTCCGGGCGCTTCCGTCGCGTTGAAGTTTTCTGACGCGGCGGTTTTCGCATTAGCTGTCATTTAACGAACGGCTTTTACATTGGATCACGCTTGCGTTTGAGCGATGTAACCTATTGAAATTGGCGGGTCTTTTGGGCTGCTGGAGACGTTGTGTCGGGGGTTGTCGTTGGTCCGTCAGGGTATGACTTGGCTGTTCTGGGTGTTTCTGGCTTTTGCTGACATTTCATGGCCCGGTTTTGACAGGCTTTTCACGCTTTCTCTGTCAAGCGAATATTGGCACTTCGTTGTTTTCTGCTAGGTTCCAATGTGTTGACCGCTTAGGGAGTGGCCGGATGCACGTCTCAAAGCCTGACACCGAGGGGGTTCTGTCCAACCCCCGGGTGCTGCTGATCGAGGATGACGAGGCTGTTGCGCAGGCAATGGTACGGAGCATCGAGCGTTCCGGCATGAGCGTCGTGTGCGCCGGGACGGGTGCGAAGGGGATGTCGCTGAAGGCGAGCTTCAATCCCGACGTCGTTCTGGTGGATCTCGAGTTGCCGGACACGAACGGGGTCGACCTGATCGGGTGGTTTGCCGAGACGCGGAGCTGCGGGATCATCGTGGTGAGCGGGATGGGCGAGGAGGCTGACCGGATCGTCGGCCTTGAGCTTGGTGCCGACGACTACATCGTGAAGCCGCCGCGGATGCGGGAGATGATCGCGCGGATCCGAGCGGTGCATCGGCGGGTGAACAAGCGGGAGGAGCCGAAGCTTTCCGCTCGGAGCAGGGACACGTTCGTGGTGGGTCCGATCCGGATCAACAACACCATGCGGTCGGTGACGGCGGAGGACGGGCGGCGGATTGCCCTGACGTCGGCGGAGTTCACGTTGCTGGAGGTCCTGGCGGCGGCGAACGGTCAGGCGGTTTCGCGGGACACGTTGTCGGAGGCGGCGCTGCGGCGGCCGTGGCGGCCGGAGGACCGGAGCGTCGATCAGCTTGTGTTCAGCCTGCGGCAGAAACTGCCGTTGGACGAGGGTGGCGGGGCGCTGATCCATAGCATCCGGGGGGCGGGGTATCTGCTTCGGGCGCCGGATGGGGGGAATTGACGGGGTTATTTGCTGGATGGTGGGATGCTGAAGGGCATCCCACCCTACGGGCCTCTTCGAATGCGGCGGGGGGTTTTGCGTTTTTCGGGGTCGTAGCCGCCGCCGCCGGGTCCCAGGGGCTCGGGGGTGCGGTCTTTCTTTCGGCCGGTGAAGGCCTGGCTTACGGGCGGGGCCGGGAGGCCTAGTTCCAGGGCTTCCAGGCGTTTGATCTCGTCGCGCAGGCGGGCGGCGGTTTCGAACTCCAGGTCCGCGGCGGCGGCGCGCATGCGCTTTTCCAGCTCGATGATCGAGGATTTCAGGTCCTTGCCGACCATGTCGGTGAGGCCCACGTCCTTTACCGGGGCGACGGTCACGTAGTCCTGCTCGAACACGCTTTGCAGGGCCTCGCCGATGTGGCTGCGGACGCTGGTGGGGGTGATGCCGTTGGCGGCGTTCCACGCGGCCTGCTTGGCCCGGCGGCGTTCGGTTTCCTCGATGGCGGCGCGGAGGCTGCGGGTCATGACGTCGGCGTAGAGGACGACGCGGCCGTCGACGTTGCGGGCGGCGCGGCCGATGGTCTGGATGAGGCTGGTCTGACTGCGGAGGAAGCCTTCCTTGTCGGCGTCGAGGATGGCGACGAGGGCGCATTCGGGGATGTCGAGGCCTTCGCGCAGGAGGTTGATGCCGATCAGCACGTCGAAGACGCCGAGGCGGAGGTCGCGGATGATCTCGATGCGTTCCAGGGTGTCGACGTCGCTGTGGAGGTAGCGGACCTTGATGCCGTTCTCGGTCATGTATTCGGTGAGGTCTTCGGCCATTCGCTTGGTGAGCGTGGTGACGAGGATGCGTCCGCCCTGGCCGATGACGGTGCGGGCTTCGGCGAGGAGGTCGTCGACCTGGCGCTCGACGGGGCGGATCTCGGTGACGGGGTCGATGAGGCCGGTGGGGCGGATGACCTGCTCGGCGAAGGCGCCGCCGGTGCGTTCCATCTCCCAGGGGCCGGGGGTGGCTGACACGAAGATGGTCTGGGGGCGGAAGCTCTCCCATTCCTCGAACCTCAGGGGCCGGTTGTCGAGGCAGCTTGGGAGGCGGAAGCCGAACTCGCTGAGGACGCCCTTGCGAGCGGCGTCGCCGCGGGCCATGCCGCCGATCTGGGGGACGGTCACGTGACTTTCGTCCACGATGAGCATCGCGTTGTCGGGGAGGTATTCGAAGAGGGTGGGGGGCGGCTCGCCGGTCTGGCGGCCGGAGAGGTAGCGAGAGTAGTTCTCGATCGACTTGCAGCTTCCGGTCGTCTCGATCATTTCGATATCGAAGGTTGTGCGCTGCTGCAGGCGTTCGGCCTCGAGGAGTTTTCCTTCGGCGATGAACTGCTTGAGGCGGTCCTGCAGCTCGATCTTGATGTCGGACACGGCCTGGGTGAGGGTGGGCCTGGGTGTGACGTAGTGGCTGTTGGCGTAGATGTTGACTTCGCCCAGCTCGGCCGTGACTTCGCCGGTCAGGGGATCGAACTCGCGGATGCTTTCGATGTCGTCGCCGAAGAGGGCGATGCGCCAGGCGCGGTCCTCGTAGTGGCTGGGGAAGACGTCGACGACCTCGCCGCGGAGGCGGAAGGTGCCGCGGGCGAAGGCCACGTCGTTGCGGCGGTATTGCAGCTCCACCAGGGCGCGGGCGAGCTGGTCGCGGTCGATCTGGCCGCCGGTTTCGAGCTTCACGACCATGCGGCCGTAGGTTTCGACCGAGCCGATACCGTAGATGCAGGAGACGGAGGCGACGATGACGACGTCGCCACGTTCCAGCAGGGCGCGGGTGGCGCTGTGGCGCATGCGGTCGATGGCCTCGTTGATCTGGCTGTCCTTCTCGATGTAGGTGTCGGTGCGGGGGACGTAGGCCTCCGGCTGGTAGTAATCGTAGTAGCTGACGAAGTATTCGACGGCGTTATCGGGGAAGAAGCCGCGCATCTCGGCATAGAGCTGGGCGGCGAGGGTCTTGTTGGGGGCGAGGATGAGGGTGGGGCGCTGGGCGGCCTCGATCATCTTGGCCATGGTGAAGGTCTTGCCGGAGCCGGTGACGCCGAGGAGGACCTGGTCGCGGTCGTTCGCCTGGACGCCGCGCACGAGTTCGGCGATGGCGGTGGGCTGGTCGCCGGCGGGTTCGTAGGGGGAGACGACGCGGAGGGGTTTGTGGAGGGGTTTGGGGCCCTGCTTCACCGGCTGGAAGGTGACGGGGGGGGCGTCGAGCAGCTTCTGGGCGAGGGTGGAGGGGGCGGTCGTCGGGGGGGCGAGGGCTGCGGACATGGCGGAAAGATGGCGTTGGAGGCAGGCCGCGTCCAGGGTTTGATGGACGTGGTTCGATGGCGGCGTGCCTTGGGTGCGTTTGCGGGCCCCTACCTCAGCCCTTTCCCGATGGACGAGGGCGTGATGCGCGTCAGCCGCGGGCGAGGAGTTCGGCCATGCGCTGGAACAGGGGGACGCTGCCGGCGAGGGCGGAGAGGCTGACGGCTTCGTGCGGGGTGTGGGCGACGCCGATGTCGCCGGGGCCCATGACGACGCAGGGGGCGATGGCCTGGAGTTCGGACGCGTCGGTTCCATAGGGGGCGGTGCGGGCGGGGTGTCCGGTGAGTTCGACGGCGGTGGCGATGAGGGGGTGATCGGGGGGGAGCTCGGGCGGGCGGCCCTCGCGCTTTTCCGAGAGTTTGAGGCCGGCGGCCGCGGCGGCGGTGCGGACGGCTTCGACGATGGGCGCGGGGTCGACGCCGGCGCTGTAGCGGAACTTGATGCGGACGGTTGCCTTTGGGACCGTGACGTTCACGGCGGCGCCGAAGTTGTCGATGACGGGGTTGAAGTCGCTGAAGGGCGGGTCGTAGTTGGGGTCGAGCAGGGTTATTTCGGTGCGGAGGCGGTCGTAGATGTGCCGCAGCTCCACGAGGAAGGGGACGAGATCCCAGTTGGCGTTGCGGCCGCGGCCGGTGCTGCTGTGGGCCTGCTTGCCGGTGGCGGTTGCCGTGAACTCGATATGGCTGCGGTGGCCGCGGACGGGGATGAGGTTGGTGGGTTCGGCGACCAGGATGCCGCAGGGGGCATAGCGGCGGATGAGGTCGCTGCCGATGAGGGCGCGGGCGCCGGCCTTTGTGGTTTCCTCGTCGGTGGTCAGCAGGAGGGCGATGGGGATGCGGCCCGGGAGGGTCTGTGCGGCCACGACGAGGGCGGCGACGGGGCCCTTCATGTCGGTGCTGCCGAGGCCGTAGAGGGTGTCGTCCTCGATCTTGCCGGACCATGGGTCGGTGAGCCATCCGGTGTCGGGGACGGTGTCCATGTGGCCGCTGAATGCCAGGCCGCCGCGGCCGCGGGTGGCGACGAGGGCGACCTTGTCCATGCCGTCATCGTCGATGTAGGGGCGGCGCTCGACCTCGAAGCTGGAGAGTTCGTGTTCGAGACGTTCGGCGAGCGTCAAATTCGAGACGCTGCTTCGGCTGTCGATACGGACGAGATCCTGGGCGAGGGTTGCGACGATGCGGGTCGGGTGATCCATGCGAACCCTCTTGCACGCGGGCGCAAGGGCGGCAAGGGTTGGGGGGATGACCAGCTATGTCGATCCCCGGACCCGCGCGACCTATCCCCTGGATGTTCCGCGGTGGTGCGGCGACGACCGGCAACCGCTGATGCTGACGCCGATGCCGGGGATGGCGCGGACGCAGATCGACGGTTCGGTGCGGAGCCTGTGGCGCTATGCGGCGGCGATGCCGTTTCCGGTGACGGACCCGATCACGATGGGGGAGGGGTGCACGCCGCTGCTGAAGCGGTCGTTGCATGGGGGCACGGCGCATTTGAAGTGCGAGTGGTTCATGCCGACGGGGAGCTTCAAGGACCGGGGTGCGAGCGTGATGCTGAGCCTGTTGCGGCAGCAGGGGATCACGGAGGTTCTGGAGGACAGCAGCGGAAACGGGGGTGCGGCGATCGCGGCCTATGCGGCGGCGGGGGGGATGAAGGCGGTCATCATGGCGCCGAAGAGCACCAGCCCGGGCAAGACGGTGCAGATGCGGGCGCACGGGGCGAGCGTGGAGCTGGTTCCGGGGACGCGGCAGCAGACGAGCGAGGCGGCGGAGAAGCGGGCGAGCAGCATCTTCTATGCCAGTCACAACTGGCACCCGTTCTTCCTGCAGGGGACGAAGACGCTGGCGTACGAGTTGTGGGAGGATCTGGGGTTCACGGCGCCGGACCATGTGGTGATCCCGACGGGGGCCGGGTCGAACGTGCTGGGGTGCCGGATCGGGTTCCAGGAGTTGTGGCGGGCCGGGGCGATCGACAGGCTGCCGAAGCTGTGGGCGGCGCAGCCGGCGAATTGCGGGCCGATCGCGGCGGCGTGGCAGGGGCTGCTGCCGCCGCCGACGCAGCCGACGATCGCGGAGGGGACGGCGATCAGCCATCCGCTGCGGCTGCCGGAGGTGGTTTCGGCGCTGAAGGGCAGCGAGGGCGGGGCGGTGATCCTGACGGAGACCGAGATCGAGACCGAGGTGATCCATCTGGCGCGGCAAGGCATCTATGTGGAGCCGACGTGCGCGCAGGCGTCGGCGGCGTATGGCAAGCTGCTGGCGAA
This sequence comes from uncultured Acetobacteraceae bacterium, assembly GCA_964246015.1. Taxonomy (GTDB): domain Bacteria; phylum Pseudomonadota; class Alphaproteobacteria; order Acetobacterales; family Acetobacteraceae; genus JBBROS01. Next base: position 23,229 of record CAXTPG010000047.1, read on the forward strand.
GGGGAAGATCAAGCCGGATGACGTCACGGTCGTGGTGTTGACCGGGACGGGGTTGAAGGCGACGCCGCGGATTGCGGAGCTGTTGGGGATGGTGATTTGAAGCGGGTCGGGCTGCTGGGGTTCTCGATCGAGTGCAACCGGTTTGCGCCTGTCGCGACGGAGGGGGATTTCCGGGGGCGGACGTGGGTTGCGGGGGCTTCGATGCTGGCGGAGGCGCGGAGTGCGGCGCCGCGGATGCTGGGGGAGTTGCCGGGGTTCGTCGCCGATATGGACGAAGCCGGGGCGTGGGAGCCGGTTCCGGTGATGCTGGCGATGGCGGAGCCGAACGGGCCGGTGGAACATGCGGTGTTCCGGCAGATGATGGGGGAGTGGGAGGCGGGGCTGCGGGCGGCTGGGACGCTCGATGGCGTCTATGTCGTGCTGCATGGGGCGGGGCTGTCGACCGAGGATGACGATCCGGAGGGGACGCTGCTGCAGCTCGTGCGGGATGTGGTGGGGGCGGGGGTGCCGGTGGTGGCGACGCTCGATCTGCATGCGAACGTGTCGGAGCGGGACGTGACGCTGCTGGACGGGTTCGTGGGGTATCGGACCAACCCGCATCTGGACATGCGGGAGCGCGGGGTGGAGGCGGCGGGGCTGCTGCGGCTTTTGATGGGCGGGCTGCGGACGCATCTGGCGCGGGTGCGGCTGCCGATCGTGGCGCCCACGGTGACGATGCTGACGGGGGCGGATGCGCCGAACCGGCCGTATGGGGAGATGATCGACCTGGGGCAGCGGCGGATGCGTGAGGCGCCGTATGCGGGGCGGGTTCTAAACGTGTCGGTCATGGGGGGGTTCGCGTTCGCGGATGTGGCGTTCGCGGGGATGACGGCGGTTGTGACCGCCACGGATGCCGGGGCGGCTTCGGCGCTGGCGCGGGAGATCGCGGAGGCGGGGTGGGCGCGGCGCGAGGCGTTCCGCGCGGTGCTGACGCCGTTGGTCGAGGCGGTGCGGCTGGCGCTGGGGACGGGTTCGGGGGGGCCTGCGCTGGCGTTCGCGGATGTGGCGGACAATCCGGGCGGGGGTGGGCGGGGGAACACGCTGCATATCCTGCGGGCGTTCGTCTCCGCGGGGGTCCAGGACGCTGTAGTGGGGTTGATCTGGGACCCGGCGCTGGCGGCGGATGCGGCGGCGGCCGGGGTTGGGGGGGCGTTCTCGGCGGTGTTCGGGCGGAATGCGGAGGAGGTGTGGACGGCGCCGGCGCGGGTGCTGGCGTTGCATGATGCGCCGGTGCGGGGCCGGCGGGGGATTTTTGCGGGAAACACCGTGCCGATGGGGCAGATGGCGTTGCTGGAGGTGGGGGGCGTGCGGGTCGGCGTGATCACGCGGCGGGTGCAGTGCGCGGACCCGGCGTTCCTCGAGGCTTTGGGGGTCGAGCTGGCGTCCGTGCGATGCCTGGTGGTCAAGTCGCGGGGGCATTTCCGGGGCGGGTTCGATGAGTTCTTCGTGGGGCCGCAGATCGTCGAGGTGGATGCGCCGGGGCTGACGAGCCCGATGCTGGAGCGGTTCGCGTGGACCCGGCTGCCGCGGCCGGTGGTTCCTCTCGATGCGGATGTCGTCTGGGAATGAGGCTGTCCGAGCTTTCGACGCCTTGCCTGGTGCTGGATCGGGCGGTTCTGGCGCGGAACATCGGGGCGATGGCGGCGGTGGCGGCGCGGCATGATGTCGCGTTGCGGCCGCACATGAAGACGGCGAAGTCGATCGATGTCGCGGGGATGGCGATGAACGCCGGGGCGCAGGGGATCACGGTGTCGACGCTGGCCGAGGCGGCGTATTTCGCGGGGCATGGGCTGCGGGACATGATCTATGCGGTGGGGATCACGCCGCGGAAGCTGGATGCCGTCGCGGCGTTGAACGCGGCCGGGGCGGATGTGGCGGTCGTGACGGACGATGTCGGGATGGCGGAGGCGATCGCCGCGCATCCGGGGCCGGTGCGGGCGCTGGTGGAGGTGGACAGCGGCGAGCATCGGGGCGGGATGGGCGCGGGGGAGGCGCGGCTGCTGGCGGTGGCGGCGCGGTTGGGGGGGCGGTTGGCGGGGGTGCTGACGCATGCCGGGCACAGCTATGCGGGGCGGACGGAGGCCGAGATGGCCGATATCGCGGAGCGGGAGCGGCAGGCGATCGTGGGGGCGGCGGCGCGGTTGCGGGCGGCGGGGCATGCGGTGGGGATCGTGTCGATGGGGAGTTCCCCGACGGTGCGGCATGCCAGGCGGCTGGATGGGGTGACGGAGGTTCGGGCCGGTGTCTACATGTTCGGGGATCTGTTCCAGGCGGGCATCCTGACGCATGGGGTGGAGGACATCGCCATGACGGTTCTGGCGAGCGTGATCGGGGTTCGAGCGGCGGAGCACCGGTTCATCGTCGACGCCGGGGGGATCGCGCTGTCGAAGGACCGGAGCACGCAGGCGGGCCCGGTGGATCACGGGTTCGGGCTGGTGCTGGGGATGGGGCACACGGTGGTGGTGCACGCGTATCAGGAGCATGGGGTGGTGGCGTGCGACCCGGCTTTGCCGATGCCTGCCGTGGCGGTGGGGGATTTGGTGCGGATTGCGCCGAACCATGCGTGCATGACGGCGGCGGCGCATGGGCAGTATTTCGTCGTGGATGGGGGGGACGAGGTGGTTGGGGTCTGGGGGCGGGTGAACGGGTGGTGAGGGGCCGATCTTAACGGGAAGGACCCTTCTTCCAGCGGGACGTCATCCCCGGGGCAAGCCCGGGGATGACGCGCCTGGGGCGGGCGGACTTGTTCTTCAGGCGAGCTTGGCGGCGAGGGCGGCGATGCGGGCGCCGAAGAGCTTGGCGGTCTCGAGGTCGCCAGGGAGGGGGCCTTCGTCGGGACTGCTGTCGGAGGGGGATTGGGCCATGAGGCCGCTGAAGGAGCCGAGCCAGTTGACGTCGTTGCGGGTGGCGGCCTTGCTGTTGGCAGGCATCAGGGCGGTGCCGGTCCAGACCATGCCGTGCTGCATGGCGAGATGGAACAGGTAGTCGAGGGTGCCGTTCTTGTCGCCGTTCATGGAGGCGGAGTTGGTGAACCCGGCGGCGACCTTGTCTTTCCAGGCCTGTCCGAACCATGGCTTGCTGCTGGCGTCGGCGAACTTTTTGAACTGCCAGGAGGGGCCTGCCATGTAGGTGGGGCTGCCCATGACGATGGCGTCGGCGGCGGCCAGCGCCTCCCACGTGCCTTCCGGCAGGTTTCCGTCGGCATCGATCTGATAGGTGGTGACGGTGGCGCCGGGGATCGAGGCGGCGCCTTCGTGGATGGCGTAGGCCTGCTTTGCGGTGTGGCCGTAGCCGGTGTGGAAGACGATTGCGATAGTGGTCATGCGGGTCTCCTGCGGGTGGTGACCCGCAGGAGATGGTCGCAACGTTTGTGGTTACAACGGGTCAGCTCGACGCGATCTGCCTGGCGGGGCCGCCGAGCTGCTTCTGGCGGAGGGCGGCGAGGCGGTCGCCGAGGCCTTCGGGGGCGGGGAGGCGGCCCTGGGCCTGGGCCATGGCGAGGGCGATGTTGGGATCGTCCTGTTCGGGGCGGCTGGGGGCGAGGAGCTTGGCCTTGGCGTTGGCGGCTTCCGCGGTGGCGAGGTTGCGTGCGGCGTTGTCCTGCATGGCCTTGAGGGCGACGCCGAGGCTGCTGGTGGCGCCGGAGAGGCCGGCGGCCTGGCGGGCGGCTTCGGCGCGGCGTTCGGCCATGTCGCGCTGCTGTTCGGCGCGGCCCATGTCGCGCTGGGCGCGGTTGAGTTCGTCGCGGGCGGAGCGGAGCTTCTGGCCGGCCTGCTGGTAGGTTTCCTCGAGCGAGTGGAGGAAGTCGCCGGCGTCGACGGCGTCCTGCTTTTCGCGGTCGATGTCGGCGGACATGCCTTCGAGCATCGAGACGAGGGTGGTCAGGCTGCGCTCGAGTTCGTGCTTCTTGGAGGCGTCGGATTCCGCGGCCATGCGGCTTTGGATCTGTTCGGCGGCGGCCATGCGCTGGGCGGAGAGGGCGAGGATGGCGTCAGCCTCCTTCTTTTCCTTGTCGTAGGCCTGGCGGGCCTCGGCGACCTGTCGGCCGAGCACGTCGAGGTGCTGTTCCATGGTGCGGAGCTCGGCCTCGGTTGCGGATTTCGGGTCCCAGCGGACGATGGCCTGGACGGCGCCATTGACGGCCTGGTCGGTCTTCACGCCCACGAGGTTGCGGATGAACGAGTACATTGGCTTTTTCTCCCTGATTGTTGAGCAGTTCGCAACGCGATGGGGTGATCAGCCGGACATGGCCCCGGCGTTGAGCAGTGCGACCGCGAGCTGGATGCCGACGAGCACCAGGGCGGCGGACACGTTCCCGGCCTCGATCATGACGCGGAGGTCCCGCACCAGCGTCGTCGCGGCCATGAAGGTTGCAAGCTGGATGAGGAGTGCGACGAGGCCCCAGATCACGATGTCGAGGATGGTGGTGCTGGTGGCGAGCGTGGCGGCGAGCGGCAAGGCCAGGGCGACCATGGTGCCGGCGAGGACGATGCCGGCGGCGACGTTGCCCTCGCGGACCAGGCGGCGCTCGTCGAAGGGCGTGAGCGCCATGTAGGCGGCGACGCCGATGCCGAGGAGCACGAGGGTTGCCGCGAACTGTGCGACCAGGACGGGCAGGCCCTGCCCGAGCGTGGCGATGATGTTCATGGGGGCCTATGCAAGCTGGAGGGTGACGGGATTGAGGTCGAAGCCGGCACGGACCTCGACCCAGGCGCGGCCCTGGTCCTGTCGGGCTTCGACGAGGATGTATTCGGTGGCGGGCGCCGGGTCGGGCATGTTGGTGGGGGCGGCGTAGAGCATGGCGCGGGAGCTTACGGTCCGGGTGCCGGAGAGGCCCTCGATCGTTTCGGACAGGACGCGGGGGGAGATGGGGCCGGCGCCGGGGACCCAGACGCGGTCGTAGGTCTTGCCGTCCTTGGTCTGGAACTGGGGCCAGCCGATGAGGCCTTCGTTGGGGTCGAGCCAGACGGCCCATTCGGTGGGGTCGGCGGGGGTGATCTCGTCGATGGTGCCGAAGAGGCGGCATTCGTCGGGGGTGCCGGTTGGGTCCAGGTGAAGCTGGACCATGCTGCGCTCATCCGGGAGGTAGAGGCGGGTGAGCTTCGTATTGCCGGAGGTGACTTCGCCGATGGCGCTGACGCTGACCTGGCCGCTGCCGGTGCCTTCGGGCTGTTTGAGCTTGAGGGCGTCGCCGGCGAGGATGAAGGGGGTCGGGTCGAGCGAGAGGGTCATGCCGACGCGGAAGCGGTCGGGGCGGTATTCCTCGCCGGACAGCTTGTGGCGGAGCATGGCGGCGGCGCCGCCGAGGGCGGTGGTCGGGGGGGCTTGCACGGGGGAGCCTCCTGGTTTGGGGCGGCGTCGCTGATACGCGAGATAGGCGATACCGCCCGCGCCTGCCAGCACGACGACGATGACGATCCAGGTGTTGCCGCCGCCGGTGCTGGGGGTGCGCTGTGGCGTTGGCTTGGCGAGGTCCGGTGGGATGTCGGCGGGAACGGCGCCGGGGGTTTTCGGCTGACCGCTGCGTTCGGCGAGCTGGCGGTCGAGGTCGTTGAGCTGGCGGCGGAGGTCGGCGTTGTCCTGGGCCTGGCGGTCGGCCTCGGCGCGCCATTGGCGGTAGCCGGGGTCGTTCTGGTTGTTGTGGAACCAGTCGGCGGAGCCGGAGCGGGTGAGGTTGCTGAGGAGGGCGCCGATGAAGAGTCCGTCCCAGACGCCGAAGCTGCGTCCGCTGCCGAAGTAGCCGGGGGCGGGTGGGGCGTAGCCGCGGTCGTTGAACCAGCCGGAGCGGGCGGGGGCCTGGGTGTATTGTCCCCAGGGTGAGTTGGCGGGGGGCGGGGCCTGGTAGCGGGGGGCGGGAGCGGTCTGCTGGTAGGCGGGCGGGGACGGGGGATTGAGGCCGGGCGGGCTGACGCTGGGCGGGCTGACGTTGGGCGCGTTGAAGCTGGGGCGGCGGGCGTTGTCCTGCTGGGTGCGGTAGGCGTCGAAGGCGGCGCCGGAGCGATCCTGCGAGAAGCCGCGGTCGCCGGCGGAGGTGGGGGGGCGATAGGCGGGCGCATTGTAGGACGGGGTGGGGCGGCTGTAGCCGCCGCTGCTGGTGGAGGGGGTTCGGGGGCTGCTGCTGCCACCGCCGAAGGAGGGGGTACGGGCGGAGGAGCTGGGGCGGGAGTAGCCGCCGCTGGAGCCGCGCGCGAACGCGTCGGCGGCCGGCCCGGCGAAGGCGAGGGCGGCGAGCAGGAGAACTGCGATGGTGTGGAGGCGGTGGGGGCGCGGCACGAAGCTGTCTGTCCTCACTCGGGCAAGCGCAGCTTAGCATGGGCGGGGTGGGGGGGGTCCAGGGGGGATGGCGGTCCGGGCTTTGGGGGCGGGCCGGCGGGACGCCGGCGCTACGGCGTTGGGAGGGGGTGGATTTCGGCGGTGTGGCCGGGTTGGGAGGTGATGTGGAGGCGGGCGGCCTGGGCGCAGAGGGTGAGGATGTCTTTCGGTGTGCCGGCCTGGTCGGGGAGCGTGCCGGGCAGGGCGGCGAGGCCGACATCGCGGCAGATGTCGGCGATGATCTCGGCGGTTGGGCGGGTCGCGGATTTGCCGGGGCGTTTGCGGCGTGGTGGGGCGGCGGTGTGGGCCATGGCGGCCCCGACGTCGCGGAGGATGCGGGTGCGGGTGGCGGCGTCTTCGGGTTGCGATGGCGGGGTGGTGCGGGCGAGCTTCTGGTCGAGGAGGATGGCGCGGCGGATGGCGCGGGTGACGTGCTCGAAGGCCAGGGCGGCATCGTGGGGGTTGGCGGGGTCGGTCATCACCAGGTGATGGATTTCGCGGGCGCGGTGGGCGCCGAGGTCGATGAGGTCGCGGAGGATGGCGCGATGCTGGTGGGCCTCGGCGGCCTGCTGGTGCCTGGGGTCGTTGGTGTTGGCGGGGTTGGGGGGTGTGCGCATGGGTGTGGTTGTAGGAATATTTTCGTGGCGTTGTCAAGCGTCGGGTGGATGCCGGCGCTAGGGGCAGGGCTACGCTACTCGGCGGGGGCGGGGGCGGCGTTCAGGACGGCGGAGCGGGCGGTGCCCATGCAGAGAAGGCTGCCGAGAAGGATGACGGCGACGAGGGTGAGGACGAGGTCGGGGCGGCCGTGGTCGATGAGCCAACCGAAGGGGACGGGGGTGAGGGCAGAGCCGAGAGGCAGCCCGGCGCTGACGAAGCCGAAGACCTTGCCGATCTGACCCGGCGGCGCCGCGTCTTTCACCATCACGTCGCGCGGAGTGCGGCTGGCGCCGAGGGCGAGGCCTGACAGGAAGAGCATGGCGCAGGCGACAGCGCCGCCGACGGGAAGGGCGCCGACGAGGAAGGTGAGGGTGGCGGAGGCGACGGTGAGGACGACGGTGATGGTGGCGAGGCGCTTCGCCTTGTCGGCGAACCAGCCGCCGATGAGGACGCCGCCGGTGTTGCCGGCCATGTAGCCGGTGAGGGCGGCCGACGCGATGGCGAGGTCGATTCCCTTCACGTCGTGGAGGACGGTGACGACCCAGGCCTGGACCCCGGCGCCGGCCATGCTGCCGAGGAGAAAGAAGCCGAAGAAGAGAAGCATGGGCCTGGTCATGAGAAGGGCGCGCCCGGACATGACGGGCCCCGTGTCATGGGCGCGGACCTGGTCGCTGAGGATGCGGCTTTGGATGAGGATGGTGGCGACGACGGGGACGCCGAGGGCGCCGACGAGCATGACGGCGGGGCGCCAGCCCATGGCGGCCATGAGGAGGGCGATGACCGGGGGCCCGAGGGCGAAGCCCATGTTGCCGCTGAAGGTATGGAGGGCGAAGGCGCGGCCCATGCGGTCCTTGGGGACGGAGCCGCTGAGGATGGCGTAGTCGGCGGGGTGGATGACGGAATTGCCGATGCCGCTGAGGGCGGAGAGGGCAAGGATGTGCCAGAACGAGGTCGCGAAGGCCATGGCGCAGATGGAAAGCGACATGATGAGGGTTCCGCCGACGAGGAAGCGGCGCGCGCCGTAGCGGTCGACGAGGAAGCCGACGGGGGTCTGCAGGATGGCGGTGACGCCGCTCATGAGCATCATGGACATGCCGAGTTCGGCGAAGGTGACGTTGAACTCGGGCTGCCAGACGAGGAACAGGGGCGGGATGATGAGCATGTAGAAGTGGGAGAGGAAGTGGCCGGTGCCGATGAGGAGGTTCACGCGGGCGGGTCGGGAGATCATTGCGGTAGGGTGCGCCTGTGTCGGGTGGGTGGCAAGGTTTGGGGGTGGGCCTTAGGCGGGCGCGGTGGAGTGGTGGGTTGCGAAGGGCAACCCACCCTACGGCTGTGGCGACGGGACGGTCAGGCGGTGCGGTCCAGGCCTACGCCCAGGGCCGCCTGGGCGGCGGCGAGGCGGGCGACGGGGACGCGGTACGGGCTGCAGCTTACGTAGTCGAGTTTGACTTCCTCGCAGAAGGCGATGCTGGCCGGGTCGCCGCCGTGTTCGCCGCAGATTCCCATTTTCAGGCCGGGTTTGGTCTTGCGGGCTTTTTCGGCGGCGATGCGGACCATTTCGCCGACGCCGTCGATGTCGATGCTGACGAAGGGGTCTTTCGGCAGGATGCCCTGGTTGACGTAGTCGGGGAGGAAGCGGCCGGCGTCGTCGCGGGAGAGGCCGAAGACGGTCTGCGTGAGATCGTTGGTGCCGAAGCTGAAGAAGTCGGCGATTTCGGCGATCTTGTCGGCGACGAGGACGGCGCGGGGGAGTTCGATCATGGTGCCGACGAGGTATTCGATTTCTTCCCCTTGTTCGGCGAAGACGGCTTTGGCGACGTTATCGACCTGGGCGCGGGTGATTTCGAGTTCCCGGCGGGTGGAGATGAGGGGGATCATGATCTCGGGCACCGGGGCGCTGCCGGTTTCCTTGCGGGCGGCGATGGCGCCTTCGAAGATGGCGCGGGCCTGCATCTCGTAGATTTCGGGGTACGAGATTCCCAGGCGGCAGCCGCGGTGGCCGAGCATGGGGTTGGCCTCCGCGAGTTCCGCGGCGCGGCGGCGGATGCTGTCCATGTCCTGGCCGAGGGCTTCGGCCACGTCCGCCAGCTCGTTTTCCTGGTGGGGCAGGAACTCGTGGAGCGGGGGGTCGAGCAGGCGGATGGTGACGGGGAGGCCGGCCATGATGCGGAAGAGGTCGGTGAAGTCCTGGCGCTGGAAGGGCAGGAGCTTGTCGAGGGCGGCGCGGCGGCCGGCGGTGTCCTGTGCCATGATCATCTGGCGGACGGCGCCGATGCGGGCCGGGTCGAAGAACATGTGCTCGGTGCGGGAGAGGCCGATGCCTTCGGCGCCGAACTTGCGGGCGGTCTCGGCGTCGAGCGGGGTTTCGGCGTTGGTGCGGAC
>CAXTPG010000048.1:0-31610 GCA_964246015.1 uncultured Acetobacteraceae bacterium
GCGTGCGGAACGTGCCGCAGGATTACCGGAACGTGGCGAAGGTGATCCGGCTGCGCGGCCTGTCGTATTTCACGCGTATCGTCGTGCCCTCGGCGGCGCCCTACATCTTCACGGGGCTGCGGATCGGGGTCGGGCTGTCGTGGCTTGCGATCGTCGCGGCGGAGATGCTGATCGGCGGCGTGGGGATCGGGTTCTTCATCTGGGACGCGTGGAACAGCAGCAACATCGGCGACATCATCGTGGCGCTGATCTACGTGGGCCTGGTGGGCTTCGTGCTGGACCGGATCATCGCGCTGATGGGCCGGCTGGTCACGCGCGGCACGGCGGAGGGGTAGGGCGATGAATGCGTTCCTCGAATTCTCCGACGTCGGCATCCGGTTCAAGCCCGGCTCGCCGGCGGTGCTGCGCGGCGTCAACCTGACGGTCGCCCGTGGCGAGTACGTGTCGATCATCGGGCACTCCGGGTGCGGCAAGTCGACGCTGCTGAACATCGTCGCCGGGCTGCTGCAGGCGACGATGGGCGGCGTGCTGCTGGAAGGGCGGGAAGTCGACGAGCCCGGGCCGGACCGCGCCGTCGTGTTCCAGAACCACTCGCTGCTGCCGTGGCTGACCTGCCGGGAGAACGTGCGGCTGGCGGTGGACCAGGTGTTCGGGCGCAAGAAGTCCCGGGCCGAGCGGCGGGCTTGGGTGGACGAGAACCTGGCCCTGGTGAACATGCTGCCCGCAGCCGACAAACGGCCGTCCGAGATCAGCGGCGGCATGAAGCAGCGCATCGGCATCGCGCGCGCATTGGCGATGCAGCCGAAGGTGCTGCTGCTGGACGAGCCGTTCGGCGCGCTGGACGCGCTGACGCGGGCGCACCTGCAGGACCAGGTGATGGAAATCCACGCGCGGCTGGGCACGACAGTGCTGATGATCACGCACGACGTCGACGAGGCGGTCCTGCTGTCGGACCGGATCGTGATGCTGACGAACGGGCCGGAGGCGACGGTGGGCCAGGTGCTGCAGGTTGCATTGCCGCGGCCCCGCGACCGGCTGGCGCTGGCGGCGGACCCGGCGTTCATCGATGCCCGGGCGCAGGTCCTGAAATTCCTGTATGCGCGGCACCGGTTCCCGGCGGAGGCGGCTTGATGGCGGGTTGAAGAACCCGCCATACGGGGTTGCGCTGCAGGTGGTCCGCCGCTAGATGAGAACGCATCGCAATTTCAGGAGTGGGCGATGCCTGCCATCCACCGACGTGCCGTCCTTGCCGGCAGCGCGGCCCTTGCCGCCGCCGCAATCAGCCCCGCGCGCGCCGCCGACACGCTGACGCTGTACAACGGCCAGCATCGCAACACGACCGAGGCGCTGCTCGCCGCCTTCACCAAGGCCACCGGAACGCCGGTCACCGTCCGCCACGCCGAAAGCAGCGAGTTGTCGAGCCAGATCGCCGAGGAAGGGGTGGCCTCGCCGGCCGACCTGTTCTTCTCGGAACAGAGCCCGCCCATCGCGGCGCTGGGTGAGAAGGGGCTGCTGGAGCCCGTCGACGCCGCGACGTTGAAGCTGATCCCGGCGCAGTTCTCGGCCAAGGACGGGACCTGGATCGGCGCCAATGTCCGCACACGGGTCGTGATCTACAACAAGAAGATGATCGCGGCCGACGCGCTGCCGAAATCGGTGCTGGAGTTCGGCACCCCGGCGATGGCGGGCAAGTTCGGCTACGTCAAGCGGGACGGGTTCCCCGAGCAGGTGATGGCGATCGTCCACGTGCACGGGCGGGACGCGGCGCTGGCGTGGCTGAAGGGGCTGAAGGAGGGCGGCCGGAACTACAACGGCAACCGCCTGGCCGCCAACGCCGTGGAGAACGGCGAGGTCGCGATGGCGCTGTCGAACAACTACTACTGGTATTCGCTGGCCAAGGAGAAGGGCGCCGACAAGCTGGCGTCCGGCCTGTACACCTTCCCCGGCACCGACATCGGCAACATCTACAACGTTTCGCCCGCCGGCGTGCTGAAGGCCAGCAAGAACAAGGCGTTGGCACAGAAGTTCCTGGCGTTCATGGTAAGCGTCCCGGCGCAGGAGGCGATGGCGGCGACGACGGCGGAATGGCCGGTGCTGCCGGGGGTCGCGTCGCCGTACAACCTCCCTGCCCTGCCCGCCTCGCCGGTCACGCCCGCGGACCTCGGCAGCGCGTCGCAGGCCTATACGTTGATGCGGGACGCCGGGTTGATTTGATCCGGCGCGCCCCGCCGGCCTGGTTGCTGCTGGGCGGGCTTGTTCCGTCCGTGCTGGTTGCCATGCCGGTGGGGTATGTCGCGTGGCGGGGTTGGCAGGCCGGGCCGCAGGGGCTGGCCTCGGCGTTGCTGCGACCGTACACGCTGGGGTTGCTGGTCAATACGCTGACCCTGGTCGTCGCCGTCACGGCCTGCACCTGCGCCGTGGCAGTGCTGGCGGCGTGGTGCACGGAGCGGTGCGACCTCGTGGGACGGCGGTGGTGGCGCCCGGCGGCGGCGTTGCCGCTGGCGATGCCGGCCTACGTGTCGGGGTTCGCCTGGTCTTCCCTCGGGCCCTCGTTCCAGGGGATGGGCGGGGCGGTGCTGATCCTGACGCTGTACAGCGTGCCGCTGGTCTACCTGCCCGTGTGCGCGGCGCTGCGGGGGCTGGATCCACGGCTGGAGGATGTCGCGCGGTCCTTGGGGCACGGGCGCGTGCGGGCGTTCCGGCGGGTGGTCCTGCCGCAACTGGCGCCGGCGCTGGGGGCAAGCGCGCTGCTGGTCGCGACGCACATGCTGGCGGAGTTCGGCGCGCTGTCGTTCCTGCGGGTCGAGACGTTCACGACGGCGATCTACGACCAGTATACGGGGCAGTTCGACAATCGAAGCGCGGCGCTGCTGTCGGGCGTGCTGCTGCTGCTGGCGTTGCCGCTGGCGATGGGGGAGGCCGGGTTGCGGGGGCGGCGGCGGGTGTCGCGCGGGGGGCGGGGTGCGGCGACGGCGCCCGCGCCGCTTCGGCTGGGCTGGCTGCAGGGTCCGGCGCAGTTGTTCTTTGCCGGGCTGGTGGTGCTGGGGGTCGGGGTTCCGCTGGCGACGCTGGGGGCCTGGGTGATAGACGGCGCCTCGGCCGGGCGTGGCCTGGGGACGGTGGGGCCGGCGCTGCTGGGGTCGTTGCGTTACGCGCTGCCGGGGGCGGCGCTGACCACGGTGCTGGCGGTGCCGCTGGTGGCGGCGACCATGCTGGCGCGCGGGCCGCTCGCGACCTTGGCGGACCGGCTGCCCTACCTGGTGCACGGGCTGCCGGGCATCGTCGTCGCGCTGGCGGCGGTGGCAACGAGCCTCGGCGCCGTGCCCGCGCTGTACCAGACGACGCTGCTGGTGATGCTGGTGTACGCCGTGCTGTCGCTGCCGTTGGCGCAGTCGTCAATCCGCGCCTCGGCGGAGCTGGTGGCGCCGGAGCTGCAGGATGTCGCGCGGTCGTTGGGCCGGTCGCCGCTGCGGGCCTTCGTGACGGTGGTGCTGCCCAACCTGGCGCCGGGGATCGGGGCGGCGATGGCGCTCGCGTCGTTGAGCCTGATGCGGGAGCTGACGGCGACGCTGCTGCTGGCGCCCGCGGGGGCGGTGACGCTGGCGACCGAGTTCTGGAACTACACGGCGGACCGGCAGTATGGCGCCGCGGCCCCCTTTGCCGCCACCCTGGTGCTGATCTGCGGCATTCCGGTCTATGTCTTCACCATGCGGACCCTGCGGCTGACCCGGGCGTGACGAGCGGATTGCTGGTGGAGGGCCTGCGGCAGCGCCGGGGCGCGCAGGAGGTGCTGCGCGGCGTCGACCTCGTCGTGCCCGGTGGCGCGCTGGTGGCGCTGCTGGGGCCGTCCGGCTGCGGCAAGACGTCGCTGCTCCGGTCGGTCGCGGGGTTCGAGCCTGCGGACGCCGGGCGGATCGTGCTGGACGGCCGGGTGCTGGAGGCGCCGGGGCAGCACGTGCCGGCGGAGCGGCGGCGGATCGGCTACGTGCCGCAGGACGGGACGCTGTTCCCGCACTTGACCGTCGAGGCCAATGTGGGGTTCGGGCTGGCGCGGGCGCAGCGGCGGGAGGGCGTCGCGGCCGCGCTCCGGCTGACGGGGCTGCAGGGGCTGGAGCGGCGGTGGCCGCACCAGCTCTCGGGCGGGCAGCAGCAGCGGACGGCGCTGGCGCGGGCCTTGGCGCCCCAGCCCGGCCTGGTGCTGCTGGACGAGCCGTTCGCGGCGCTGGACCGGGCGCTGCGACGCAGCGTATGCGCCGACGTGGTGGCGTTGCTGCGGGCGCACGGCACGACGTCGGTGCTGGTGACGCATGACCCGCAGGAGGCGTTCGCGAGTGCCGATTCGGTCGCGGTGATGCGGGCCGGGGTCATCGTGCAGCATGCCGATCCCGAGACGCTGTATCGCCGGCCCGCCGACCTCGATGTGGCGCGGCTGACCGGGGGGACGATCGTCCTGCCGGGGGTGGCGGACGGGGGGCGGGCCGAGACGGCGCTGGGTGCGGTTCCAGTCGATGGGGCGCTGCGTGGGCCGGTGACGGTGATGCTGCGGCCGGAGCAGGTGACGGCCCACGCGGAGGGCGTGGCGGTCGAGGTCGTCGGACAGGCATTCCGCGGGGAGCATACGCTGGTGACGATCGCGGCGGGGGGCATAACGCTCGATGTGGCGCTCCCGGCGGCGCCGGAGGGGGCGTTACGGTTGCGGGTCGGTGGGGCCGCGATGGCGTATCCCGGCTAGATCATGATGCGTTTCGGCTGCTTCATCCGAACGCAGATATGACCGTAAACAAGCGGCTAGACGCCCAGGCGGACGCTGGGAACCAGCACGCAGGCGGCGATCTTCCAACCGGCGCCGTCGCGAACCATGGTGTAGAGCGCCAGGACGGGTCGGCCGTCGGGGCCGACCAGCTCCACTTCCTGGACGATGGCGCCGTCGCGGAGGGCGAGCTCGCTGAACTCGGCCTCGCGCGGGCGGTAGACGGGGGGGTAGCCGCGCCGGACCATGGCCATGAAGCCATCGGGGGTGGGAAAGATCTCGCGGACGTTGGGGGCGGCGAAGGCGTATGCGGCGGCGGCGTCGTCCCGCTTGAAGGCGTCGAGCTGGCGGCCGATCACGCCGCGGATCGCCGCCTGGTCCCCTTGCGTGACCTCCGGCGGCAAACCCTGCGCCCAGGCCGGAAGTGCCAGCAGCAGCGCCAGGAGTGCTGCGGCGGGTGTCATGAGCCTTCGCCTGTGGAGGGCACAAGCTGCATCACCACGGTCGGGGCGAGGCGCTCGGGCGCGGCCGGGGTCAGCATCGCACGCTGATAGGCGCGCAGGATCGGCGTGGGGGCGACTTCCTCGGGCGTCAGCAGCAGGCGGAAGCGCCGGGCCAGGGCGCCGAGCGTCACGCGGCTGGACAGGATCGTCATCGGCCAGGACGCCAGCAGGCCGACCAGGAGCGGCAGGGTCCAGGAGCGGACGCCGTGCGGCATCAACGGCAGCAGCAGCAGCCAGCCCAGGCCGACCAGGACGGGAAGACGCATGCGCAACCAGCCCTCGCGCCAGGTCACGCCACGGTCGTCGCGGGGCTGCGCGTCCCAGCGCACCGTCTTGCCCCGCAGCAATTCCACGATGTAGCGGGTGTAGCTGACGACCAGCAGCGCGGAGAGGACGAAGGCCGCAACCTGCTCCAGCGCCGCGCTGCCGAGCAACGCGAGCCGTCCGCCGTAGCGCCGCGATTCCGCGCGGTCCGCCAGTGCCGCAACCAGGCTCGTGACCTTGCCGGCATACAGCAGCACGGCGCCCAACGCCACCAGCCCGGCCCCGGCGGCGCCGTGCAGCATGGCCCGGGCGAAGCCGCCGCCCAGCACGGCGTCGAGGGTGGCGAGCAGCAGGAACAGCACCGCCGCCGGCCCGGCCGCGTAGTGCGCGATCCCGTATGCCAGGTGGAAGCGGCCGACGGGACGAAAGCCTCGCAGCGGCAGGACGCCGGAGTGCTGCAGGTTGCCCTGGCACCAGCGGCGCTCCCGGCTGGCGAAATCGACGAGATTGGCGGGCACGGCCTCGTAGCTTTCCAGCACCTCGGGCAGGACCCACACGTCCCAGCCGGCGCCGCGCATCAGCCCGGCTTCCACGACGTCATGGCACAGGATCTCGCCGCCCCAGGGCTCGGTGCCCGGCAGGATCGGCAGGGCGCAGTGGGCACGAAAGGGGGCAATCCGGATGATCGCGTTGTGGCCCCAGTAGTTGCCGTCGCTCTGCTGCCAGAAGGTCAGCCCCTCGACCAGCAGCGGCGTGTAGAGGCGGGCGGAGAATTGCTGCAGCCGGGCGAACAGCGTCTCGCGCCCGACCGGATACGGCACGGTCTGGATGATGCCGGTGCGGGGGTTCGCGTCCATCAGGCCGATCAGCGTGCCGATGGCGGACGCGCCCATGAGGCTGTCGGCGTCGAGCACGAGCATGTAGTCGTACTCGTCGCCCCGGCGCGCGCAGAACTCCAGCAGGTTGCCGACCTTGCGGCCCGCGTTGGTCGGGCGGCGGCGGTAGTGCAGCGCGGGCCCGGCGGGCGTGCGATGCAGCAGGGCGTCGAACGCGGCCTGCTCCTCGGCCGCGATCGCGGGATCCTGGGTGTCGGAGAGGACGAAGAGATCGACCTTGCGGAGGCCGGCGTCGCCGATCGCGCGGGCCATGACCTCGATGGCGGCGAAGACGGCGCGCGGGTCCTCCTTGTGCACGGGCATCAGGATGGCGGTGCGGGACAGGCCGGAGGGCTGCGCGGACGCGTGCAGCTTGCGGCCGGTCAGGTGCAGGAGGAAGCCGATGACCCCTGGCGTGCCGGTCAGCGCGAGATAGACGAGATTGATGGCGAGCAGCGCCAGCAGCGGCCAGCGCAGCGGGCTGGGCACGTCAGCGGTGGCGACGGCGCCGAGGGCTGTGCCCAGTGTGGTCGCGGTCGCGATCGGCCCCCAAAACGACAGCCGCCGCAGCCAGATCCGGCGCGCGGCGGCAAGCGGGGTGGTGTCGGAGGAAATCGCCGCCGGGTCGAGGCGGACGGAGCCGAGCGCGTGTTCGATCTTCATTGCCGTGGAGGCCAGTTTCCAGAGGAGGGGGACGGCAATGAATAAACCTCCCGAATATGGCCGGCCTATGGCTGGGGCCTGTCAAGCTTGCGATATCCGCGTCCAGTCACATCTCCTGGAAGGGTATCCGGCCCAGGAACCGCTCCGCCGCCTGTCCGCCACCCTCCCGCAGCGCAAACGTCCGGAGCGCATCGTTCGTTGCCGCCGGACCACCGAATTGGAAGCCGAGTTGGCTGCCATAGGCGCACGAGGCCGCGATCTTGCGCTCCAGCGCCGGGGCGATCGCGACCCGGCTCTCCTCCATTCGTGGCAGCGTTACGTTCTGTAACGCACCTTCATTCCTGATCGCGTAAGGGGTGTCGCGATAGAAGGCAAGGGGGGCGGCGGGGGCAGCGTGCAGGATGGCGCGGATCATCTGACGGTGATCGACATGGTGGCCCAGGCCTTGCGGACCCAGCACCAGCGTGGGTTGCACCTCGTTCACAAAGGCTTCGATGTGGGACGCGAGTGGCTGCCACACGTCGTCATCGTCGAGGGCCGGGCCGAACAAGGCCGGGGCGCTGTGGTAGCCGCGGTGCGGGGCCTCGGGCAGGTCGAGCCAGCGGGGTTCGGCGCCGAGGAGGGCGGCGGCGTCACGGTCCTCGTCCCGGCGGAGGGCCATGTAGTCGATTTCGGGACCGAGGCCCTTGTCGGTCTGGCAGGCGAGTGCGAAGCCCCGGGGGTCGGCGACGCTGCGGGTGAAAGCGGTGACCATGACGACACGCCACCCGGCATCGGCCAGCAGCGCCATGGTGCCGCCGCAGGAAAAGGCGGCGTCGTCGAGATGGGGGGAGAGGACGAGGGCGGTGTTCACAGCAGGTGGGGTTCGGCGCGGAAGCGGCAGGGGGTGACGGGAAGGACCGGGTCGAAGGCACGGGGCGGCTGGCCGGCGACCGCGGCGTAGACGTCCATGATCTGGCGGCCGACCTTGGTCCAGGAGTAGACGGCCCGGCACTCCTGGAGGGCCGCGTCGGCCAGGCGGCGGCGCAGCGGGGCATCGCGGAGCACGCGGCGGAGCGCGTCGGCGAGGGCGGTGCGGTCGCCGGGTTCCGTCAGCAGGCCGTTCTCGCCGTCGCGGATGCAATCGACGACGCCGACGGAGCGGCAGGACACGACGGCCATGCGGCTGGCCATGGCTTCGAGGATCGTGTTGCTGAAGCCCTCGGCGTAGGTGGGCGAGGCGAAGATGGAAGCGCGGCGGTAGATCTCGGGCACGCGGTCATAGTCGATGTAACCGGTCATCTCGACGTGGTCGGAGAGGCCGAGGGTACCGATGCTGGCGGCGGTTTCGTCGAAGGTGGGCCCGATGCCGGAGATGAGCAGGCGGAATGCGTCGCCGCCGTCACGAAGCTGACGGGCGGCGTCGAGCAAGTCGAGCACGCCTTTCCGGGCGTCGACGCGGCCGTGATAGAGCATGACCGGCGGACCGTCGGGGGGCGGCGCGCCGGGGGTGAAGCGGGCGGTGTCGACGGCGCCGGGGACGATGGTGAAGCGGGCGGGGTCGGTGCCGAGGCGGTCGACGACCTCGTCGCGAAAACTGTCGCAGCCGATGAGGACGGCGTTGGCATGGTCCAGCACCCGGGTCATCGCCAGGCGGTGCGTCTCGCAGCAGCTTCCGACCCAGTGCCCGTCCCCGCCCTGGATGGAGACGACGTTGGGGACGCCGGTGCGGCGGGAGGCCTCGAGCACGGCCCAGCCGCAGGGGTATCCGTACTGGGCATGCAGGATATCGAAGGGAAGCCGGGCGTGCTCGGCTTCGACGGTGGCGACCATGGTGTCGACATCGCGCTCGAAGTCGCCGTGGTCCTGTTCGCCGAGTTGTTCGAGGCCGATGACCCGGACGCCCGGCACGTCCGGCGGGGGGCCGCCGCCGTAGACGCGCTTGCCGAAGGGGTCGCCGCGATACTGGCTGATCATGGTGACGTCGTGCCCGGCGGCGACGAGTTCGCGCAGGAGATTGAGGGCGTAGACACTCATGCCCGAGATGGCGGGGAAGAAGCGGCGGCTGACGAAGCAGATGCGCATCCTAGCCTTCTCCCGCCGGGAGAGGGAGAAGTTGGCGGAGATAGTTCAGCGACGACGGGATGATGGTGTCGGCGCGGTGGCTCTCGCGGCTGAGTTCGACGCAGACCAGCTTGTCGAAGCCGATACCGTCGAGGGCGCGGAGGATGCCGGGGATGTCCATGTCGCCTTCGCCGAAGGGGAGGTGGACGTGGACGCCGCGCTTCATGTCCTCGATCGCCACGGTGCCGAGGTGGGGGGCGAAGTGGCGAACTGCGTCGGCCGGGTCGCGCTCGTTGGTGACGATGCAGTGGCCGGTGTCGAGCGCGAGGCGGAGACCGGGGATGGCGAGGGCCGCCCAGTCGTCCGCGGTCTCGATGAGCATGCCCGGCTCGGGTTCCAGGGCGGCGATGGCACCGAGCTGTTCGGCACGGCGCACGACCTGCTCGACGCCGGCGCGCAGCCAGTCGCGGGCCCGGGCGGGATCGATGCCGGGTTTCGGGACGCCCGCCCAGAACGACATGGCGTCGGCGCCGGTGTCGGCCGCGACCTCGAGGGCGCGGGACAGGAACTCGACCCGGCGGGCGCGGCCCTCCGGGCTGGCGGTGACGAGGGTGGGCTCGTGCTTGGCGCGGGGGTCCAGCAGGAAGCGGGCGCCGGTCTCCACGACGCAGCCCAGGCCCAAGGTGCGCAGGCGGGCGGCGACCCGGCGGCGCTCGGCCGGGAAATCGGGGCTGAACGGGTCGAGGTGGTGGATGTCGAGCGTGAGGGCGACGCCGTCGTAGCCCGCGTCGGCGATGAGGTTCAGGGCGTCGTCGAGGCGGTGGTTGGCGGCGCCGTTGGTGTTGTAGGCGAATTTCATGGTCGTCGGTCCACCGTCATCGTTCCATGCTGATCGGGGCGCTGTGGACCTCGGGTTCGCGGTAGAGGGGATACAGGCGGCCCACGATGCGGTCCACCTCGGCCACGTCGAGCCAGGGGGGTGCCGGGAAGGTGGCGGCCTCGTCCGCCGGCAGGCGGACGGGGGCGGCGCCGGGCGGCGGGTCGCCAAGGCCCGCGAGGGGGGAGCCGCGTTCGAGCAGCTTGCGGACGCCGCGGGCGCCGATGCGGTGGTAGCTCATGGTCTCGACTTCCAGGCCAGGGACGAAGGCCTTCACGACATGGACGCCGGGGGCGTGGGGGGGGGACCAGTCGAAGTAGAGGATCTCCATGCCCGCGGCGGCGAAGCGGCGGGCGAGTTCCTGGACGAGGCCCTCGCCGGCCAGCGGGCCGTCCCAGGTGGGGAGCGCGTCGAACGCGTGGGTGGTGCGGCGGCTGAGTACGGTGTCGGCGAGCAGGCCCTTGAGGCTCGTCTGGTCAAGCGAAAGCCAGGCGACCATTTCCTTCAGGGCGCGGCTCTCCTCGCCGGCAAGGGTGTGGTAGGCGCGGAAGCGGTCGAGGTAGCCGGGGGGGGCGACGTGCTCGATGGCGGCGAGCGGGGCGTGGCTGAAGACTTTCCGCATGCGGGCGGCGGCGAATTCGAAGACGGCCTTGCGGAGGGCGTGCTCGCGATCGAGGGAGGCGGCCTCGCCGGCGGCGGTGACCATGATAGGGAAGGCCGCTTCGACGCCGTCCTGCTCGGCGCCGACGCAGTAGACGTTGGCGGTGCCGAACTCGGTGCCGGCGAATTTCGGAATGACGTCGATGCCGAGCGTGCGGAGCTTGTCGAGCAACACGCGGGTTCTGGGGTCCGTGGGACCGTCGCCCCCCCCTTCACCGAAGTCGAGCGCGATGCCGCGGTCCATGGCGCGGAAGCCGATGCCGTTGCCGTCGCGCTGCAGCAGCTCGCACAGGCCATGCCCGATCGCGAATTCTAGGGTGGGCCCGGCGCCGAGGCCGTTGGTGATGGGCGTCGTGAACGGGACGTAGCCGGGCGACAGGTCCCCGACGGAGCAGGCCGCGATGTCGATGGGCATCCACACGGTATCGCCCGATGGCCAGCGCCGGGCCGGGACCCATTCGAGCGTGGTGTCGTGATCGACCGGGGAGCCGGCGGGGAGGCACAGCGCGAGCGGATCGGACACGGCGCGGGGGCCGAGCTGGTCGCGGAGGGCGGCATAGGTGGCGGTGCGGCGCTGCGTGCGGTGGATCTCGGTGGCGGAGTGGACGGCTTCCGCGAGTTCCCCGGTCGTGCCGATGATGGCGCCCGCGTCGTCGACGCCATAGCCGACGCCATGGGGCGCCACGCCGTGCCAGCGCGTGCCGTCCCGATTGAGGAAGACGGCGTTCCAGCAGCTGACGCCGGTGCGGTCGAGCGGGCCCAGGGCGAACAGCTCGACCCGGCCCTGGGGCATCGAGTCGATGTAGGCGGCGGCGGCGTCCGGCAGGTCGGGTGGGAGGTGGTGGGTCATGGGTGCTCGTGAATGGGTGGCATTTCGGGTCCCGCGTGACGACGGAATCGCCGTCCCACCCCCGATGGCAGCGAGGGGAGGAAGGACGGCTCCGGCGACGATGCGCGCGGGTTGCGGGCCCTCACTCCTGCCCTCTCCCGATGGAAGGAGACGGTCTCAGGATTGGGATCGGGCGGGTGTGCTGGGGACCGGCGATGATCTCGTCCAGCAGCGTCAGGGCGGCGCTTGTGTCGAGGTCGGTCGCGTATTCGAAGGGGGTGAAGGCGGAGGTGAAATCCAGCTTCGCGAAGACGTCGCGGTAGCGCTGGGCCTCCCCGCGGCTCAGGGGGATCTGCTTGTGGTAGGCCTTGTGCGTGCTGATGCGCTGGGCGACGCCCGCATCGTCGAAGTCGATCTTCAGCGCGTCGCCGCAGAACACGGCGCGGCGGGTGGCGTCATGCAGGATCGCATGGCCCTCGTAGTGGCCGCCGGTGTGGTGGAGCGTGAGGCCCGGGCGGATCTCGAACGTCTCGTCATAGGGGATCGTGACGCGGAAGGCCTTGGTCCATTGCAGATCGTCCTTCTGGATCAGCAGGTCGGGCTGGAAACGGTCCTGCAGCTGATACAGCGCGCCGTAGCCGTGCGGGTGGCTGGCGCCCAGCCAACGGATGCCACCGAGGGATTCGATCTTCTGGAGGGCCGCTTCGGAGTAGAGCGGCGCAGCCTCGAACGCGACGTTGCCGTCCTCGTGCAGCAGCAGCCAGCCGTGGCCGTCGAGGCCGTAGCGGGGCGTCGACCAGAACTCCCACAGACCTGGCATCACCTCCCGCCAGTGATGCGTGAGCTTGGGCAGCACCTGGGCGGGCGTCAGGAACTCCCAGCCGTCCTCCGGCAGATCGTTCCGGACGTCGGAGCAGATCGGGCAGTCGGGGGGCACGGCGAAGTAGCGCTGCCAGTGGCCGCAATTGGTGCAGGAAAAGGGGCTAAGGGGCATCGTGCTGCCTCGGGGGGGGTGCCGCCATCGCCTGGGCCTTGAGGATGAGGGCCATGGTGGCGAGGTCGGCCTCGGCTGCGAAGGGGAAGGCGCCGTTGCCGGCCACGGCGTCGGCGAAGGCCTCGACCTGGTTGAGGAAGGGGGAGCGGTCGGCGCCGGGCACGTCGACGGGCATGGGGACCCCGGTGGCGGCGTCGATCAGTTCCAGCGTGCCGCCGGGCGTCTGGCCCATCGTGTCGATCGCGACGGCCTGCCCGGCGGTCCCCACGACTTCGAGGCGGCGGCGCGGCAAGGTCTCGGGGCAGTTGTACGCGACATGCATCTGGACCATGGCGCCGGAGCGGCTGCGCGCCATCAGCAGGGCGCCGTCCTCGACCTTGTACTTGTGGACGCGGGCCTGGCCCATGGCGGCGACATCGACGAGGGGTTCGCCCAGGAGGTAGGCGGCGAGGTCGAGCCCGTGGGGCGCCAGGTCCATCAGCGCCCCGCCCCCGGCCCGGCGCGGATCGATGCGCCAATTGTCGCCGGCCCAGTCCGCCGGAAGCCAGCAGGCATAGACGATGCGGATGGCGGTGACCGTGCCCAGTCGGCCCTCGGCGATCAGGCCGGCCAGGGCACGGTGGGCGGCGTGGAAGCGCTGGTCGAAGGCGGTGGCGTAGCGGACGCCGGCGCGGGCGCAGGCGTCG
Source organism: uncultured Acetobacteraceae bacterium (assembly GCA_964246015.1). Classification (GTDB taxonomy): domain Bacteria; phylum Pseudomonadota; class Alphaproteobacteria; order Acetobacterales; family Acetobacteraceae; genus JBBROS01. The sequence goes on from CAXTPG010000048.1 coordinate 13,145, forward strand.
ACCATGGCCTGGGCGTCCTGCATCGTGGTGGCCATCGGCTTCTCGCACAGCACGGGCAGGCCGGTGGCGGCGGCGGCTTCGACCAGGGCACGATGGGCGTGGTTGGGGGCGGCGACGTAGATGGCGCCGAGACCGGGGCTCGCGAGGAAGGCAGCCAGGTCGTCGAAGGCGGGCGCGTGGAAAAGCTGGTGGGCGCGGTGGCGGGAGACGGGGTCGGGGTCGAACAGCGCGGCGATGCGGCCGTTGACGCTCGCCTGGATGGCGGGGCCGACATAGTCGCGCGCGACCCAGCCGCAGCCGGCGATGCCCCAGCTCAGCATGGACAGGGTCACCATGAGGCGGGCAGGTCCAGCAGCACCCGGCGGCGGGCCAGCGCGTCGGTCATGGGATCCGCCCCGGCGATCGCGGTGTCGGGGCCCGTCGCCTGGACCGGGTAGGTCGCGAGCGGGCCGTATTCGGTGGCGTACCGCTCCGACGGCCATCGGATTGCGGCGCCGTCGTACAGCGGGTTGCGGCGCAGGGGGGCGCCGGGGGGCGGCAAGGCGAGACCGCCGACAACGGGCCGGGGCACGCCGGCGCCCGATGCCATGGAGATCGCGGGGGCAGCCGAAAGGGCGGCGGACGGGACCGGCACGGGCGCACGGGCCTCCACCAGGGCCGCCGTCAGCTCGCGGTCGTCATACAGCAGCGGCGAGCCGAACAGGGCGGCGTAGTCGGCGGGCGCCAGCGGGCTGCCGGCGGACAGGTTGTCGACCAGGCCGTTGTGGGCGTGACCGACCAGGATGCGGGGCGCCACACGGCGCATCTCCGCGGCGACCCTTGGCTTGTCCGGCAGGAAATAGAACGCGTCGTGGCAGAACACGGTCGTGAAGGCGGCGTCGGCGAAGGGCCAGGGCTGGGCGGCGTCGAAGCAGACCAGGCGAGCCAGGGGGGCCAGGTATCGCCGGGCCAGCCAAAGCTTGGCGAACACGATGTCGCCGCCCGCTGCCACCCCGGCGCGCGCGAACTCCCGCAGGAAGTGCCCGGCGCCGCACGCAAGCTCGAACACCGCGCCCGGGGACGCGTGGGCCTCGGCAAGGGCCAGGCCGGAGAGGAAGGTGGGGTCCGACCAGCGATGGGCGAAATACGTGCCGACGGGGCCGAAGGCCAGCAGGTCCATGGCGGCGCGGAAGCTGAGGCGCTGGGCCTCGCGAACCAGGTGGCGGCGGTCGGCCTCGGCGGGGGGCGGCGTGTGCGCCCAATTGTCCTGGTCGGCCAGCAGGAGCACGAGCGCATCCTCGGGGCGGCCGTCGTCCAAGGCGGCGAGGGCGTCGTCCGCCAGGGCACGGCGGTCGGCACGGAGGAACGGGATGCCCTCGATGACCGGCCAACGCTCGACACCGGAGGCGAGCGAGTGCGGCGCATCCGCCCGGAGCGGCGCGCCCGAGACGGGGCTGCGCAGCGCCCCCCTGCCCCACTCGCTCACGGCAGCCCGGCGTCCCGCAGCACCGCCATGTGGAAGGCCTGGGTCGGCCCCGCGTGGACAAGGTCCATGTCCTCGAGCGCCTGATCGATGGTGAAGGCGGCGACCTTGTGGAAGTGGCGCATCTGCAGGACGCGGTCGATGACGTCGGCCGCGTGGAAGGCCTGGCCATCGGGCATCGACGCGTCCTGGATGGTGGCCAGTGCGTCCCTCGTCCGGTCGCGGAGCGTGGTCGGCAGCGTTGCGAGTTCACGGTCGAACAGGCGGCGCATGACCGGACCAAGATGGTCCCCAAGTAGCATCTCGCCCGCGAACCCACTATCGGGAAGGGCGGCATTGTGCAGGTGGTGCGCCATGCCGGCGAGGAAGACGGTCTCCGGGTCCGCACGATAAAGGGGTGCGAGCAGGACGCCGAGGACGGCGACGACGAAGCAGTGGTCGCCGTGACCTTCTGGCGGCTCGAGCACGATGCGGGGCTTGCCGGGGCAGGTCGCGCCGGCGCGGGGCTGGTGGATCAGGGCTTCGGCGAAATCGGGGGCGGGACCGGGCTTGAGGCCGTGGGCCAGGGCGTCGCGCAGGTGCGACGCGAGGGTGGGGTCGACAGGGTCCGCAACTTCGTCGAAGCCGCGCCGCAGGACGGCCAGTGCATCCACCGCGTTCAGGCCGGCAGATGCCAGGACCGCGCCGTCGATCCCGCCGAGGCGGCAGGCCGCGACCGCGTCCGCCGTTGCCGTCGCCGCGACCTGGCCGGGATCGTGCCCCGCAAGCAGCGCACCCCAGGCCCGGCGGAACATCCGCGATGCCAGGCTGTCAGGGGACGAAGCGTCCCGGATACGCTTCAGATCACACAGCTCGGACGCCAGCGGGACGAATCCCGCCAGCGCCGTGCCGTGCGGCTGCACGGCGTCGAGCATGGGACTACGCCGCCAGCCAGTCGAGCAGGACGCGCTCCTGAACGGGGAAGCTGTGCTCCTCCCGCTTGCCGGCGGGGGTCATGGGGGCCTTGAAGAAGAGGCCGAGCTGCTCCTGGATGCCGCCCTTGCCGCGCTGGCGGGCGAGGTCGAGCACGCGGGCGATCTCGATCACCAGCGGCGCGGCCAGGATGCTGTCGCGGCACAGGAAGTTCACCTTGATCTGCATCTTCTGACCCAGGAAGCCGACGAGGTCGATGTTGTCCCAGGCTTCCTTGTTGTCGCCGCGCGGCTTGTAGTAGCGGATGTCGACGATGTGGTCCTCGACGGGGTAGCCCAGGATGTCGTCGAGCACGGAGCCCTTGGTGTTCAGCTTGCTCTTCAGGCTGTCGGGGTTGTCCAGCGCCAGCCCGTCGCGGTTGCCCAGGATGTTCGTGCTGAACCAGCCCTCGACATACAGGGAGCGCGAGCGGAAGGCCGGGGCCAGCACCGTTTTGATGAAGGTCTGTCCCGTCTTGCCGTCCTTGCCCGCGACGGGGACGTTGCGGCGTTCCGCCAGCGCGGTCAGGGCGGGCACGTCGGCGGCCAGACTGGGCGTGAAGTTGCCGTAGGGCACGCCCTCGACGATGGCGGCGTAGGCATACAGCATGGCGGGGCTGATGGCGGGGTCGCTGCCGTCGAGGCCTTTCTCGAACCCTTCGACCGAGGTCAGCGCCGGGGCGGTCTTGTCCGGCCAGCGCTCGACGGAGGCGAGGTTGACCATGACCAGGTTCTCGATCCCGGAATCGCCCTTGTAGCGGCGAATGTCGTCGCGGATGCGATCGACGGCCTCGCGGTGGCTTTTCGCGGCGACCTTGTTGGCGCCGTCGACGTTCTTGCAGAAATCGACGCTGCCGACGGCGGGCCAGGGCGTCATCTTGGCCAGGGCCGGCCCGACGAGTTCCGCCTGGTCGCGGTCCAGCACGCGGTGTTCGCGCACGGCGCCGTCGAGGTTATCGCCGTGCAGGTCCCACCCGGCGAAGTGCAGGTTGCGGTAGGCCGCGATGCCCGGGGCGGACACGCCGGCCAGCGGCAGCCCCGCCATGTCGTTGGAGCCCGCGCGCAGCATCTCGATGCCGGCCGCAGCCGTGCTGGCGACTGCGCCGCCAAGGCCCACGACCATCACACCGACGCGTCGCCCGGTGAGGGCGGCGTCCAACCCGGAATCAGGCATCAGGAACTCTCTTCATGTTCAGGACCGCGCCAGGATGGGCGGTCCAGGGGTTAACCATAGCAATAAGGGTCGAAAATCCGGATCGGAACCCACGCGGCAGATCGTAAAGGGCCCGATATGCCCGGCAAACCCATAACGTCCGCGTGACACTCCGTTCCAGCCTTCGCACGATGCCCGTGGTAGCGGCGTACCGTGGCTACATTGCGGCGGCATGGGTCAGGCGGGCCGATGCGCGATATCGCGCATGTCCGGACCGCGCTCCCCGTCCTCCTCGTCGCTATCCTGCAGCCGTTCCATGTGGATGCTGTGGTCGCCGCCATGGGTCAGGATGTCGTGCTCCCGCGGGCCGCCGGTGCGGTCGAGCACGAAGACGCGGTCCAGGCCCTCGCTCGCTGCGACCTTCCTGGCGGCCGTGATCGCCTGGTCGAGGTGCATGGGCGTGCCGTCGGGGTTGTGGGGGTGGGACGATTCCTCCGTGCGGCCCGTCAGCAGGATCTGGATCGTCGTCCGGGCCGGGTCGTCTTCCTCGAACCGGCGCAGGACGACGACGTGACGCTGGGGACCCGAGGGCATCGGGTCGTGCGGAGCGAGTGTGGTGACCTGGATCATGACGCCTCCCGTCATCGGACAACGCCGCGTGTCGTGGAAGGTTCAATGCCCCGGCAACGGCACGCCGAGCCGAAGGGACCACGGGCGGATCGCATCGAGGATGCCGGGATGCAGGGCGACGCCGAGGCGGCGCTGCTCGGCCCGAAGCGCGAGGGCGCGGGCGCCGGGCAGGCGGACAGGGGGGCCGCCGGGGCGGGGCGGGTTGTCGGCTACCTGGTCGGCCAGCCACGCGGTCTGGCGCAGGAAGGCGTCGGCGCCGCCGAATGCGCCGGGGTCGATGAGCTGGAGGAAGACGGCCGCGCCCCAGCCTTCGCGCGCGTCCGCCCGGCCGAAGCCGCCGAGGGCCGCGGTCAACGCCTCGACAAGCAGCCCGAGGGCGAATCCCTTGTGCCCGCTGTCGAGGCCGCCCAACGGGAGGATGGTGCCGGGCGGATCCTGGAACAGGACGGCCGGGTCGTCGGTGGGGGCGCCGGCGCCGTCCAGCACCCAGGGCGCGTCGAGGCGGCGGCCTTCGGCGTGGAGGCGCGCGGTGAGGCCGTTCGTCGTGGTGGACGTGCTGATGTCCATCAGGATGGGTCCGCCCGGCGTGGGGATGCCGGCCGCGATGGGGTTGGGCGTGATCAGGGCGCGCGTGCCGCCGAACGGGGCCACGCTGGCGACGTTGGGGTCCGAGCTCATCAACAGCATGACGTAGCCGGCGTCGGTGGCGCGCAGCAGGTAGGCGGCGAGGCAGGCGATGTGGTGGCTGCGCCGGATGACCACGGTGCAAGTGCCGTGGGTGGGCAGGCGCGCGAGGGCAAGGTCGATGGCGTGGTGGACGAGGGCCGGGCCGGGACGCCGCCCTCCGTCCAGCAGAAGGGTGCCGCCGCGGTCGGCGATGACGTCCGGCTCGCCGTCCGCGGTCATGCGGCCGGCGGCGATCTCCGCGAGATAGCCGGGAAGCAACGCGAGGCCATGGGTGGTGTGGCCCATGAGGTCGCCCTCCAGCAGCGTCGCCGCGACGGTCGCGGCATGGCGGGGCGGCAGCCCGGCCGCGGCAAGCAGCGCCGTCGCAGCGGCCAGCAGCGTGTCGCAGGCGTGTCGTTCCAGGGTCATCGCATCCTCCGTCGCGAAGCATAGGGCAGCCGGCCGCACCGGCGAAGTCCGGGGCGTGTCGGCCTGCGTTTCACGTCCAGATCCGCAACGTGAATTCCCGTGTTTCTGCCCCTGTCGCGCAAACCTGACGAAACCTTACGGAGCGCTGGCGCGAATTGACGGTCACACCAGGCTAATCCGGGCCTCTTAGCCCCTGTTTTGTCGTCGTTTTAACGAATGCTGGGTGCTTGCGGATTCATTCGTCAGTTTGGTTCAGGGATTGTTGCCGTGACAAAAAAGTTCAGATATGATCGGCATTAACGGACTATTGATGACGAAGGGCAGCGCGCACGGTGTCTGAAGCTCTCGGCAGGTATGGCAGCTACGAGGCGACCGGCGCAGCGGTGCGAACCATCGTGCGTCCCCGTCCCATCGAGGTTCTTCACCTGTTCAAGTACTTCCGCCCCGACTTCACCGGGGACGGGCTGTATCTCGAGAAGCTGATGCCGTTGCTGGACCGCCAAGGCGTCCGGAACGACGTCGCCGCAGAGGTGACCCGGCCCGGCCTCGGCCCGTCGCCCGCCCGCCTCTTCGGATCGGGGCACCCCCACGCGTTCAACCCGGCGCTGCTGGTGTGGTTCGTGCTGAACGCCTGGCGCTACGACGTCGTCCATCTCCATACCGCCATCGACCGGCATTTCGTCTACCACCTGATCGCGCGCCTGTTCGGCTGCCGCGTCGTGCAGTCCTGCACGCTGGACGACGGGCTCGGAAACCTGGTGAAGGGCTATCGCCCGCGGTTCCAGGGACTCGTCCGCCGGCTCTGCGGTCTCATCCACGACGTCGTTGCCATCAGCCCGGCCCTGTATGCCGATTCACTGAGCGTCACGACCCCCGAGCGCGTGCACTTCATCCCGCAAGGCGTATCCCTGCCGGAGCAGAGCGCCGCGCTGCGGGCCGATGCGCGCCGGCGCTTCGGCATCAGGCCCGACGAAACCGTGGCCCTGTTCGTCGGCGGCCTGTGCCCCCGCAAGGACGTGCGCTTCCTCGTCGATAACCACCCTGCCGAGCTCGGCGCGCTGCGGCTGATCCTGGTCGGCCCGAACCTCGACGCCGCCTATGTCGCCGCCCTGCAGGACGCGATCGCCGTATCGCCGGCCGCCGGACGGATCGACCTGGCCGGCTTCATGGAGAACCCGGCCGCCGCCTATCGCGCCGCCGACATGTTCGTCTTCGCCTCCCACAAGGAGGGCTGCCCGAACGTGGTGCTCGAGGCGATGTCATACGGCCTCCCGGTCATCAGCCGCGACCTGCCGGACACCACCGACGCGCTCGTCGATCACGGACGCACCGGCCTGCTGTTCCGCTCGCCCGACGAATACGCCGCCGCCGTCCGCCGGCTTGCCACCAACGAAGGTGAGCGGCATGCGATGGGCGCGGCCGCGCGCACCGCCGTCGCAACGGCCTACGACCTGCAGGCGATCGCGACCCGCTATGCCGACCTGTATCGCCGGGCCGCATAGCGGCAGGGGGTAGCCCCACCGGCCGTGCCGGGCCAAGATGGCGCGGGAGGCCAACACCATGGATAACGGGTTCCAGGAACGATTCCAGGTGATGCACGAGGTCGTCGCGGCCGCCCGCAACGCCCTCAACCAGAACATGTGGGACTACATCGTCGGCGGCACCGCCACGGAATCGACCGTCCGGCGCAACCGCCTGGCGCTCGACCGGATCGGGTTCCGCCCCCGCGTGTTGCAGGACGTCTCCGAGATCGACACCTCGGCGCAGTTCCTCGGCCACACCATCCGCCTGCCCGTCACGCTCGCCCCGGTCGGCGGGTTGGAGCAGATCGCCCCGGGCGGCGGCGTCACCGTGGCGAAGGGCGCCGGTGCCGCCGGCGTGCCGTTCTTCATCAGCTCCGTCAGCGAATCCGGGCTGGAGCGCGTGGCCGAGGCCGCGACCGGCCCCAAGGTGTTCCAGCTCTATGTCCGCGGCGACGATGCCTGGGTGGACGACCACGTGCGCCGCGCCGTCGATCACGGCTACGACGCGTTCTGCATCACCGTCGACAGCGCGCTGTACAGCCGCCGCGAGCGCGACATCGCCAAGCGGTTCAGCAAGCCCTGGCGCGCGACCTCGGGCCACCACCAGGCCGCGCTCAACTGGGACGACATCCGCCGCTTCAAGGACACGCACCGCATCAAGCTGATCCTGAAGGGGATCGCCACCGCCGAGGACGCGGCGCGGGCCTGCGACATGGGGATCGAGGGCATCTACGTCAGCAACCATGGCGGCCGGCAACTGGATCACGGCGCCGGGTCGATGGAGGTGCTGGACGAGGTGCTGCAGGCCGTCGACGGCCGCGCCTTCACGATCGTCGACGGCGGCATCAGCCGCGGCAGCGACGTGGTGAAGGCGATCGCGATGGGCGCCGACCTGGTCGGCATGGGAAGGCTTTACTGCTACGGGCTGGCGGCCGGCGGCGCGGACGGGATCGTGCGGATCATCGAGCTGCTGGAGATCGAGGTGATCGAGACGCTCGGACTGCTGGGCCTGACCAGCTTCGCAGGGCTCGACCGCACCTATCTTCGCCAGGTCGAGGCGGTGTGCGAGCCGCACGTGCTGAGCGGCTTCCCACTGCTCAGCCTGCCGCAGCACCGCTACTAGGGCGCTACGGCCGGCGCGGCTGCTCCTCGCCGCCCTCCCGCAGCTCCTCCCGCGTCATCGGCGTCTCCCGCCACTCGCCCTGATCCGCGGCGCCGCGCGCGCCCGGAAACTCGCCGTAGTTCTCCTGGATGCTCGCCTCCTCGACGATCACGCCGGGAATGGGCGAGCCATCGTCGATCGGACGCTGCCCGGGCGTGCCCGCCAGCTCCATCCGGACCAGCTCGTCGGCGCGTTCGCGGTATTCGGCCATCGCGCCGTCCGGGCTGCCGTCCGCTTCCCACAGCGCCTTCGCGCGCGCCTCGATCTCTGCTTCGCGCTCGGGCGTGGTTTCCAGCGGATTGTCGGACATGCGGGCCTCCTGCGTGTGGAGGCCATAGCGCAAGCGGACGCCGGCGGTTGCGTCAGACCGGAAGCAACGCGCGACGCTCGTCCGGCAAGGTCACCGCGACGGCGTCCCCGGGGCGCACCGGGCCGCCCTCGATCACGATCGCCATCACCCCGGCCTTGCGAACCAGGCCACCCCGCGCGTCGCGGTCCAGCGTGGCCGTCATCAGCCCGGGTTGAAAGCGGTCCAGCTGCAGGCAGGGGTTCCGCAGCCCCGTCACCTCGACCAGCGCATCCGCCCCCAGGCGGAGGCGGGCGCCCTGCGGCAGCGCCAGCAGGTCGATGCCGCGCGTCAGCACGTTCTCCCCGATGTCCCCCGGGGCCACGGCAAAGCCGCGCCCCGCCAGCTCGTCCAGCAGCTCGCCATGCAGCAGATGCACCTGGCGCAGGTTCGGCTGCGTCGGGTCGCGCGCCACGCGGGACCGGTGCTTCACGGTGACGCCCAGATGCGCGTCCCCCTGCACGCCCAGCCCGGCCAGCAGCACGATCCCGTCCAGGACCGGCTTGCTGAACCCGTGCCCCGGCCCGGCCGCGACCGAGGCGACGATCACAGCAGGATCAGCCCCGCCCGCACGCCCCGTGCCACCGCATCGGTCCGGCTGGTGGCGCCCAGCTTCGCGAAGACGGCCTCCAGGTGGAACTTCACGGTATGGGCGCTGATGCCCAGACGCCGTGCGGCCGCCTTGTTGCTGAGCCCCTCGCCCAGACAGGCCAGGATCTCCTGCTCCCGCGGGGTCAGCGGTGCGTGCGGCTCGGCGTCCGGCAGGCTGACCCGCAGGCCGACCGCGACCGCCCGCAGCGCCGCGTCGAGCTGCGCGGGCGAGAGGCTGCCGGGGACCATGCCGCCCTCCCCCATGCGCAGCAGCGGCCGCACCGGACCGAGCGCCGTCCGCCCGTCGGCGAGCACGACCTCGGCCTCGTCGTCGGGAACCACGATATGCCCGGCGAGCGCCACGCGGGCCGAAAGATCGGCGGCCCGCACCGGGTCGGCCGCCATGACGGCGACCTGCAACGCGGCCGGGCGGACGCCGACGTCCAGGAGCAGGGCGGTGAGCGTGTCCTTCATGGGTACTCCTTTGCACGCAATATGGGCGCTCGTTCACGGTTTCGCACCCTCCGTCGGATGGGGAGGGCCGGTGGTTGCGGCGGCCGGGGCGCGGGCGCATGTCTCCCGCGTTCAACGAAGGATCGCCCGATGCGCCTGCTGGCCTTGCTGCTGCTGCTCGCAACCCCCGCCATGACGGCCCCGGCCCGCGCCGCCGACGACCCGACGCGCATCGGCGACGTCAGCACGACGTTCCGGGTCGTGGGCCGCAACGACCGCATCGTGGTGGACCGCTACGACGATCCCCGCGTGGGCGGCGTGAGCTGCTACCTCTCCCGCGCGGAAACCGGCGGGCTGAAGGGCACGGTGGGCCTGGCGACGGACCCGAGCCGCTTCAGCATCGCGTGCCGGGCGACCGGGGCCGTGACGGTCCCGGATCGCATGCCGGACAACGAGGTCGTGTTCGGCGCCTCCGCAAGCTGGCTGTTCAAGGAAATCCGCGTGACCCGGATGTGGGACGCGCAGAAGCGGGTGCTGGTCTACCTGGTCTGGTCGACGAAGGCCCTGAGCACCGGCGGCAGCCCCTACAACAGCGTGAGCGTGGTCGCGACCCAGTGAGGCAGGCGCAGCATACGCTGGTCGTAGCCACGCGCGGCCCGGGCCTTACGGAGATCACCGCCCCGGTGCGGGAATGGGCGGCGGCGCAGCGGATCGGGACCGGGCTGTTGACGCTGTGGTGCCGCCACACCTCGGCATCGTTGCTGGTGCAGGAGAATGCGAGCCCGGACGTCCGCGCGGACCTGCACGACTTCTTCGCCGGGCTGGCGCCGCACGCGCGCGGCCGGTATCGCCACGCGGACGAGGGCCCGGACGACATGCCCGCCCACCTGCGCGCCGCGCTGACGCAGCCCGGCCTGTCGATCCCGGTCGCCGCCGGCGCACCCGTGCTGGGCACCTGGCAGGGCGTGTTCCTGTTCGAACACCGCGACGCGCCGCACCGGCGGGAAGTAGTCCTGCATCTGATGGGGAGCTCGGCGTCGCCCCCGGGTTGATCCCCCCGCCACCCGGGCCTAGCCTCCCCGGACACGAACGGGAGAAACGGCCACCATGGCGAACAAATTGAAGACGCTCTGGGACCAGGGCAAACCCACGGTCAACGGGTGGCTCGCCATCCCCAGCGGCTTCTCCGCCGAAGTCATGGCGCAGGGCGGCTTCGACAGCGTCACCGTCGACCTTCAGCACGGCGTGCAGGACTATCTCTCCATGGTCCATTGCTTCCAGGCCATGCAGGTCCACCCCGTGGTCCCCATGGTCCGCGTCCCCTGGAACGAGCCCGGCATCATCGGCAAGGTGCTCGACGCCGGCGCCTACGGCGTCGTCTGCCCCATGATCAACACCGTCGACGAGGCCGCCAAGCTCGTCTCCTACATGCGCTACCCGCCCAAGGGCGCCCGCAGCAACGGCCCCATCCGCGCCGGCATCTACGGCGCCAGCACCGGCTACCAGAGCACCGCCAACGACGAGATTCTCTGCATGCCGATGATCGAGACGCAGCAGGCGATCGACAACCTGGAGGGCATCCTCGACGTTCCCGGCATCGACGCCGTCTACATCGGCCCCAGCGACCTCGCCTTCAGCCGCGGCGGCACCCCCGTCCTGGACCAGGAGGGCAAGGAGGCCATCGACACCTACGAATACATCCTCAAGGAAACCGCCAAGCGCAAGATCAACGCCGGCATCCATTGCGGGAAGCCCGAATACGCCGCCCGCATGATCAAGATGGGCTTCAACCTCGTCACCCTCGGCAACGACAGCGGCCTGCTGCTGAACGCTGCCCGCGCGGCCGTGAAGGCCACGCGCGAAGGATGATCCAGACCATCCGGCTGCACCCCGGCGACGGGGTGCTCATCGCCCGCTCGACCCTGATGGAAGGGGTCGAGCTCGGCGACGGCGTGCGGACCACGCAGCGCATTCCGGCCGGGCACAAGGTGGCGATCCGCGCGATCGCCACCGGCGCGCCCATCATCCGCTACGGCCAGATCATCGGGTTCGCGACCCAGCCCATCGCGCCCGGCACCCACGTCCACGTCCACAACTGCGGCATGGGCGACTTCGACAAGGACTACGCCTGGAGCGTCGACGCCCGCCCGACGGCGATGGCGAACGAGGCGCTCACCTTCCAGGGCATCCGCCGCCCCGACGGCCGGGTCGCCACCCGCAACTACATCGGCATCCTCACGTCGGTGAACTGCAGCGCGCATGTCGCGGGCCTGATCGCCGACGTGTTCAAGCGCAACCCCTTCACCGGGCACGACCCGCTGGCCGACTTCCCGAATGTCGACGGCGTCGTGGCACTCACCCACAAGACCGGGTGCGGCATGACCGACGGCGAACCGCTGCGCCTGCTGCGCCGCACCCTCGCCGGCTACGCCCGCCACGTGAACTTCAGCCACATCGTCGTCATCGGCCTGGGCTGCGAGGTCAACCAGATCGGCGGCCTGTTGCAGGAGCAGGGCCTCAGCGACCGCATCCGCAACATGGACATCCAGACCATGGGCGGCACCCGCAAGACCGTGGAAGCCGGCATCGCCTTCGTCCGCGAGGTCCTGGCCGAGGCCAACCAGGTCCACCGTGAGCCCACCCCCCTCTCCGAACTCACCATCGCGCTGCAATGCGGCGGCAGCGACGGCTACTCCGGCGTTTCCGCCAACCCGGCCCTGGGCGCCGCCAGTGACCTTATCGTCCGCCATGGCGGCGCCGTCATCCTCTCCGAAACCCCCGAGACCTACGGCGCCGAGCACCTGCTGACCCGGCGCGCCGTCTCCCGCGACGTCGGCGAGAAACTCGTGGGCCTGATGCGCTGGTGGGAGGCCTATTGCGAGCGCGAGGGCGCCGAGATGAACGCCAACCCCAGCCCCGGCAACAAGGCCGGCGGCCTGACCACCATCCTGGAGAAATCCCTGGGCGCCATGGCCAAGGCCGGCACCACCAACCTCGTCGACGTCGTCGGCTACGCCGAGCCCGTCACCGCCCGCGGCTTCGTCTTCATGGACACGCCGGGCTACGACCCCGTCGCCGCCACCGGCCAGGTCGCGGGCGGCGCGAACCTCGTCTGCTTCACCACCGGCCGCGGCAGCGTCTTCGGCTGCAAGCCCTCCCCCAGCATCAAGCTCGCCACCAACACCCCCATGTTCGACCGCATGGAAGACGACATGGACATCAACTGCGGCACGATCCTGGACGGCGCCGAAACGGTGCAGGAATGCGGCCAACGCATCTTCGAGATGATGGTCAGGACGGCAAGCGGCGAACGCACCAAAAGCGAGAGCTTCGACGCGGGCGGCGCGGAGTTCGCCCCCTGGGTGATCGGCGCGACGATGTGAGGGGGCGGGCGCCGCCGGGGTGACGCGCCGCGTCCTCGTCATCGGTGGCGCCGGCGTCTTCGGCGCGCGGCTGGTAGCCGGTCTGCTGCGAACGACGACCTTCGACGTCATCGTCGGCGGCCGGCACGCCACGCCGCCCCGGGACCACCCGAGGCTGTCATCCCTGCTCATCGACGCAACGCGGGTCACGCCCGGTCAACTGCGGGCCACAGGCGCGTTCGCCATCATCGACGCCGCCGGGCCCTTCCAGGGCGCGGAGCCGCATCTGGCCCGCATTGCCATCGCCGCCGGATTGCACTGCATCGACCTGGCCGACGCCCGCGACTACATCGACCGTTTCCCGGCCCTGGACGATGCGGCCCGCGCAGCCGGCATCGTCGCATTGACCGGCGCCAGCTCGACCCCCGCCCTGTCGAACGCGGCCCTCGACGCGCTGACGGTGGGCTGGCGCCAGGTGGACAGCGTCGAGATCGCGATCTCCCCGGGAAACCGCGCGCCCCGCGGCCTGTCGGTCGTACGGGCGATCCTGGCCTACACCGGGCAACCGGTCCGCGTGTTCATCGACGGCGGCTGGGCGACGCGCCCGGGCTGGGGGATGAATGTGCGGCGGACCATGCCCGGGCTGGGTCGCCGCTGGCTCGCGCTGGCCGAAACGCCGGACCTCGACATCGTGCCCCGCCGCTTCGCCGTCCGCCACGCCGCCGTCTTCCGCGCCGGGCTGGAACTGCCCGTCCTGCACCTCGGCCTGTGGCTCGCCAGCCTCGCCGTCCGCGCCCGCATCCTGCCCACCCTCGCCCCGCTCGCCCGCCCCGTTCGCGCCATCGCCGGCTGGTTCCAGCGTTGGGGCACCGACCGCGGCGGCATGACGGTGCAGGCGACCGGCCTCGACGCCGCCGGCGCCCCCGCCCGCGCCACCTGGTGGCTGCTGGCCGAATCCGGCGACGGCCCGGCCGTCCCGACCCTCCCCGCCCTCGCCGCACTCCGCGCCCTGGACACGATCCCGCCCGGCGCCCGCGCCTGCGCCGGCGTGCTGAACCTGGAGGCCATCGAAGCAGAGATGCAGGGCCTGCAGATCACAACCGGACGCAGAAGCGAGGCGCCGCCCCCCAGCCTCTACGAACGCGTCCTGGGCGACGCCTTCGCCGTCCTGCCCGCGCCGTTGCAGCACCTGCACGGCCGCTCCTTCGGCATCCACGCCGCGGGCGTCGCCAGTGTGGACGGCCCCGACACGGCACTCGCCCGCCTCGCCGCCGCCGTGTTCCGCTTCCCCCCCGCCGCAAAGAGCGTGCCCGTCCGCGTCACGATCCGCCCGGACGAGGGCCGCGAACGCTGGCTGCGCGATTTCGGCGGCCGCCGCTTCGCCAGCACGCTCTCCGCCGCCGGACCCGGCCGCCTGGTCGAGCGCTTCGGCCCGTTCCGCTTCGGCCTGGACCTGCCCGTGGGACCGGCGGGCGTGCTGGGCATGCCAGTCCGGGCCTGGTGGTTCGGCCCGATTCCGCTGCCCCGTCTCCTGGCCCCCGTCTCGATCGCGACCGAAACCATGGACGAAGCCGGCCGCTTCCGCTTCGACGTCGAGATGCGCCTCCCGCTCGGCCTGGGACGCCTGGTCCGCTACCGTGGCTGGCTTGCCCCCTACCCATTCGCCGCCAGCAACGTCTCCAACCCCGCCAGCATCGCCGCCGGACTCGGCGGGCACCCCGGGATTGCCAAATCCACCTGAACCGCCGCCTCCACCCCCCCCGCCACCGGCCCGGCGCCCGCAAACACCCCCCCGTCGATCGCGCAATCCCCCACCGCCACCACCCAGCGCGGCCGACCCATCGCCGCCAGCGCCAGCTGCACCGGCCGCACCAGCACCCGCGTCATCGCCCCCATCACCAGCAGCACGTCCGCCTCCGCCGGGTGCGCCGCCACCGAGACCCCATACGGCGCCAGCCCGTACGCCACCCCACGCAGCGCCGCCCACTCCAGCGCGCACCCCCCGCACTCCCCCGCCGAAACCGGGAACACGCACAGGCTCCGCCCCAGCCGCGCCAAGGACGCCGCGTCCAGCCGCGCCGCCAGCACCCCCGCCAGCTCCGGGTCCGCCGTCACAGCTCCATCCCCGGCAGATGCAGCCCGAACGACGCCGCGATCCCCGGCAGATCGTCCAGCGCCGCTCCCCGCGCCGCCCGCTCGAACGCCGGCAGGTGCAGCCACGCCGGGTCGACCGCGAAACACGCGGCCACCACGCCCCCGGACAGCCGTACCCAATGCCACACCCGCCCCTGCGGCCCCTTCGCGACCCCCAGCCCCTCGCCCGCCGCATGCGGCAACGCGACCTCGACCGGACCATCCTGCATCGTCTCGAACGCATGCAGCGCCACCGCCGCATCCACCGGCACCGCCGCCGCGCGCAACGCCAGCCGCGCCCCCGCATCGCCCGCCGAACGCACCGCGGCCCCGGGATCGGCCGGGTCCAGCCGCCCGGACGCCCGGCCCGCCGCCCCCGCCACCCCCAACGCCAGCGCGTCGCCGATCGGCAACACACCCCGCCCGTCCGGACGCGGCGACGGCATCGAAACATCCAACGCGGCAACCAGCGCCCGAAAACCCCCGGCCACCGGCTCCGCCACCCCGCCCGGCCACACCGTCCCCATCAGCAGCCGATGCCCGAACGCATCCCCGCACGCTGCCACCACGGCCTCCCGCGCCCGCTCCGCCCCCAGATCGTGCAACGCCATCGCCACCCGCTCGATCGCCAGCAGCGCCGTCCGCAGCGCCTCCGCCCGCGGCGGCACCGCCACGCCCTGCGCCGCCTCCACCGCCCGCGCGAACGCCACCGAGTGCGCGACCGTCGCCCCGCCCGCGATCCGCGCCGCAACCCGCGCCGCCCCACCCGGCGACTTCCCCCGCATCAGCCCCGGCACCCCCCGGTGCCCATACCCCAGCCGAGCCTCCACCCGCCGCACCACCCCGCCCTCGACCCCCACGCGCCAATGCCCGGTCCCCGCAGGCACCGGCGGCAGCGGCCCGAAGCCCAGCGTCTCCCCGGGCCCCTCCATCATCTCCGGCACCTCCGCCGCTCCGGCCTCCGCCGCCCCGGCATTCGGCGCCGGCCGTTCCGACAACGGCCGCAGCATCGGCCACGCGCCATGATCCAGCCACGGCCGGGTATCCACCGCATCCGCCGCCTGGTGCCCCCACAGATCGGCGACCGCGCGCTCGAACAACGCGGCGCCCGGCCGGGCCGGCGACAGCGCGGCATACAGCCCGGCCTCGACCGGCACGGACACGATCAGCGGCACATCCGCCAGCAACAGCGCATGCACCTGCGCCGTATCCGCCCACAGCCCGGCGAACGCCACGCCCGGCGACCCCGGCAGCGCCGCCGCCATCCCCCGCCACGCGTCGGACGACAGCTCGTACCGCGCCCAGGGCCGGCACGCCGCCACCACCCCGCCCCGGATGATCTCCAGCGCCGTCACGCCGCCCCCTGCACGCCGCCCAGCGCCACCGCGATCAACACCAGCAGCGCCGCCACCGCCAGCGCCGGCCGCCACGGCCCCGCCGCCGCCTCCAGCCCGCCCAGCACCCCCATCTTCGCCACCCAGCACACCAGGCCGAAGCCCCAGCCCAGCACCCCCGCCCCGGCCGCGGCGACGCCGACCGGCAGCAGCAGCGCCCCCGCCATCGAAAGCACCACCACGCGCCGCACATGCCCGGCCGCCACCGCCACCGCCCGCTGCCGCCCCGCGAACGGCGGCAGAACTCCATCCCCGCCCCCCAACGCCGAAAGGAACAACGCCGCCCCCGCCAGCGCCCCCCCCAGCCGGGCGCCCGGGCCGCCATCCCGCACCGCCGCCACGGCCGCATCCAGGTTCGTCCCGCCCGACACCAGCCACAGCTCCAGCGCGACCAGCAGCAGCACCGGCGCCACGCCCAGCCGCGCCGCCATCGCTCGCCCCCCTGCCTGCGCCTCCGCCGCCCACCCGGCATCGTACGCCGCCAACGCCAGCGCCGCCCGCGACAACGCCAGCAACCCGGCCACGACGACCAGGTCCGCCCACGGCGCCGTCGCCATCCCCAGCCCGAACGACGGCACCAGCACGACCGCCACACAGGCCGCCGCCAGCGAAGCGGAAGGCGCCCCCGCGAACACCAGCGACGCCCCGGCCGGCCGCACCCCCGACTTCCGCCAAAGCCGCACCAGGTCCCGCCACGCCTGCCACACCGGCGGCGGCGCCACCCCCCGCACCCGCGCCGCCACCCAACCCGACGCCCCCGCCAGCACCGGTACGGCAGCCGCCATCAGCACCGCATGCAGCGCCAACGCCGCCCAGCTCATCGCGCCGCCCAGCCGAGCGCCGCCGCCAGCAGCAGCGCCAGCACCGCCGGCACCGCCCGGTCCCACTCCATCCGCCACACCGGGCCCATCGCCACCGGCCCCGTATTGCCCCGCCCCACCCCGTCCTCGGCAAACCCGCCCTGCCAGGCAGGCACGATTTCCGCCGGGCCGCGCGCCGCCCGGCCGATCCCCGCGACCGCCGCCGCGAACAGCACCGCCAGCGGCGCCGCCGCATACCCCGGCCCATCCGCCAAAGGCCCGAGCGCCAACAACCCCGCCCCCTCCGCGCCCGCCCCCGTCAGCAACCGCGCCCCCGGCTGCACCAGCGCCATGACCAGGCCCGGACTGAATCCCGCCAGCACCGCCAGTCCCGCCAGCCCCGCCATCCCCAGCCGCACCAGCCGCCGCGGCTCCGTCATCGCCGCCGCCTTCGCGGTGCGCGGCGCCCCCAGCAGCACGACGCCCCCCAACCGCACCGCCGCCGCGGCCAGCACCGCCACCACCAGGCCCAGCGCCGCGACCGTGCCCGCAACGACCGCCAGCAGCCCGACGCCGCCCAGCCGCCCCGTCCCGACCAGCGCCTGCGCCACCGCCCACGCGCCACCGAACCCCGCCGAAAGCGGCACCGCCGCCATCGAACCCAGCGCCACCAGCATCGCCAGCCCCGTCGCCGGCGCCCGCCGCAGCAGCCCGCCCATCCGCGCCAGCTCCGCCCCGCCCACGCCCGCCTGCACCACCCCCGCGCACACCGCGAACAACCCGGCCCACACGGCACAGACCACGACCTGCGACAGCGCCGCCGCCACGCCCAGCCCCGCCAGCGGCAACAGGTCCGCCCCCCGCGCCAGCAGCGCCGCCCCCAGCCCCATCACCGCCACACCCTGCGCCGCCAGCGCCGCGTCGCCTTCCCCCAGCACCTCCGTCCGCGCCGACTCCCGCGCCCCCAAGACCGCCCAGGCCGCCCCGAGCACCAGCACCGGCGCCCCCCACCACACCGGCGTCACCGGCCCCGACAGATCCAGCAACACCCGCGCCACCGCATAGACCCCGAACAGACCGCCCAACCCCGCCGGCAGCGCCACCGGCGCCACCGCGACCCCCGCGACCACGAACGCCAGCACCGACGCGGCCCGCACCCCATCCGGCGCCACCGCCCGCATGGCCGCGAACCGCGGGTCCAACCCGCCCAGCAGCAGCACGGCCCCAACCAGACCGATGAGGAAAAGCCCAAGGCACTCGCGTGAACGCCCTTTCCCCCCTCCCTGGGTCAGGGAGGGGAGAAGCGTGCGCGCCGTTCGCCCCCCACGCAGGACAGGCAGCACGCACGCCGCCCCCGCCGCCAGCACGAACCCCACCCCATCCGCCGCCAGCATCGAAACCGCCAGCGCACC
>CAXTPG010000049.1:0-30692 GCA_964246015.1 uncultured Acetobacteraceae bacterium
TCATGTCGCGGGAGCCCTCGCCGAACTCCTTCATCGTGGCGCCGGTGCCGCTGGGGTAGTATTCGATGAAGGGGTTGAGCGCTTCGAGATACGCCCAGGTCTTGGCCCATCCGGCGACGGGGTCCTTGGGATCGGTGTCTTCGAGGAGGTAGGGCAGGCCCATCATGAAGGTGCGGCCGGGGCCGGAGTTGGCGGGCCGGGCGTACATGAAGCGGTTGGGGTGGGCGCGCGCCCAGTCGAGCAGCGCGGCGGCGGTCGCGGGGGGCGTCGGCACGCGGTCCGGCATGTATTCCAGCAGCGGGCCGGAGGGGTAGTAGTTCATCACGACGCCGAAGCCCTGACCCTGCGCCCTGTGCAGCGCCAGCGCCGCCGGCTCGTACTTGTCCTCCAGCCCCGGCAGCCCGGCCGCGTGGTCGGGCAGCAGCTTCAGCCATTGCTGGCCCTCCAGCCCCGCCGCGAGGCCATCGCTGCCGGTGAGGACGAGGTCGATGTCGACGCGCCCTGCCGCCTGCATGGCGCGCAGCTTGGCGGAGAGTTCGGGCGCGGGGGCCTTGCTGAAGGTGAGGCGCGAGAGGGCCGCGGGATTGGCGGCGCGGAACGCCTCGAAGGCGGGCTGCATGAGCTGCAGCGCGCCGCCGACGTCGAGGATGGTGATGGGCACCGGCGCCGCCTGCGCCGCCCGTCCGGCCAGCGCCCCCAAGGCGCCCAGCCCCGCCGTCACCGTCCTGCGCCCCAGATGTGCCGTCATGCCGCGTCCCCCGTGCTGGTGGAACGATACACGCTGCCGTCGAGGTGAACAGCGCGGACATGCAGGTCCGCGTCCCAATCGACCCGGCCGGCCGGCGTGTGGCCGAGGACGGCGGCGGGCGCAACCGAGGCCATGGCGACGGACCCGGCGGGGTCGGCGATGCTCCAGGCGACGAGGTTCCGTACCGCACGGTCCAGTGTCAGCGCGCTGCCGGCCAAGGTGCCGCGACTGGTGCCGCCGCCGGGCGTGCGGACGCTGCCATCCGCGGCGCCGTCGATCGCCATGCCAGCGAACCCGTATCGTCCGGGCGGGGCCGCGGCGGCCGAGACGGCATCCGTCACCAACACCGCGCGCCCCGGCCCCTTCGCCCGCACCATGGCGCGGAGGGCGGGCACGGGCAGGTGGACGCCGTCGGCG
Source organism: uncultured Acetobacteraceae bacterium (assembly GCA_964246015.1). Classification (GTDB taxonomy): domain Bacteria; phylum Pseudomonadota; class Alphaproteobacteria; order Acetobacterales; family Acetobacteraceae; genus JBBROS01. The sequence continues at coordinate 1,166 of CAXTPG010000049.1, forward strand.
ATGAAGCCGGCCACCAGGCGGTCTTCGGCCAGTTGCGCCATGATGGGGTTGTCGAGCTTCGGCAGCACCTGCGGCAGGCCGTTGCCCAGATGCGTCGACATGCGCGCGCCCGCCTCCGCCGCCCGGGCCACGACGGCGGCGCCCGCGTCCGAGTGGCCGATGGCGACGACGATGCCGCGGGCGGTGGCCCAGCGGATCAGCGCCTCCGCGCCATCCCGTTCGGCCGCGAGGGTCAGGAGCAGGACGGGGCGGCGGAGGGGGGCGAGCAGGCGCGCGGTCATCGCGATGTCGGGGGGGACCATGGCGGCGGGGGGGTGGCAGCCGGCGAAGCCCGGCGCCGGGTTCAGGAAGGGGCCTTCCAGGTGGTAGCCGGGGACCATGGCGGGCCCCAGCCGGCTTTCCGCCACGGCGCGGTCGAGGGCTGAGAAGCGGGCGGCCAGCGTGTCTTCCGCCGCGGTGATCAGCGTCGGCAGGCATCGCGTGACGCCGGCGTCGAGCATGGCGCGGAGCGCGTGGTCGAGCGCCGCCGCGGTCAGGCGTTCGTCGTTGAAGTCGATGCCGGCGTAGCCGTTGACCTGGAGGTCGAACAGGCCGGGCGTGTGCATGACCGCCGGGGCCTACCAGGCCAGCTCGGCGCCGCAGTAGTCGAGGAAGACGGAGCCGGTGTGGTCGCGGCGGGCCAGGATGACGTCGGCGATGCCGCGGACGCTGGTGGCGACGTCGAGGTCGGCGCCGGGGCCGCCCATGTCGGTGGCGACCCAGCCGGGATGGAGGGTGAGCACGGGGCGGGGCCGGTCGAGCCGGGCCATGAAGCCGCGGGTCAGGGAGTTGAGGGCCGCCTTGCTGGCGCGGTACATCGCCTTGTTGTCCTGGGTGGTGAGCGCCACGCTGCCCATCCGGCTGCTCATGAAGGCGATCATGCCGGAGGGGGCGAGGCGGGGAAGCAGCGCCTCTGCCGCGCGGACCGGGGCGACGGCGTTGGTGAGAAAGAGGTGGCCGATGCCGGCGGCGTCGATGCTGGCGAAGTCCGCGGGTTCCGAGATGCCGGCGTTCACGAACAGGAGGTCGAAGGGGGGCCCGGCGGGCAGGGCGGCGAGGCTGGCAGGGTCCGTGATGTCGGCGATCGCGGCGGTGGCCCCGGTGTCGACGATGCTGGCGCGTCCGGCGTCGTCGCGGGCGGTTGCGGTGACAGCCCAGCCGCGGCCGAGCAGTTCCTGCACGAGGCCGAGGCCGAGGCCGCGGGACGCACCGAGGATGAGGGCATTGGCCACTGTGAAGTCTCCTGCGTGAAGGGGCGTAATTTTCTGTGAACACGACCTTGGGAACAGGCGCCGGTTTCGGGCGTTCATGCCGCGATGTCACCCCGATTGAGCCACCTGCTGGAAACGTCCCTGTACGTCGAGGACCTCGATGTGTCCAAGGCGTTCTACAAGCGCCTGTTCGCGCTCGATACGCTGTTGGAGGACGAGCGCATGGTCGCGCTGGCACTGCCCGGCAGCGCGGTGCTGCTGCTGTTCCGCTCCGGCGGCTCGACGACGCCGAGCCTGGTGCCGGGGGGCATGATCCCGGCGCATGGGGGGGAAGGGCCGCAGCATCTGTGCCTGGCCATCCCGTCCGCCGCGCTGCACGAGTGGGACCGTCATCTGATGATGAACGGGGTGGTGATCGAGAGCCGCGTGGTGCAGGCGCATGGGGGGACGAGCCTGTATTTCCGCGATCCCGACGGGCACTCGTTGGAGGTGGCGACGCCGGGGTTGTGGCCGAACTACTAGACCCTGTATGGCCGGGGCATGCGCGCCCTGTGGATCCTGTTTTGCCTGGTGGCGATGCGCGCGGCGGCCATGGACGCGCCGGGGGCCGCGGGCCGCGTCCCGAGCTGGGCGGAGCAGCAGAGCGTGCGCTGCATGGGGGCGATCCTCGAGGCGGAACAGCGGCATAGCACGTTGCCGGGGCTGCTCGCCGCGATCTCACGCACGGAAAGCGGGCGGCCGATCCCGCCGCTGCCGGGCGTTCAGCCCTGGCCGTGGGCGGTGAACGCGGACGGGGCGGCGATGTATTTCGACAGCAAGGCGGCGGCGGTGGCCTGGACGCGGGGCGCGCTGGACCGGGGGGTGCGGCAGGTGGATGTGGGCTGCATGCAGATCAACCTGCAGGCGCACCCGAATGCGTTCGCGTCGCTGGACCAGGCGTTCGAGCCGGGGCCGAACGCGGATTACGCCGGGCGTTTCCTGGTGCGGTTGCGGACGGATGCGGGGGGCAACTGGTATGAGGCGACGGGGTGGTACCATTCCCGCACGCCCGAGCGGGCGGCGGATTACCGGGCGCGGGTGGCGGCCATCGCGGACGGGCGCATTCCCGCGACCAGCCTGGGCGTTCCGCTGTATGTTCGGGCCATCCAGCAGGGATCGCTCAGGATTGCGCTCGCGAATGGCGGCGTCCTGCGGATCAACGTCAACCGGCAGCCTGCGGCGCGCGGGCGGAAGCGGTTGAGCGCATGCGAGGTGGCGGCGGTGCTGGGCGACTACATGGCCCGCAATGCCCGGGCGGCGTGCGCGCCGGCGCGCGCGGGGAGCGTGACGCGGCAGGCTGGCACTGCCGGCTGAAATCCGCTATCGTCGATGCTCGACTGGCACGAAGGTGGGTTGGACCACGCCAGGCGAGCACCTATGTCCCTGACCGTTCAGCCTTTCCGAGAAGAATATGAGCACACCTGACCGCCGTTCCTTCGACAGCCCGCGCCGCGGGAGCCGTGGCCGCAGCCGCGACGATGATTTCGGAGGGGGGCGTCGCGACGAGCCGTATGTCCCCCGCGACAGTTTCGTGCCCCGCGGCGGCGACCGTCCGCCGGCGGGCTTCGGTGGCGCGCCGCGCGGGTTCAATGCTCCGATGGGGCCCGAGACGGGCGCGATCGTGAAGTGGTTCAACGCGGAGAAGGGGTTCGGCTTCGTGGAACTCGAGGGGGGCGGCGGTGACGCTTTCCTTCACATTAGCGTGTTGTCGCGGGCCGGCTACCAGACGGTTCAGCCGGGCGCCACGCTCCGCGTGCTGACGTCGGCGGGCCAGAAGGGTCCGCAGGTCGCCGAGGTGAACAGCGTCGACGAAACCACGGCCACGCCGTCCAGCGGTGGCGGCGGTGGTGGCGGCGGCGGCGGTGGGTTCGGGGCCGGCGGCGGTGGCGGCGATCGCGGCGGCTACGGGGAGCGTCCGCGCCCCGCCGCGCGTGCGCCGGTCGACATGAGCACCGCGATCGAGATGCGTGGGACCGTGAAGTGGTTCAACGCCGAGAAGGGCTTCGGCTTCGTGATGCCTGACGGCGGGGGCAAGGATGTGTTCGTGCACATCTCCGCGCTGAACCGTGGTGGCCTTTCGGGGCTCGAGCCGAACCAGACCGTGCGCATGCAGGTGGCCGACGGCCGCCGCGGCCCCGAGGCGGTCTCGGTCGAGAACCTCTGAGCTTCAGGCGCGGCCGTCCGCTCCGGACGGCCGCGCTTGCGCTGGCTTTGCTGCCGGGCGTCGGCAGCGACGATACGCGTATCCCCGCCGACCCTGGCCAAGCGCCGTGGTCGGCGGTTCTGCGTTTGCAGGTCGCCGGCGTGTCCCGGTGCACGGCGGTCATGGTTGCGCCGGATCTTGCGGCCACTGCGGCGCATTGCCTGTATAACAAGGCGCTCGGGCGCGTTGTTCCCGTCGGATCCATCCATCTGCTGTTCGGCTACGAGTCCGGCTCGTATTCCCGGCACGCCGTGCCGGATGCGATGCGGCTTGCGGACGAGGCCAACCCGGCGGCCCCGGGACCGCGGGGCAGCGACCTGGCCGTGCTGCACATTCCCTATCCCGCGAAGGACGTGCTCCCGCTGGCGTATGCGGCGCCGGGCGCGTCGCTCAGCCTGGGCGGGTATGGGCAGGACCGGGCGCAGCGCCTGACGATCGACCCGGCGTGCCGCGCGCTGGGCGTGGTGGCCGGCACCGACGGCCGCACGCTGCTGCGGCACGACTGCAACGGCACGCGCGGCACCAGCGGCGGGCCGGTGCTGGTCCGCACCACCGCGGGCTGGGGGGTGGCCGGCATCCAGGTGGGCGGCGAGCGGAACGGGGCCGGGGGCGTCGCGGTGCCGGCCGAGGCGGTCGCGCGGCTGGTTGCGGCGTTCCGTTGAGTGACATGGCTTGGGTGCCGCGCCTGATTGCCAGTGGGGCGGCTGCGTGGAAGAGTCGCGGGAACCACGAAAGGGGGGTCACGCCATGCCCGATACCCATACGGCCGATATGCATGCCGCAACCACGCTGCCGCTGTCGCGCATCGTCGTCCTGGACCTGACGCTCGCGCGCGCCGGCCCGACCTGTGTGCGCCATCTGGCCGATTGGGGCGCGGACGTGATCCGGATCGAGCCGCCGGACCAGGGCGGAGAGGAGATCAGCGGCGACCGCGACGGCCCGGACTTCCAGAACCTGCACCGCAACAAGCGCATGGTGCAGTTGAACCTGAAGTCGAAGGACGGGCACGCGGCCTTCATGCGCCTGGTCGCGACGGCGGATGTGATCGTCGAGAACATGCGTGCGAACGTGAAGCACAAGCTGGGCATCGCGTGGGACGACGTGCACGCCATCAACCCGCGCCTGGTCTATGGCAGCATCAGCGGGTTCGGGCAGACGGGTCCGTACAGCGCGCGCGCCGGGGTGGACCAGATCGCGCAGGGGATGGGCGGGCTGATGAGCATCACGGGCCTGCCGGGCCAGGGTCCGGTCCGCGTCGGCATCCCCATCGCCGACCTGACGGCCGGCAACCTGCTGGCGTTCGGCATCATGACGGCGCTGTTCGAGCGTGAACGCACCGGCGTCGGCCGCTGGGTCCACACGTCGCTGCTGGAGGTGCAGACCTTCATGCTCGACTTCCAGGCCGCCCGGTGGCTGATGAAGCAGGAAGTCGCGGGCCAGGCCGGCAACGATCACCCGACGGGCATCCCCACCGGCGTGTTCCCGACCAGCGACGGGCACATCAACATCGCGGCCAGCTCCGGCCGGCTATGGGCGCGCTTCGCGGAGGCGATCGGGCACAAGGAGTGGGCGATCAATCCCGACTGGGCGACCCAGGCCCAGCGCAGCAAGGCGCGGAAGGCCATCAACGCCGCGATCTCCGACGTGACGGCCACGCAGCCGAGTGCCCACTGGATCGAGCTGTTCGAGGGCGCCGGCATTCCCTGCGGGCCCATCAACACCATCGACCAGGTGTTCGCCGATCCGCAGGTGAAGCACCTGGGCCTCGCCACGCCCGTAGAGCATCGTCGATTGGGGCGGACGGAGCTGGTGTCGTCGCCGGTGAACATCCAGGGCGTGCCGCGCACGATCCGCAGCGCGACGCCGGAAAAGGGGGAGCACACGGCCTCGGTCCTCGCCAGTCTCGGCTATTCCGAGGCGGAGATCGAAGGGCTGCGCGCGTCGGGCGCGCTGTAGGTGGCGGACGCGGGGGAGGGAAGGGGCCGGGTGCTGGCGGAGATCGAGGGCGGGATCGGCCTCGTCACCTTCCACAACCCGGCCAAGATGAACGCCATGTCGGTGGGCATGTGGGAGACGCTGGCGGACGTGCTCGACCATTTCGAGTTGGACGGGGCCGTGCGGGTGGTCGTGCTGACCGGGGCCGGGCACAGGGCGTTCGTGTCGGGGGCCGACATATCGGAGTTCGAGGCGAGCCGGGGGGACGCGGATGCGCAGCGCGAGTACGATCGGATGACGGCGGCGGGGCGGGCGCGGCTTGCGTCGTTTCCGAAGCCGGTGATCGCGCGCATCCGGGGGTTCTGCCTGGGCGGCGGGCTGGGCATCGCGTTGCAGGCCGACGTGCGGATCGCCGCAGTCGACAGCGCGTTCGGCATCCCGGCGGTGCGGCTGGGCACGGCGAACGGGCAGGACATCGTGCGGCGGCTGGTCGGCGCCGTGGGTCCGGCGCAGGCGAGTGCGCTGCTGTTCACGGGCGAGCGCATCGACTCGGCCGAGGCGCACCGGATCGGGCTCGTGAACCGGGTCGTGCCGGACGAGGATCTGAGCGACACCGTGGTCGACATGGCGCGTGCCATCGCGGACGCGGCCCCGCTGTCGGTCCGGGCGGCGAAGCTTGCGGTGCGGTCTGCCGTGCCGGAGCCGGACGCCGAGCACCTGGCCGCGATCGACCGCGCCGTTGCCGCGTGCGGGGACAGCGAGGATTACCGGGAGGGGCGGCGGGCGTTCCTGGAGAAGCGGCGGCCGCGGTTTCTGGGGCGGTAATCGCGGTTACATGGCCAGAGCCCCATGCTAGGTTCCGGGTGTGGAAAGCGCGGCGCTGGTCGTCCATGTGTTCTGGGACAGTGAGGCTGGCGTCTTCGTCGCGACCAGCGACGATGTGCCTGGCCTGGTGATCGAGGCCCCGACCTGGGAGGCCCTCCAGGTCAAGCTCGATACGCTGATCCCCGAACTGTTCGAGCTGAACGGCGGGGTTTCCAGCGGTCTCCGTGAGGTCGAGCTGATCACCGAGGAACGCCGGATGGTCCGTCTGCACGCCTGTTGCCCGGCTATACGCGCTACGTGAAGCTGAAGCTGCAGGAGGGTGGCTGCCGCTTCGACCGTCAGGGCAAGGGTGTGAAACAGGCGGGTCTCGACCACCGCTTCCGCTGACCATCATGCAGGCCAATCACACCGCCTGCCCGGCGCACCACCCGCTCGCCCATGCCCATTGGAAGTTGTAGCCGCCGAGCCAGCCGGTGACGTCCACCGCCTCGCCGATCGCGAACAGACCCGGCACGTCGCGCGCCTCCATCGTGCGGGACGACAGGGCGCGCGTGTCGATCCCGCCCAGGGTCACTTCGGCCTTCGCGTAGCCCTCGGTCCCGCGGGGGCGCAGCCGCCAGGCGTTGAGCGTGGCGCCCAGGGCGCGCAGGCCGCGGTCCGGCTGGTCCGCCATCACGACAGGCGGCAGGCGTGCGGCCATCGCGGCGGCCAGGCGCTGCGGCAGCAGGTCGGCCAGCAGGGTGCGCGCCTCCGCGCGCGGCCGCCGGCGCTTGGCGTCGAGCAGCGCGGCCCCGGCGTCGGCGCCCGGCATCAGGTCGAACACCGCCTCCGCCCCGTCATCCAGGTATGACGAGGCTTGCAGCACGGCGGGGCCGGACAGGCCGCGATGCGTGAACAGCAGCGCCTCGTGGAACGCGGCGCGGCCGGCCCGGGCGACGACGGGCAGGGCGACGCCGCTCAGGGGCCGCATCAGCTCCAGCTCCGGCCCGTCGAACACCAGTGGGACGAGGCCGGGGCGGATGGGCGTGAGCGGCAGGCCGTAGCGCCGGGCCAGGTCGTGCGCGAGGCCGGTGGCGCCGAGCTTCGGGATCGACAGCCCGCCGGTCGCGAGCACGAGCGCAGGCGCCTCGAACGCCCCGGCCTCCGTCTCGACCCGCCAGGGTCCCGGCCCCGCCACGCCGGTGATGCGGTGGCCCGCGTGCACCAAGACGCCGCCGGCGCGGCACTCGTCCAGCAGCATGGTCACGACCTGGCGGGCCGAGCCGTCGCAGAACAACTGTCCCAGCGTCTTCTCGTGGAAGGCGATGCCGTGGCGCCGGACCAGGGCCACGAAGTCCTCGGGCGTGTAGCGGCTGAGGGCCGAGGCGCAGAAGCGCGGGTTGGCCGACAGGAACCGGTCCGGCGCCGTGTGCAGGTTGGTGAAGTTGCAGCGCCCGCCGCCGGAGATGAGGATCTTGGCGCCGGGTTGCGGGTTATGGTCCAGCACCACGACGCGCCGTTCCCGCGCGCCGGCCGCCGCCGCGCACATCAGCCCGGCCGCGCCGGCCCCCAGCACGATGGCGTCGAAGGCGTTTGTCATCGCCGCCTTCTGCGCCGACTGGCAGTACACATCAATGTGCGACGAAACGGCCCAGCCAGCGTTGTAGGCGCGAACCGGTCCCGAGAGAACCATGCCCGACATCCAAGTGCCGTCCAGCCAGCTCAAGACCAAGGTCGCAGCGGCCGAAATCCCCAGCCAGGCGAGCCTCATGACCCTGGCCGTGGGGGTCGTGGTGATCGCGGCGCTGTACCTGGCGCGGGAGGTTCTGATCCCCATCACGCTCGCCGTGCTGCTCAGCTTCGTGCTGGCGCCGTTGGTCGGGCGGTTGCGCCGGCTGGGGCTGTGGCGCGTGCCTTCGGTGTTCCTCGCCGTCGTGCTTGCGCTGGGCATCATCGTCGTGCTGGCCGGGATCATCGGGACGCAGGTGGCGCAGCTGGGCAGCCAGGCGCCGTACTATGCGCAGACGGTGCAGCGGAAGCTCGATTCGGTGCGCGGCTTCGCGACCGAGCAGGTTGCCGCCGTGACCAGCCGGCTGGGGCGGGACACGCCGGCACCCGCCGCCAAGCCCGACGCCCGGCCAGCCGGGGAGCAGGCGCAGAAGCCCACGCCGGTCGAGGTGCATCAGCCGGATCCGACGCCGTTCGAGACGTTGGAGCGGCTGGCCTCGCCATTGCTGGGGCCGCTGGGGTCCATCGGCATCATGCTCGTCGTCGCCGTGTTCATCCTGATGCAGATGGAGGACCTGCGCGACCGGATGATCCGGCTGTTCGGGTCCGGCGACCTGCATCGCACGACGGCGGCGATGGACGACGCGGCGGTGCGGCTCAGCCGGTACTTCCTGGCGCAGTTGGCGCTGAACGCGGGGTTCGGCATCGTCGTGGCGCTCGCCCTGTTCGCCATCGGGGTGCCCAGCCCGGCCTTGTTCGGGATCATCGCCGCCCTGTTCCGGTTCGTCCCCTATGTCGGCGCCGTCGGCGCGGCGCTGCTGCCCGTGCTGCTGGCCGCCGCGGTCGATCCCGGCTGGACGATGGTGATCACCACCATCGGCATGTTCGTGGTGGTGGAGGCGCTGGTGGGCCAGGTGATCGAGCCGCTCGCCTATGGCCACAGCACGGGCCTGTCGCCGGTGTCGGTCGTGGTGGCCGCCATCTTCTGGGCGTGGCTGTGGGGGCCGGTGGGGCTGATCCTGTCGATGCCGCTCACGCTGTGCCTCGTCGTGCTCGGGCGGCACGTGGAGCACCTGCAGTTCATCGACGTGCTGCTGGGCGACCAGCCGGCCTTGACCCCGGCCGAGAGCTTCTATCAGCGGATCCTGGCCGGCGACGCGGACGAGGCGCTGGACCAGGCGGAGACGCTGCTGCGGGACCGCCCGCTGTCGGCCTATTACGACGAGGTCGCGCTGTGGGGTCTGCAGATGGCCGCCAACGACGCCCTGCGCGGCGTGCTGACGGGCCCGCAACTGCGTCATATCCAGGATTCGGTCGGGGCCGTGGTCATGGACCTGTCCGACCGCGCGGAGCCCAGCGACACGGCCGCCGTGCCGGGCGACCTCACGGGCACCGTGCTGTGCGTGGGCGGCCGCGGGCCGCTGGACGAGGCGGCTTGCGCGATGCTCGCGCAGATCCTGGCCAAGCGTGGTCTGAACGCGCGGGTGGTGTCGCACGAGGCGGTGGCGCGCGGGGCGATCGACACGCTGGACGTGTCGGGCATCCAAATCGTGTGCGTGTCGTGGCTGGAGGCGGGGGGCAGCCTGTCGGGCCTGCGCTATCTGATGCGCCGGCTGCATCACCGTGCGCCGGGGGTGCCTACGCTCGTCGGGTTGTGGCAAGCTGAGGCGGGGACGATCAACGAGGAGCGATTGAAGAGCGTGATCGGCGCGGACCACTACACGACCTCGCTGCGCGACGCCGTCGATGCCTGCCTCGCGCAGGCACGGCCGGCCGCTGCGCCCGTGCTCGAGCCGGCGTAACCTTCATGCCGGATGTGGCGAAGGGCGATGCATGTCGGTCATGCTCAACTCTCCTGTCGCGTTCGGCCTGGGTCTGATGGACCAGGCGCCCTCGATCGCTGCGGTGGCGGAGCCGGCCCGGCTCAGCGCCTTGATGGAGCGGGCGCAGGGGGGCGACGGCGCCGCCTATGCCGCGCTGCTGCGGGACTGCCTGCCGCTGATCCGGCGCATGGCCCGGCAGAACGGCGTCCGCCCGGACATCCTGGACGACGTGGTGCAGGACACGCTGCTGACCATCCATCGCGCCCGCCACACCTTCGACCCGGCCCGGCCGTTCACGCCGTGGCTGCGCGCCATCGTGCAGCGGCGGGGCGTGGACGTGATGCGCCGGGTGGGCCGGCAGGGCTCGCGGGAGATGCATGCCCCGCTGGCCTATGAGGCGCACCCGGATCCCGCGGCGGGGGCCGAGCAGCACGTGGCCGATCGCGGGCGGGCCGAGCGGCTGGTGGCTGCCGTCGCGCTGCTGCCGCCGGGCCAGCGGGAGGCGATGGAGCAGCTGGGCCTGCAGGAGCGCTCGCTGGCCGAGGCGTCGCTGCTGACGGGGCGGAGCCCCGGCGCGCTGAAGGTGAACCTGCACCGCGCCCTGAAATCGCTGCGAATGATCATGGGCGGCAAAGAGCCATGAGCGGCAGCCCAGACGGGCTGATCGCAGCCCTTGCGGCCGACCTGCAGCCCGTGCGGCGGCTGGCCCGCCCGACGGTGCGCGCCGCCTTGTGGCTGGCCGTGGTCGTGGCGCTGGCAGCGGTGCTGGCGCCCATCGGGGATGTGGCGGCGCTTCGGGCACGGCTGGCTGCGTCGCCCGACCTGTGGTGGGCCACGCTGGGTGCCGTGCTGACGGCGATCACTGCGGCGTTGGCGGCGTTCCAGTCCAGCGTGCCCGGCCGTGCGCGCGGTTGGATGCTGCTGCCGGCGGCGCCGGCTGCGGTGTGGCTGGGGGCCAGCGGTTGGGGCTGCCTGCGCGGCTGGGGGCTGCCGGGCTTGGTGCCGGCCACGATGCACGATGCGATGGGCTGCGCGACGTTCATCACGCTCGTCTCCATCCCGTTGTCGGCGGTGCTGGTCTTGATGCTGCGCCGCGCCTGCCCGCTGTGGCCGGGCCGGGTCGCGGCACTTGGCGGCCTGGCGGCGGCGGCGGCGGCGGCGAGCCTGCTCAGCCTGTTCCATCCGCACGATGCGTCGGCGGTGGATTTCCTGATGCATGTCGTCGCGGTGATCCTGGTGGTGAGCGTGACGCGGTGGGTCGGCATTTCCGCCTGACTGGGCTGCCGTAGACGTTTCCTTAATCTTTCTGCCGCGAATGTGTTTCCCGATGATCGATCGCCGATCGCGGGAGGGACTCGATGAGCGAGAACGACACGGCGCATCCGGACTGGCATGCCCCGGCCCGCGCCGGCGTGCGCTTCCGGGCCGCCGAGCTGGATCGGCATCTGGGCGCCCGGTTCCGGTTCCTGCGATTGCTGGCGGGCTGGCCTCAGCGGGAGCTTGCGGAGCGGATCGGCCTTACCTTCCAGCAAGTGCAGAAGTACGAGAACGGGAGCAACCGCGTGTCCTCGGCGCTGTTGGCCGAGCTGTCGGGGCTGTTCGGGGTTCCGATGGACTGGTTCGTCGGCCCTTTCAGCACCCGCGCCGCCCCGGGGGAGGGCGCCGGGTTCGACGCCTATGCCGGCATCCTCGATACCCTGTTCCGCGCCTGCCCGCGCCAGGACGAGGGCGAGATCGAGGCGGCGTTCGGGATGATCTCGTCGATGGCCATGGCCGCCGGGCCGCGGGAGGGGCGGCTGCCGCGCTTCCGTGCGGCGGTCGTGGCCGGCGGCGCGCCCACGGCCGCATTCCTGCACGAGGCGACGCGCCGCCTGGCGGAACCCGGCGCTCGGCAACCGGGCCCGTCCCCTGAGGATCCCGCTTCGGACGCGGACCCGGTGCCCGCGGTGTTGCTGGTGGACGACGATCCGGACGTGTTGACGACGCTGTCCGCCTCCCTGATCGCCGCCGGCCTTCGGGTGATCGAGCGGGTGAACGGCGACGACGCGCTGGCGGTGCTTGGTTCCGCGGAGCGGGTGGACGTGCTGGTCAGCGACTATGCGATGGTCGGGATGGATGGGGTGGAGTTGATGACGCTGGCGCGGCAGCGCCGCCCCGGCCTGCCCGGCCTGATCGTCACGGGGTTCGCGGATGCCGGGCGCCTGCGTGATCTGCCGGACGGGATCGAGGTGCTCAGCAAGCCGTTCCGCCGCATGGAGCTGGTGGGGCGTGTCCGCCTGCTGCTGCGGACGGCCCGGCCAGGCGTGCACGGCGCCACAGGCTGACGCGGCGTGGTGCAGGCGCCACCCCGCCGGACGCGGATGCCCCGCGTGGCCGTGGGCGTCGCATGCGCGATCATGCTGGTGCTGCTGGCGGCGGTCGTCGGGATCTCGTCCTGGGACACGCGGGAGGCGGCGCGGACGCGGGCGGAGGAGGCTCTGGGGAACCTCGCGCTCAGCCTCGAGCGCGGCCTGGTCCGGCATCTGGCCATGTGCGACGCGATCCTCCAGGGCCTGGCGGGCGAACATGGCGTGGGCGGGGAGACGACGGCGCTCCGGGCCCTGGCGCAACCCGGTTGGCTGCCGTTTCTGCGCTCCGTCACGGTGATCGACGCGGTGGGACGGGTGCGGCAATCGTCGGGCGCCCCGCCCAGCGACCCGGACATGGCGCGGCGGAGCGACTTCCGCGCGCATCTGGAGTCGCCCGACCTGGGGCTGATCGTCGGGGAGATCGTGCCGGCGACGCAGGCGCATCCCGGGATGATGCAACTGAGCCGCAGGATAGACCTGCCCGGGGGAGGGTTCGGCGGCATCGTGTCGGCCACGGTCGATGTCGCCGAGCTTCGGCGCGGGTTCGACGACTTCCGGCTGGGACCGGGCGGGACGGTGGCGCTGCTGAGCCTGGACGGGCTGCTGGTGGCCGCGTCGCCGATGCGCGACAGCAGCGTGGGCATGGACCTCGGGCGCTCGGCCGTCATGGAGCGGTTGCGGAGCGCGGGCCCCGGGCTGTTCAAGGCGGTCAGCATCGTCGATGGAAAGGAGCGTCTCTACAGCGCGTTGAAGTTGCAGGGCCTGCCGTTCTACCTGGTCGTCGGCACGTCCACGGCGGGCGTCTACCGGGACTGGTCGGCCCGGGCCTGGGCGAGTGCCGGCATGGCGCTGATGTTCCTGGTGCTGCTGGCGGTCGTCGTGGACGCGTTGCGGCGGGAGCTGCGGCAGCGGCAGCGGGCGGAGACGGACGCGCTGGCCCGGGCGGCGGAGGCGCGGGCGAGCACGGAGGCATTCGATGTCGTCTGCCGGAACACCGACGACCTGATCATGAAGGTCGATTGGGACGGCACGCGGCGCTTCGTCTCCGCGGCCAGCGAACGCCTGATCGGGTACGACCCCGGCGCGTTGATGGGCCGGAACGCGCTGACCTTCGTCCATCCCGACGACGCGCCGCTGCTATCGGCCACGCTCGACTCGATGCGGCAGGGGCTTACGCCGACCTGCCACGTGACCTACCGGCTGCGGCACCGCGACGGGACTTGGCGCTCGGTGGAGGCACGGGGACGCGCGCTGCCGGACGGGACCGGCGCGATCGTGGTGGTGCGCGACGTCAGCGAGCGGATGGCGCTCGAGAACAAGCTGCGTCAGGCGCAGCGGATGGAGGCGGTGGGACAGTTGACGGCCGGGGTGGCGCACGACTTCAACAACATGCTGCAGGGCCAGATTGCCGGGCTGGAACTGCTGATGGACGAGATCGCGGGGCAGGGCCGTGCCATGGAGCTGGCGGAACTGGCGATATCCGCCGGGGAGAAGGGGGCGCGGCTGACGCACAGCCTGCTCGCATTCTCGCGCCAGCAGGTGTTGCGGCCCGAGGCCGTGGATCTCGACCGGCTGTGCGCGGAGCTGACGCTGCTGCTGTCGCGGACGCTCGACCCTCGGGTGACGGTTTCGGTCGAGATCGAAGCGGGATTGGCGGCGCCGTTCGCGGACCGGGCGCAGCTGGAGGCGGCGTTGCTGAACCTGTGCCTGAACGCCCGCGACGCGATGAAGGAGCGGGGCGGGCGGATCGTGATCGAGGCGTATGCCGGGGCGGTGACGCCGGGGGCCGGGCAGGGGCTCGACAACCGGGACTGCGTCGTCGTCGCCGTCTCGGACGAGGGTGCCGGCATGTCGGCCGACGTGCTGGCGAAGGTGTGCGAGCCGTTCTTCACGACGAAGAAGCCGGGAGAGGGATCGGGGCTGGGGCTTTCGATGGTGCAGGGGTTTGCGCGGCAATCGGGCGGGGAGCTGCGGCTGCAGAGCTGGCCGGGTGCGGGCACGCGGGTGCAGATCTGGCTGCCTGCCGCGCCGGCCGGCCCCGTCCCGGTGGCCGACGTCGCGCGGCGGCCCGCCCGGCCCGGCCCGGCGCGGCACGTGCTGCTGGTCGATGACGACGAGATGGTGCGGACCATGCTGCGGTCGATGCTGCAGGGGGCGGGCTTGACCGTATCGACCGCGGCGGGCGGCGCCGAGGCGCTGTCGATCCTTGGCTCGGACCCGGGCATCGATGCGTTGGTCACGGATTACGGGATGCCGGGGATGACGGGGGGCGAGCTGGTCGCCCGGGCGGCGGAGGTCCGGCCCGGGCTGCCGGCGCTGGTCGTGACGGGGTATGCGGAGGCGCTGCTGCTGGGCAAGTTGCCGAACGACGCGAAGGTCCTGTGCAAGCCGTTCCGGGTCGACGAGCTGATCCAGCACATCGACGCGCTGCCGGCGGGCCAGGCCGCCACGGCCCTGGACGCGGTGGAATAGCGGCTACGATCCGCGCAGGACGTCCTGCCGCAGCGTGTCCAGCGGCACCATCTTGCCGTCCCGTTCCATGTGCCAGAACGTCCAGCCGTTGCAGCTCGGCGCGTTGGTGACCGCCGCGCCCACCTTGTGGATGCTGCCGGAGATGGCGCCGGAGGCCAGGGTGCCGTCGGCGGCGACCGTGGCCGCGACCCGGCGCTGCTTGTCCGTCAGCACCGTACCCGGCGGAACCAGGCCACGCTCGACCAGCGTGCCGAAGGGCAGCCGCACCGCGTCGCGCTTGGTCGGCGCGGTCGCCATCCCTGCGGCCGAGGCGGGGCGTTCGCGGAACACGCGGCCCATCGCGGCCTCGACATAGGCGGGGTGGCGCTCGATGCCGATGTAGTGGCGGTGCAGGCGCTTCGCGACGGCGGCCGTGGTGCCTGTGCCGAGGAAGGGGTCGAGCACGACGTCGCCCGGCATCGTGCTGCTGAGCAGGACACGGTGCAGCAGCGCCTCGGGCTTCTGCGTCGGGTGCAGCTTGAGTCCGTGCTGGTTGCGGAGGCGTTCCGCGCCGGTGCAGAGCGGGATCAGCCAATCGCTGCGCATCTGCAGGTCGTCATTGAGCGCCTTCATGGCCTGGTAGTTGAAGCGGTAGCGGCTGTCCCGGCCGCGCGCCGCCCAGATCAGCGTCTCGTGCGCGTTGGTGAAGCGCCGGCCGCGGAAGTTCGGCATGGGGTTCGACTTGCGCCAGATCACGTCGTTCAGAATCCAGAAGCCCAGGTCCTGCAGGATCGCGCCGATGCGGAAGATGTTGTGGTAGGCGCCGACGACCCAGATGGTGCCGTCCTTCTGAAGCAGCCGCCGGCACTCGCCCAACCAGGCGCGGGTGAAACGGTCGTATTCCGCGAAGTCGGCGAAGCGGTCCCAGTCGTCATCGACGCCATCGACGAGGCTGTCGTCGGGACGGCGCAGCTCGCCGCGCAACTGAAGGTTGTAGGGCGGGTCGGCAAACACGCAGTCGATCGAGCCCGTGGGCAGCATCTCCATGACGGAGATGCTGTCGCCCAGCAGGATCTGGTCCAGCGGCAGTTC
This sequence comes from uncultured Acetobacteraceae bacterium, assembly GCA_964246015.1. GTDB lineage: Bacteria > Pseudomonadota > Alphaproteobacteria > Acetobacterales > Acetobacteraceae > JBBROS01. Next base: position 16,839 of record CAXTPG010000049.1, read on the forward strand.
CAAAACGGCGTCCACACTCATCCCCCGGGGCGCCGCGATCCTACAAGGTCCGACGGAAGCCGCGTCAATGCGCCCAGTGGACCGCGGATTGCGATGCGCTCAGGGCCTCGGCGTCGGCCAGCATGAGGCGCACCGTGCCGAAGCCGGCGCGGTGATGGGGCGTCGGGCCATGCCGCAGCAGCGCCTCGCGATGGGCGGCGGTGCCATATCCGGCGTTCTCGTGCCAGGCATAGTGGGGGTGGCGCTGGTGCAACCGGGCCATGGCGCGGTCGCGGACCACTTTCGCCACGATGCTGGCCGCGGCGATGCTGAGGCTGATCGCGTCGCCGCCGATGCAGCAGCGGGCGGGGCACGGCAGGTCGGGCACGCGGTTGCCGTCGATCAGCGCGAGTTCCGGCAAGGCCCCGAGCCGCAGCACCGCCCGGCGCATGGCGAGCATCGCCGCGTGCAGGATGTTCAGGTGCAGGATCTCCGCGACCGATGCGGCGCCGATCGCAACCTCGGTGTCGGGGCAGGCGAGCAGCGCCGCGGCCGCCAGTTCCCGCTCGGGCGCAGTAAGCCGCTTGCTGTCGTCGATCAGCGGGCGCAGCCGCCGGGAGGGCACGCGGCGGAACACGACGGCGACGGCGACGACCGGGCCGGCGAGAGGCCCGCGCCCGACCTCGTCGACTCCGGCGACGCGTCCGCCGTGTTCTCGTTCGTGCTTGTAGTGGGGACGCATGGGGCGGGGATAGCAAAGATCGGATCGAGTCCCCAAGCGCTGCGATGGCCGGTGGGCACCGGGCCGGCCGTCATTCCTCCGCTGCGTCGTCGATGTCGTCGCCTGCCGTGATCTCGGCCAGCGCCGCCTTGCCTTCATGGAAGGTGATGATCGAATCGGGCAGGCCGATCAGCACGAGCGGGCAGGGATTCCCGACGCCGCGATGGATCCGGTGCTCGAGCTTCTTCCAGTGCGTGGTGGCCTCTCCGAACTTGTCGGCGACGAACTTGTCGGTGAAGGCGTCGCGGAACCCCAACGGGTTCCTGTCACGGGCCATGCGCTTCGTGATGGCGGCGCGCTGCTTGGGGGTTGGGCTGTAGCCCCACTGCTCCAGGTCTCCCAGCCCGCCGATCTGCCGTTCGTCGAGGAAGCGGCGCACCATGTGGCGCATGTTGTCGTGCAGCGACCTGCCCCGGGTCACGATGATGCCGACCGAGATGGCGCCGTCGGCATGCAGGCGTTTGAAGTTCTCGAGATCCCGGTCGTAGAAGGGATCCTTGTTGTTCCATTCGATCTCGAGCGCGATGCGGGTACCGCCCGCGAACTCGCGGACATGGTCGATCTCGTGCGAGACGCTTTCGCGCGGCACCCCGTTGATGCGCTTTTCGATCGTGAAGGTGAACTTCGGCCAATCGAGGCCCGCGAGCGCCTTGCGGAGCCGTTGCGTGCCTTTGCTCTCGCCTCCGCCGCCGGCGATGATCTCCTCGATCGGGATGGTCGAGCCCAGGAGCGCGGTTTGCAGTTCGGCCACCGCGTCGGGGAAGTCGACGCTCAGGATGGCTTCGGCGTGCGAGTGGAACTCGATCTGGAATCCACGGGCCGACAGGGCGCCGAACATTCTGTCAGGCACGGCCGCTCATTGCTTCGATGCAGCCAGTGCGAGCTGCCGGCGCTCGGTTGCGGAATTGTGGGAGTAGGTCTTCCAGGTCGGCTGGTAGTCGGGGTCGGCCTGCATGCCCCAGCCGGTCCAGCCGGGGCGAGCGCCGCGGGCGAACAGCTCGAGGTAGGGACCCGGGCTGCATCCCTCGATGAGGGGATACTGCTCGTCGGGCTTGCGGCTGTGCTCGCGCTTGCGCGTGCCGAGATAGTTGACCTGGGTGCGGCCAAGCTGCTGGGTGCGGGCGTTTTTCCCACGCACGCCGAACAGCAGGATCTCCGTCACGTTGCGGAAGTAGAAGCCGACGCCCCGGCCGTCGGAGCCGCCGTCCTTGCGCAGCTTGTGCCAGACGATGTTGCTCTTGTAGGCGAAACCCCATGCGCGAAGCACCTCGAGCCCATCAGGCAGCAGGGCGTTGGGGACCCAGAGGTAGAGGTGCGCCGTGTCGTGGACCACGTCCGACACCGGCAACGCGCCGATCTGCGCGACGGTCATGGTGCCGTATCGGCTCAGGCGGCGATGCTCCGGGGCGACCTTGCCGGTGCGGTTGATGAACTGCCATGGCGGGTCCGCGAGCACGGTCCTGAACGTCTGCCCGGCGATGGCCGCACGGAACTCGGTCGCTGGATCGGGCGCCTCACGCATGGTCATCGCTTTCCGGCATCCCCATCCCCTCGCACCTCTCGGCGCCGACGCGCAACGCTCCCAGACTTGCATGAACGGATGATTGAGCGCCAATGCCGACGGCACTCGATTCGCCCGGGGGTATGGCGCGCCCCTGCGTGCATCGTATTGCCGGGATGGTCAACGCCGTCCTAAAGCCGCGAGAATACCGCCATCGTGCCCGCGTACAGCCCGGCCAGCGCCGCCGCCCCGGCCCAGTTCGTGCGCCGGTCCAGGCCCGGGGGCAGCCACCAGGCGAAGCGGCGGCTGGCCCAGGGGACCAGCCAGTTCAGCAGGATGACGCTCACGACGTTGCCGATGAACAGCGCCAGCCACAACGGGGCGCCCCAGCGGCCCATGATCAGCGGTGTCGTGACGATGAGCCCGAACAGGAAGACGACAGGGTACAGCATCAGCAGCACGATCATGTTCATCTTCCACGCCGGGGGGCCGCCCGGCGCCGTGGTGGGGAACCACTGCGCGAAGCCGGCCTGCACGACCCTGGTGCGCACCTCCGCGGTCAGCGCCTCCGCCTCGCGCAGCAGGGTCTGGCGCTCCGGCGAGGCCATCCAGGCCTGCAGCGAGGCGTCGCTGTCGAAGCGGAGGATGGCCATGTAGCCGCCCTGGACGCCGGGGATTGGAGGCTCGAACCGGTAGCCCTGGAAGCCCGGTGCGCGGGCCTGTGCCGCGGCGATGCGCTGCTCCCACCGCTTGAACGCCGCTTCGGCGCCGGGCTTCACGCGCGTGGTGAACACGACGGAGACGGGGGCGGGGACGACGCCCGCGGCCTCGTCCTGCACCAGGTGGACGTCGTCGATGCCGGCGACGTCGACGCCGGCCAGAAGGCGCTGGCGGGTGTCCGAGTGCAGCCAGGCGGTCGCCGCGCCGCTGGAGCGGAAGCGCTGCAGGATGACCCAGTCGGTTTGGGCCGGCGGGTTGGGGGGCAGGACGGATTGGTCGAGGAAGCCGGGCTGCGTCGCGACGGCGGCGCTGATGGCGGCCTGGAAGCGGGCGAACGCGTCGGTGGCGCCCTCGGCCGGGCGGGTCTGGGTGACGAGTGTGACGGCGGTCACGGCCGGGCCTTCACGAGCGCGGCAGGCGGTCGAAGATGCGGTCAGGCGTCAAGGGCAGGTGCGCGAACCGCACGCCGGTCGCCGCGGCCAGCGCGTTGGCGACGGCGGGGGCGACGGGGTTGATCGAGCACTCGCCCTGCGACTTCGCGCCCAGCGGGCCGATGCTGTCGTAGGTGTCGGCGAAGAAGACCTCGCTGCGGGGCGTGTCGGCATAGGCGGGGATGCGGTAGTTCCGCAGCGTGGGGTTCACGACGCGGCCGGCGTCGTCGTGCACGAAGTTCTCGGTCAGCGCCCAGCCGAGGCCCATGCCGATCGCGCCGTCGATCTGCCCGCGGCACTGCATGGGGTTCAGCGGGCGGCCGATGTCGGCGCCCTGGATCGAATGCAGGATGCGGATCTCGGCGGTGTGGCGATGGACGGCGAGGCGGATGCCGTGGACGTTGAACGCGACCGTGCGGGGCGAGAGGTAGGCCTTCCGCTTCGCCTCGAACCGGTGCGCCGCCGCCGTGCCGTGGGCGTGGAGCTCGGCGAGCGGGATGCGCCGGCCGCCGCCGATGACGGCATCGGCCTCGATCCGCGCGTCGTTCGCGCCGGGGCAGGCGTAGGCGAGGATGTTGTCCCGCAGCGCCGCCGCGGCGAGCGCCACCGCCTTGCCGGCGACGACGGTGCCGGTGCTGGCGAAGGTGCCCGTGTCGTAGGGGGCGCGGTCCGTGTCCGCGTTGACGATGTCGATCTGCCCGGCCGCGCAGCCCAGGATCTCGGCGGCGATCTGCCGGTGCGAGGTGATGGAGCCGTTGCCCATTTCCGTCGAGCCGACGGCCAGGTGATAGCGGCCGTCCGGCAGCAGCCGCATCTCGGCGCCCGAGCGGTGCTCGGTCGGCGGCCCGCATTCCAGCATGGCCAGCGCCATCCCGCTGCCCTCCAGCCAGTCGTCGCCCGGGGGCTTCGGGTCGCCCCGGCCGCTGGCCAGCGCCTGTTCGACGCCGTCCATGCACTGATCCAGGCCATAGCTGCCGAAATCGGCGTCGGACGGGTCGGACCAGACGCTTTCCATCCAGTCGCCGGGGCGGATCATGTTGAGGCGGCGGATCGCGAAGGGGTCGAGCCCCAGCGTGCGGGCCAGGTCGTCGATGGCGCATTCGATGGCGAAGGTGGTCTGTGACGCGCCGTAGCCGCGGAAGCCGCCGGCGGGGACGACGTTGGTGAGGACCGCGTAGCCGATCGCCTTCTTGTTGGGGCAGCGATAGACGATCATCGGGCTGGCCAGCGAGGCGGCCAGCGTCTCGCTGCCGTGGCCGCCATAGGCGCCGGTGTTGGACACGACTCGGATCTCGATCGCGGTCAGCGTGCCGTCCCGGCGGGCGCCCAGCTTCACGCGTGTGGTCATCTGGTGGCGGGTGGTGGCACCGGTGAACTGCTCCTCCCGCGTCATCTCCCACTTCACGGGGCGGCCCAGCTTCATGGCGGCGAAGACGCAGAGGTCTTCGGTCACCATCTCCTGCTTGCCGCCGAAGCCACCGCCGACGCGCTCGGTGAAGACGTGGATCATGCGGGACGGCAGGTTGAAGACGTGGGCGAGCTTCACCTGGACGATGAAGGGGGCCTGCGACGTGGTGCGGACGTGGACGCGGCCGGCCGGGTCGCACCAGGCGATCGAGCCATGGGTCTCCAGGTGGACGTGCTGGACGCGGGAGGTCGAGTAGGTGTGCTCGTGGATCGTGTCCGCGGCGGCGAAACCGTCGGCGACGCTGCCGACCTCGCCGCCGATCTCGGCGAAGATGTTGCCGTTCGTCTGCATGCCCTTGTCATGCAGGATCGGGGCGCCCGGGCGCATCGCGGCATCCGGGTCGAAGACGGCGGGCAGAGGCTCGTATTCGACGTCGAGCAGCCGGCATCCTGCCTCGGCCGCCGCCTCCGTCTCCGCCACCACGGCCGCGATGCGTTGCCCGGCGAAGCGGGCCACGTCGTCCAGCACGTACATGTCGTCGGGGTCGACCAGGTGGTCCTCGTGGGTCGCGCTGCTGAACAGGCGGCGGGGCACGTCCTGCCACGTGTAGACGGCGACGACGCCCGGGTGGGCCTCGGCCCGGCTGCGGTCGATGCGCAGGATGCGGGCGTGGGCGTGGGGGGAGCGGAGGACCTTCAGGTGCAGCAGGCCCGCCATGACCGGGTCGTCGGCCGGCAGGTCCATGGTGTAGCGGGCCTGGCCGGTGACGATGGCGGGGCCGAAGGGGTTGCCGAGGCTTGCGCCGGCCGCGTGGCCCGCGCGGTCGGGTTCGGCGTCGACCACGCCCTCAATCGCGTCGGTGATGGCGCGGTAGCCGGTGCAGCGGCAGAGATTGCCTTTCAGCGCGTGCGGCAGGTCGTCGAGCTGCTCCGGGCCGAGGGAGGCGGCGGTCATGATCATGCCGGCGGTGCAGAAGCCGCACTGGAAGCCGCCGGCATCGAGGAAGCGCTGCTGCATGGGGTGCAGGCCGTCGGGGCCGGCAAGGCCCTGGATGGTGGTGACGCTGCGGCCCTCGGCGCGGAAGGCGGGGGTGATGCAGGAGTGGATGGGCTCGCCGTCGAGCCAGACGGTGCAGGCGCCGCAATCGCCGCCGTCGCAGCCCTTTTTCACGCCGGTCGCGCCGTTCTGCCGCAACCAGGTGCGCAGGCATTGGCCCGGCGCCGGCGTCGACGTCGCGGGGCGGCCGTCGATGAGGCAGGGGGTGTTCATTCGTCCAGCTCCGCCCGGATTTCTTCCGCGAAGTGGTGCGCGAGGTGGCGCTTGTAGGCCGCGGAACCGTGGACGTCCGCGAACCAGCGGTGGTCCGGGATGTCGGCCATCGCGGCGCGCAGGCCGCCGGGGCCGGGCAGGGACGTGAAGCGGAGCTGGAAGGGCGCGTCGGTGGCGCCGGTGATGGTGAGCAGGAAGGCGCCGGCCTCGTCCAGGGTGCCGACGATCAGCGCCGCGGACCGGCCGAGCTTGGTCAGCGACATGTGGCGCATGGCGGCGCGGGCGCGGAGGGCGGCCGCGGGTAGGTGGATGCTGCGCAGGAGTTCGCCGGGTTGCAGGATGTTGGTGTGGTCGCCGGTGACGAAGTCCGCGACGCTTGCGGTGCGGGGGCTGCCGTCCCGCGGCCACAGCGTGCATTGCCCGTCGAGCGCCGCCGTCAGCGCGATCATCGGGCCGGCCGGCAGCGACATCACGACGTTGCCGCCGACGGTCGACGCGTTCCAGATCTTGAACGATGCGAGGAAGCTGTCGCAGCAGAAGCGGAACAGCGTCGCGGCGCGCCATTCCGGCGGTGCGGTGAAGCGCGACAATTCGGCGATGCGGCAGGTTGCGCCGATGACGAGGCCCGCGGCGGAGGGTTCCAGCGCCGCCCAGCCCATGCCGTGGAGATCGACGAGCGTGTCGGTGCCGATCTGCGGTTCCGCGAACAACCAGGTGCCGCCGGCGAGCCAGGCGTGGCCGGGGGACCAGTTGGTGACCTCGTCCGGGGTGGTGGGGCGGAGGACGGTGTGGACGGTGTGGAGGTCCATCAGGGCCGGTCCGCCAGGGCTGCCGCACGATGGCCGGAGCTGGTCAACATTCGTCCCTCCCGTTCGGGGAGAATGTGATCGATTTCGTCCCGGATTGACAGCGGCGCGATGCCAGGCCGGGGCCGGGGTGGGTCAGGGCAATCGCTCGAAGGCTGCCCAGGTGCGCGTGTTGGCTAAAACTCCGCCACAGGGCGCAAAGTCACGGAGCAGGTCGTAGAGTCGTCAGGCTCGATATCCGCGGGAACGGCACTTCTCTGCGCACCTGCCGGCGGGGTGGCTCCTAGCCCTTGACGGCAGCCTCGAGCAACCCGCGCACGACACCCTGCATGGCCGCTATCGGTGCGTCGCAGGCGGGTGGCAGGCCGTAGCGTGTCTTCAGCACCGCCGGATCGACCATCCCGAGCCAGACCTGGCCCGCCTCGTCCTGCCACGCGATCGCCTTCAGGGGCAGGTCGATCGCCGCCCGCTGATCGCACACCATCACCGGCGTGCCACCCTGCGGCTTCCCGAAGATCGACAGGGCGGTCGGACGCAGCTTCAGGCCCGCACCCTCGGCCGCGGCGGAATGATCGACACGGGCCACGATGAAGAAGCCGCCCGCCTTCGCCGCCGCCTCGACGCGGTCGAGCGTCTCCATCACCATGTGGCTGCTCTTGACGGTCAGCAACTCGTCTGCGCGCGCGGCATTGGCCGAGAGCGCAAGGGAAAGGGCGATCGCGAACCGGATCATGGGAGGCCTCCTGGCGGGCTTGTGTCCCTGTTATTCCCGTTCGGCGTCGAGGCGTGGCCGGTTACGGACCCGACTACTCGGCCGGCATGGGCGCCGCGACGATCTTGGTTCGCCGAGCCCGGCTCAGTTTCTCCAGCGCCAGGTAGACGACGGGCGTCGTGTAGAGCGTCAGCAGTTGCGACACGATCAGGCCACCGCAGATCGCGATGCCCAGGGGACGGCGCAGCTCCGCCCCCGTGCCGGAGGCGATTGCGAGGGGGATGGCGCCGAAGAGGGCGGCAAGGGTCGTCATGACGATGGGGCGGAAGCGCTCGCGGCAGGCTTCCAGGATCGCGGCCTCGGGCGACATGCCCAGCTCGCGCTCGGCTTCCAGCGCGAAGTCCACCAGCATGATCGCGTTCTTCTTCACGATCCCCATCAGCAGCAGGATGCCGATGATGGCGAGCACGCCCAGGTCGCCGCCGGTCGCCATGATGGCGAGGATGGCGCCCATGCCCGCGGACGGCAGCGTCGACACGATCGTGAGCGGATGCAGCCAGCTTTCGTAGAGCACGCCCAGCACGATGTAGATCGTGATCAGCGCGGCGCCGATCAGCATCGGCTGCGTGCTCAAGGACTTCTGCAGCAGCGCCGCCTGGCCGCCGAAGGCCGTCCGCACGCTTTCGGGCATGCGAAGGTTGCGGGCGGTCTCGGCCACCAGGTCTATCGCGTCACCCTGCGACGTGCCGGCCTTGAGGTTGAAGTTGATGCTGGCCGCGGGGAACTGGCCCTGGTGCTTCACGGCCAGGGGGGCGGTGTTGCGCTCCAGCTTCACGACCGCGGTGATCGGCACCTGCGCGCCGCCGGTGCCGGGCACGTAGAGGCGGTCGAGCATGATGGGGTCGCGCTGGAGGCCGGGCATCGTCTCCAGCACGACGCGGTACTGGTTGCGCTGAGTGTAGATGATCGAGACCTGGCGCTGCGCGTAGGCGTTGTTCAGCGCGGCATCGATGGCGTTGACGGAGACGCCGAGGCGGGAGGCGGCCTCGCGGTCGATCACGACGTCGGCCTGGGGGCCGGGCCGGTCCTGGTCGCTGCTCACGTCCTCGATCCCCGGGACGGTGCGGAGGGCGTCTTCGAGCCGGAGGGTCCAGGTGCGGAGTTCGGCCAGGTCCTGGCTCAGCAGCACGAAGCTGAAGCTGCTGCCGCCCTGGCGTCCGCCGATGTAGAGGTCCTGCTGCGGGTAGAGGAACGTCTCGATCCCCGCCATCTGCTGCAGCTTGGGGCGCAGGCGGGTCATCACCGCCTCGACCCCGTCGCGCTGGTTCAAGGGTTTCAGGGTCATCGTCAACTGGCCGCGGTTGATGCTGGACCAGCCGGAGGTGATGCCGATGGTGCTGGTGACGGTCGCGATGGCCGGGTCTTCCAGCAGCACGTCGACGACGCGGCGCTGCCGCTGGGCCATCGCCTCGAAGCTGATGTCGGGGCTGGCCGTCGTGCCGCCGCCGACCTGGCCCGTGTCCTGGTTCGGGAGGAACCCCTTCGGGACCGTCCGGTACAGCTGCACCGTGCCGACCACGAGGCCCAGTGTGACCAGCAGCATCAGCTTCCGCCAGCGCAGCGCCCAGCCCAGGCTGCCGACGTAGCGGCGCTGCAGGGACGCGAAGCCGCGCTCCACCCGCGCATCGACCCAGCCCCACGCGCCTTTGGGCGGCCCGTGGCCGGTGCCGAACTGGCCGCAGATCATGGGCGTCAGGGTCAGCGACACGACCGCCGAGATCGCGATGGCGATCGTCAGCACCAGCGCGAACTCGTGGAACAGCTTCCCCAGGATGCCGCCCATGAACAGGATGGGGATGAACACGGCGACCAGCGACAGGCTGATGGAGACGACGGTGAACCCGATCTGCCGCGCCCCCACCAGGGCCGCCTGCATCGGCGCCATGCCGCGCTCCTGGTGGCGGTGGATGTTCTCGATCATGACGATCGCGTCGTCGACGACGAACCCGACCGAGATGGTCAGCGCCATCAGCGAGAAGTTGTTGAGGCTGAACCCCAGCAGGTACATCGCCGCCAGCGTGCCGGACAGGCTGAGCGGCACGGTGACCGCGGCGGCGAGGGTGGGCACCAGGCGGCGCATGAAGACTGCGACGACCATCAGCACCAGCGCGACGCTGATCACCAGGGTGAACTCCACGTCCTCGACGCTCGCGCGGATGGTGGTCGTGCGGTCGGACGTGGTGGCGACCTTGATGTCGGGCGGCATCCAGCGGAGGAGTTGGGGCAGCACTTCGCGCACGCGGTCGACGGTCTCGATCACGTTGGCGCCGGCGGTTTTCGTCACGTTCAGCAGGATGGCGGGGGTCTTGCCCTGCCAGGCCGCGAGCTTCGTGTTGGCGACGCCGTCCAGCACCTCGGCCACGTCGGACAGGCGGACGGTGGCGCCGTTGCGGGATTTCAGCACCAGGCCGGCGTAGTCGATCGCCTGGGTGATCTGGCCGTTCAGCAGCAGCGTCTCCGCACGCTCCGGCCCCGAGAAGCCGCCGATCGGGCCGTTCACGTTGGCGCTGCGGATGGCGGAGTAGACGTCCTGGCTGCTGAGGCCGGCGGCGCGGAGGGCGCCGGGGTTGAGGCGGACGCGGACGGCGGGCTTTTCGGCGCCGTTGACGGTGACCTGGCTGACTCCTTCGACCTGGGCGAGGCGCTGGGCGAGGATGGTGTCGGCGGCGTCGTAGATCTGGGCGGTGCTGAGGCTCTCGCTGGTGAGCGAGAGGGTCATGATGGGGCGGTCGGCGGGGTTGAACTTGCGGTAGTAGGGCCGGGTCGGGAGGTCGGACGGGAGGTCGGTGTAGGAGGCGTTGATGGCGGCCTGGACGTCGCTGGCCGCGCCCTCGATCGCGCGGTCGATGTCGAACTGGATGACGATGGAGGTGGAGCCGGTGCTGCTGGTGCTGGTGATCTCGGTGACGCCCGGGATTTCGCCGAGGCGTCGTTCGAGGGGGGCGGCGATGCTTGCGGCCATGGTTTCGGGGTCCGCGCCGGGGCGGCCGGCGATGACGACGATTGTGGGGATGTCGACGCTGGGGAGGGGGGCGACGGGAAGGAAGCGGACGGCGACGACGCCGGTGAGGAGGAGGCCCAGGGCGAGGAGGATGGTCGCGACGGGGCGGCGGATGAAGGGGGCGGAGATGTTCATGGGGACACTCGCCGGTGGCCGCCGTCATTTGCGGGTGTGCGCATGAAGATCGTCATGCCCGGGCTTGTCCCGGGGGTCTCGTGGCGTGGACGCTCGGAGTTCCCGCTGGCACGAGATCCCCGGGTCAAGCCCGGGGATGACGTACGTGGGGCCGGGGTCGATGTGTCGTAGGACGCAACCACTCTATGCGTGGGCATCATTCCGCCGCCACCGTGCGGGGCCGGGCCAGCCTTGCCCGAAGCCGCTCGAAATACAGGTAGATCACCGGCGTCGTGTACAGCGTCAGCACCTGGCTGAGCAGCAGGCCGCCCACGATGGTGACGCCCAGAGGGTAGCGCAGCTCGGACCCGGTGCCGTTTTCCAGCATGAGGGGCAGGGCGCCCAGCAGGGCGGCGGCGGTCGTCATCATGATCGGGCGGTAGCGCAGCGCGCAGGCTTCCTCGATCGCGGCGCGGGGGGACATGCCGTGGTCGCGTTCCGCCTCGATCGCGAAGTCGATGAGGATGATCGCGTTCTTCTTCACGATGCCCATCAGCAGCACGATCCCCACGAGCGCCACCAGCGACAGGTCCTGGCCGGCCAGGAGCAAAGCGAGCAGGGCGCCGATGCCGGCCGAGGGGAGGGTGGAGAGGATGGTGATGGGGTGGATCGTGCTTTCGTAGAGAACCCCGAGCACGATGTAGATCACGACGACCGCCGCCAGGATCAGCCAGGGTTCGCTGGCCAGAGAGGCCTGGAACTCGGCGGCGTCGCCGGAGTAGCTGCCGACGATGGTCTGCGGCATGCCCAGCTCGGCCTCCGCCTGGGCCACGGCGGCGACGGCGTGGCTGAGGCTGGCGCCCTGGGCCAGGTTGAAGCTGATGGTGATGGCGGGGAACTGCGACTGGTGGGTGATGGCGAGCGGCGCCGTCTCGCGGATGATGGTGGCGATGGCGGATAGCGGCACTTGCGGCGTGCCGGTCACGGTGGGCTGGCCGCTGCCGCCGGAGGAGGCGTTGCTGGTGCTGGCGCTGCTGGCCGGGGCGGCGCCGGTGGCGGGGACGCGCAGGCGGAGGAGGGACGCCGGGTCCGCCTGCCAGTCGGGGTTGGCTTCCAGGACCACGCGGTACTGGTTGGCCTGGCTGAAGATGGTGCTGATCTGGCGTTGGCCGAACGCGTCGTACAGCGTGTCCTGCACCGCCTGCATGGAGACGCCCAGGCGCATGGCGGCGTCGCGGTCGACCTGGACGCGGGTCGCGAACCCCTCGGTCTGCTGGTCGGTCGCGACGTCGCGCAGGTCGGGCAGGGTGCGCAGCTTGGCCAGCAGGCGGGGCGCCCAGGCCGACAGCTCCTCGGCATCCGTGTCCATCAGCGTGTACTGGAACTGCGTGCGGCTGATGCGGGCGCCGATCTGGATGTCCTGGACCGGCTGCATGAAGACGGACATGCCGGGTTCGTCGTCCATGGCGCGCTGGAGGCGGGCGATGACCTCGGGCGCCGGGCTGCGCTGGTCGCGGGGTTTCAGCGCGATGGTGAGGCGGCCGGTGTTGGGGGTGGCGTTGATGGTGCCGGCGCCGACGAAGGACGTGACGCCGGTGACGGCGGGGTCCGCACGGGCGATCTCGGCGAGGCGGGTCTGCAGCACCTGCATGCGAGGGATGGACGCGCTTTGGGCGGCTTCCGTCACGGCGACGATCACCCCGGTGTCCTGCTGCGGCAGGAAGCCCTTCGGCACCACGAGGTAGAGCACGACGGTGCCGACGAGCGTGAGGATGGCGATCAGCAGGGTGGCGCCCTGGTGGCGGAGCGAGACCATGAGGGTGCGGCGGTAGAAGCGGGCGGACCACTGGAACCCGCTTTCGAACCACGCCGTCAGCCGGCTGGGCTTTTCGTGCGCGCGGAGGAACCGTCCGCACATCATGGGGGTGAGCGTGAGGGAGACGATTGCCGAGACGACGACCGACGTGCTGAGCACGACCGCGAACTCGTTGAACAGGCGCCCCACGACGCCGCCCATGAACAGCAGCGGGATGAACACGGCGACGAGGCTGACGGTCAGCGACACGATGGTGAAGCCGATCTGCGCTGCGCCCTTGTAGGCGGCGGCGAGCGGGGTTTCGCCCTGCTCGATATAGCGGACGACGTTCTCGATCATGACGATGGCGTCGTCGACGACGAAGCCGGTCGCGACCGTCAGCGCCATCAGGCTGAGGTTGTCGAGGCTGTAGCCGCACAGCGCCATGACCCCGAAGGTGCCGATGAGCGACAGCGGCAGCGCGACGGCGGGGATGACCGTCGCGCGGGCGCTGCGGAGGAACAGGTAGATCACGAAGACCACGAGGCCGATGGACAGCACGAGGGTGAACTGCACGTCGTTGACGGAGGCGCGGATGGTTTCCGTGCGGTCCGTCACGATCTCCATCTTCACCTGCGCGGGGATTGCGCGTTGCAGGCCGGGCAGGGCTTCCTTGATGGCGGCGACGGTGGCGACGATGTTGGCGCCGGGCTGGCGCTGGATGTCGAGCACGACGGCGGGCTGGCCGTTGAACCAGCCGGCGACGCGCGTGTTCTCCACGCCGCCGATGACGGTGCCGAGGTCGGTGAGGCGGACCGGGGCGTTGTTGCGCCAGGCGATGACGAGGTTCTTGTAGGCGTCGGGGGTGGCGAGCTGGTCGTTGGCGCCCAGGGCGTAGGCCTGGCGGGCGCCGTCGAAGCCGCCCTTTGCGCCGTTCACGTTCGCCGCCGCGATCGCGGTGCGGATGTCCTCGAGGCTCAGGTTGTAGGCGGCGGCGCGGGCGGGGTCGACGCGGACGCGGACGGCGGGGCGTTGGCCGCCCTGGACCGTTACTTTGCCGACGCCGTCGATCTGGCTGAACTTGGGTTGCAGCAGGGTGTCGGCGGCGTCGCTGATGCGGTCGATGGGGATGGTGTCCGAGGTCAGCGCGATGGAGAGGATGGGGGCGTCGGCGGGGTTCACCTTCGCGTAGACGGGCGGGTAGGGGAGAGTGACGGGCAGGGTGCCGGCGCTGGCGTTGATGGCGGCCTGCACGTCCTGCGCGGCGCTGTCCATCT
>CAXTPG010000050.1:0-30107 GCA_964246015.1 uncultured Acetobacteraceae bacterium
CGATGCTGAGCTCGTCGGGTGGGACGGCCGGGTTGCCGCCGCCGGCGTTGTTGAAGAGCATGTCGAGGCGGCCCCACTTCGCCTCGAGCTGCTGGAAGGCGGCGGCGACGGCCAGGTGGTCGGCGACATCCATGGGGAGGACGAGGTAGGCGTCGCTGCCGGCGGCGGTTTCATCCAGCGCGTCGCGGCGGCGGCCGGCGATGGCGACGTGCCACCCGGCCTTCACGAGCGCCTGCGCGCTGGCGCGTCCGACGCCGCTGCCGGCGCCGGTGACGAATGCGATCTTGGCCATGGTTCAGTCTCCCCCTTGGGTTTCGCGGAACGCCGCCCGCTTGTAGACGCCTAACACCTTGGTCTCGCGCGAGAAGAAGGCCAGCTCGTCCAGCGCGCGGCGCAGCGCCGGCTGTTCGGGGTGGCCGTCGACGTCGCACATGAACTGGGTGGCGGTGAACTGGCCGTCGAGCATGTAGCTTTCCAGGCGGCTCATGTTGACGCCGTTGGTCGCGAAGCCGCCGAGGGCTTTGTAGAGGGCGGCGGGGACGTTGCGGACGCGGAAGACGAAGGTGGTCATGAGGCCCGGCGTGTCCGGCTGCGCCTGCAGGGGCGCGCGGGCGGCGACGTAGAAGCGGGTGGTGTTGTGGGCGGCGTCCTCCACGTTGGCGCGGAGGATGTCGAGACCGTAGATCTCGGCGGCGAGGCTGGAGGCGATGGCGGCGTCCTGGTTGCGGTTCCAGTCGGCGACCATCTTCGCGGAGCCTGCGGTGTCGGGCTCGATGACGGCTTCGGCGCCGAGTTCCCTGAGGATGCCGCGGACCTGGCCCAGGGCGACGGCGTGGGAGTGGATGCGCCTGATGTCCGCGAGCCCCGCGCCGCGGGGGGCGAGGAGGCAGTGCTCGACGCGCTGGAAGTGCTCGCCGACGATGTAGAGGCCGGAGGCGGGGAGCAGCATGTGGATGTCGGGGACGCGGCCGGCGAGGCTGTTCTCGCAGGCGAGCATGGCGAGTTCGGCCTGGCCGGTGCGGACTGCATCGATGGCCTGGTCGAAGGTGTGGCAGGGAAGGGTCGGCATGCCGGGGAAGGCGCTACGGCAGGCGAGGTCGGAGTAGGCGCCGGGGATGCCCTGGAAGCTTATCATCGGGGGAAGCGTGTCATCGGGCGGGGTCCAGGATGGCGCGGGCGCGTTCGAGGTCGGCCGGGGTGTCGACGCCGAAGGGGGCGTGGTCGACGCGGGCGCAGGCGATGCGCATCCCGGCCTCGAGCGCGCGGAGCTGCTCGAGCTTCTCGCGGCGTTCGAGGGGGCTTTCCGGGAGGCTGACGTAGCGGGCGAGGGCGGCGCGGCGGTAGGCGTAGATGCCGATGTGGTGCCAGAGCGGGCCTTCGCCGGAGGGGATGGGGACGCGGCTGAAGTAGAGGGCGGGGGAGACGGCGCGTCCGCGGTCGAAGGCGCAGGCGGCTTTCACGACCTGGGGGGCCGCGGCTTCCTCGGGCGTTTCGATGGGGGCGACGAGGGTCGCGATGTCGATGGCCGGGTCGCTCAAAGGGGTGATGACGGCGCGGAGCTGGACGGCGGGCATGGTGGGCAGGTCGCCCTGAAGGTTGACGACGACGTCGTGGCGGCCCTGCGGGTCGAGGGTGGCGAGGGCGGCGTGGACACGGTCGCTGCCGGACGGGAGGCTGGGGTCGGTCATGACGGCGATGCCGCCGTCGGCGCGTACGGCGTCGGCGATCTCCTGATCGGCGCAGGCGACGGCGACGGGGCCGATGTCGGCTTCGCGGGCACGGTCGAGGACGTGGAGGATCATGGCGCGTCCGCCGATGAGGGCGAGGGGTTTGCCGGGGAGGCGGGTGGAAGCCATGCGGGAGGGGATGATGACGATGGGGTTCATCGGGGGACGCTCACGGCGGGCCGCTTGGAGTGGGATGATGGCTGTGCATAGGATGGCCGCACCTTAGGTACGGCCCGCAGCAGGAGCAACCCATGTCCGTTTCCGACCCGGCCCGCGTCTAGGTGCAAGGTTTCGTCGATGCGGCCCTGGCCGCGGCGGATGTGGCGGCGGCAGTCGTGCGGCCGTATTTCCGGCAGGGGGTCGGGGCGGATTCGAAGTCGGACGACAGCCCGGTGACGATCGCGGACCGCAGTGCGGAGCAGGCGATGCGGGCGGTGCTGTCGCACCGGTTCCCGGACCATGGGATCGTGGGGGAGGAGTATGGGACCGACCGGCCGGATGCGCGGTTGCGGTGGGTGCTGGACCCCATCGACGGAACGCGGGCCTTCATCACGGGGCGGCCGCAGTTCGGAACGTTGATCGGGCTGCTGGATGGGGGTGTGCCGGTGCTGGGCGTGATCGACCAGCCGATCACGGGGGAGCGGTGGGTGGGGGTTGCGGGGCGGGCGACGGTGTTCTCGGGCGGGTCAGGGCGGGCGGGGTGCCGGGGGTGTGCGGCGCTGGGGGAGGCGGAGCTGTCCTGCACGTCGCCGGAGATTTTTTCCGCGGAGGAGGCGGCGCGGTGGGGGCGGCTGCGGGCGGCGACGCGGCGGACCAGCTGGGGGGGGGATTGCTATGCCTACGGGCTGGTGGCGCTGGGCTGCATCGATGTGATCGCGGAGGCCGGGCTGAAGGTCTGGGACTGGGCCGCGCTGGTGCCCGTCATCGAGGGTGCGGGGGGAAGCATGACCGGGTGGGACGGGGCGGCGCTGCGCGAGGGGTGCGACGGGCGGGTGCTGGCGCTGGGGGACCGGGCGTTGCTGGGGGCCGCGGTGGGGTTGCTGGGGTGATCCGGGCCGGGCCTTGGTGGAATGCAAGGGCATTCCACCCTACGATCTCCTGACCGTTCTTGAGGTGGCCATGCTTCGCACCTTGTTTGCACTTCTGCTTCTGTCTGGTCCCGCGGTGGCGCAGACCAAGAGCCATGCGCTGACGATCCTGGGGACGCCGGCGTTGCCGGCCGATTATCATCATCTGCCGTATGTGAACCCGGATGCTCCCAAGGGGGGGGAGGTGGTGTTCGGGCAGATCGGCAGTTTCGACGGGTTCAACCCGTACATCCTGCGCGGGAATGCGGCGATCGGGACCGGGCAGCGGTGGCAACCGGGCGTCGGGGGGACGGCGTCGGGGACGGTCAGCGGGCATGTCTGGGAGTCGCTGCTGGTGGGGTCCGCGGACGAGGTGGGGACGGGGTACGGCCACCTGGCCGAGAGCATCGAGCTTGCGGCCGACGGGATGTCGATCGCGTTCGAGATCCGGCCGCAGGCGAAGTTCGCGGACGGGATGCCGGTGACGGCGGAGGATGTCGTCTGGACGTTCAACACGTTGATGGAGAAGGGGCGGCCTTCGGTGAAGGTGTCCTATGCCGATGTGCGGGACGCGGTGGCGGAGGGTCCGCGCCGGGTCGTGTTCCATTTCAAGTCGAACCAGAACCGCGAGCTGCCGCTGATGGTGGGGGGGCTGCCGGTGCTGCCGAAGCATTGGTGGGCGACGCGGGACTTCACGCGGCCGTTGACGGAGCCTCCGCTGGGGTCGGGGCCGTATCGGATCGAGAGCTTCGAGCTGGGGCGGACGGTGACGTATGCGCGGCGGGACGACTGGTGGGCGCGGGACATGCCGAGCGGGCGGGGCGTGCACAACTTCGACCGTGTGCGGATCGAATATTTCCGGGACACGACGGTGCTGTTCCAGGCGTTCAAGGCCGGGCAGATCGACTACCGGCAGGAGAACATCAGCAAGCAGTGGGCGACGGAGTACGAGTTCCCCGCCGTGAAGCGGGGGCTGGTGCGGAAGGAGGCGATCGCCCACTCGTTGCCGATCGGCATCCAGGGATGGGTGTTCAACACGCGGCGGGCGCAGTTCCGGGACGCGCGGGTGCGGGAGGCGCTGGGCCAGGTGTTCGACTTCGAGTGGATGAACAAGAACCTGTTCTATGGCGCGTATGCGCGGACGCACAGCTACTTCGGGAACACCGCCAACGAGGCGAAGGGGCTGCCGGATGCGGCGGAGCTGGCGCTGCTGGCGCCGTTCCGGGACCAGGTGCCGGCTTCGGTGTTCACCGAGCCGTTCCAGTTGGCGGAGACGGACGGGTCGGGGAACAACCGGGAGGGGCTGCGGCGGGCGCTGGCGCTGCTGAAGGATGCGGGGTGGGTGATCAAGGACCGCAAGCTGGTCGGGCCCGACGGGAAGCCGATGGCGTTCACCATCCTGCTGTCGGAGCCGTCGCTGGAGCGGATCGCGCTGCCGTACCAGCAATGGCTGCAGCGGCTGGGGATCGAGGTGGGGATCCGGACGGTCGACAGCGCGCAGTTCGAGCGGTTGACGGATGACTTCGACTTCGACGTGACGACGACGATCTATCCGGGGTCGGACCTGCCGGGGAACGAGTTGCGGGACAGCTACAGCTGCGTCGGCGCCAAGACCGAGGGCAGCAGCAACATGGCGGGCATCTGCGACAAGGCGCTGGATGCCCTGATCGAGACGGCGATCAACGCGCAGGACCGGCCGAGCCTGGCTGCGGCGGCCCGGGCGATCGACCGGATTCTGCTGCGCGGGTGGTACCTGGTGCCGAACTGGCACGACAGCGCGTTCAAGGTGGCGACGTGGAACCGGTTCGGGCGGCCGGGGATCCCGATCCGGGACGGGTTCGTGCTGGATAGCTGGTGGGTCGACCCGGCGCTGGCGGCGGCGACGGATGCGGCGCGGCGGGCAGGGAATTGACGGGCGCGAAGGCGGGAGCGGCGCTGGTCGTCAGCGCGCATTCCGCCGATTTCGTGTGGCGGGCGGGGGGTGCGATCGCGCTGCACGCGGCGCGGGGGGACCGGGTCACGGTCGTGTGCCTGTCCTATGGGGAGCGGGGGGAGTCGGCGAAGCTGTGGCGGCAGGCGGGGATGACGCTCGACCGCGTGAAGGCGGGGCGGGAGGCGGAGGCCCGGGCGGCGGCGGGGCACCTGGGGGTGCATGACATCCAGTTCTGGGACCTGGGGGATTATCCGATCACGCTCGATCAGGGGGCGCTGTTCCGGCTGACGGCGCTGTTCCGCACGATCCGGCCCGCGTTCATGCTGACGCATAGCGAGCGGGACCCGTACAATCACGACCACCCGGCGGTCACGGCGTTCGCGCAGCATGCTCGCATCCTGGCGCAGGCGCATGGGCACGAGCCGGAGGTGCCGGTGATCGGGGCGCCCCCGGTCTACCTGTTCGAGCCGCATCAGCCGGAGCAGTGCGGCTGGGCGCCCGACGTGTTGCTGGACATCGGCCCGGTGTGGGCGCGCAAGCGGGCGGCGATCGAGTGCATGGCGGGGCAGGAGCATCTCTGGGAGTACTACACGCGGGTCGCGCAGCAGCGGGGGGCGCAGGCGGCGCGGAACTCGGACCGGGCGATCCTGTGGGGGGAGGGATACCAGTCGGTGTTCCCGAAGGTCGTGGAGGCGCTGGGATGAGCGTCGTGTTCACGGACCCGGCGCGGACGGCGCCGGCGCTGGTGGCGGGGCTGGGCGCGCTGGGGGTCGCGACCGTGCATGAGGCGCAGGGGCGGACGGGGCTGATGGCGCCGTACATGCGGCCGATCTTCGCAGGGGCGCGGGCGTGCGGGACGGCGGTGACGGTCAGCCTGCCGCCCTGCGACAACTGGATGATCCATGTCGCGGTGGAGCAGTGCCGGGCGGGGGACGTGCTGGTGGTGGCGCCGACGTCGTTCAGCGACGCCGGGTATTTCGGGGAGCTGCTGGCGAGCGCCCTGGCGGCGCGGGGGGTCAGGGGGCTGGTGCTGGAGGCCGGGTGCCGGGACGTGGCGGAGCTGACGGCGATGGGGTTTCCGGTGTGGTCGCGGGCGGTTTCGGCGCAGGGGACGGTGAAGGAGACGCTGGGGAGCGTGAACGTGCCGGTGGTGTGCGCGGGCGCGCTGGTCCGGCCGGGGGATGTCGTGCTGGCGGATGATGACGGGGTGGTCGTCGTGCCACGGGCCGCGGCGGGGGCGGTGCTGGAGGCGAGCCTTGCGCGGGAGGCAAAGGAGGCCGGAGTGCGGACGCGGCTGGCGGCAGGGGAGTCGGGGCTCGACATCTACGGAATGCGGGAGCGGCTGGCGGCGAAGGGGCTGATCTATCGGCCCTGGACGGAGGGCGTCTGATGGCCGGCCTGTATTTCGACGAGTTCACGGTCGGGCAGCAGTTCAAGCACGCGTTGCGGCGGACCGTCACCGAGGCGGACAACGTGTTCTTCAGCGCGCTGACCCACAACCCGGCGGCGCTGCACCTGGATGAGGAATACTGCCGCGAGCACACGGAGTTCGGGCAGCGCATCGTGAACAGTTGCTTCACGCTGGGGCTGATGGTGGGGATTTCGGTGGGCGACACGACGCTGGGGACGGCGATCGCGAACCTGGGATGGGACGAGGTGCGCTTTCCCAAGCCGCTGTTCCATGGGGATACCGTCCGGGTCGAGACGGAGGTGATCGAGCTGCGGGAGAGCCGGTCGCGGCCGAATGCGGGGATCGTGACGTTCATGCACCGGGCGTACAATCAGAAGGGGGAGCTGGTGGCGAGCTGCAAGCGGTCGGGGTTGCAGTTGAGGCGGCCCGCGTGATGCGCATCGTCGTGCTGCCGGGGGACGGGATCGGGCCCGAGATCTCGGCCGCGACGGTTGCCGTGCTGGAGATCCTGGACCGGCGGCTGGGCCTGGGACTGACGTTCGAGACGCGCGAGGTGGGGCTTGCGACGTTGCGGTCGGAGGGGACGACGGTGCCGGCGGGGGTGATGGAGGCGTGCCGGGCGGCGGACGGGATCATCCTGGGGCCGGTGTCGCATTCGGAGTATCCGGCGCGGTCGGCGGGGGGGATCAACATCTCGGCGGAGCTGCGGGTGGTGCTGGACCTGTATGCCAATATCCGGCCGAGCCGGACTCGGCCGGGGGTGCCGCATTACGGGCGGACGGGGATGGACCTGGTCATCGTGCGGGAGAACACCGAAGGATTCTATTCGGACCGCAACATGTTCCTGGGTCCCGGGGAGTTCATGCCGACCGAGGACATCGCGATCTCGATGCGGAAGGTGACGGCGGGGGCGAGCCGGCGGATCGCGGTGACGGCGTTCGAGCTGGCGATGCGGCGGCGGCGCAAGGTCACGGCGGTGCACAAGGCGAACGTGGTGAAGGTGAGCGAGGCGCTGTTCCTGCGGGAGGTGCGGCGCGTGGCGGCGGAGTTCCCGGAGGTGGTGCTGGAGGAGCAGTTGATCGACAGCATGGCGGCGCTGCTGGTGCGGGACGCGCAGCGGTTCGACGTGGTCGTCACGACCAACATGTTCGGGGACATCCTTTCGGACGAGGCGAGCGAGCTGTCGGGGTCGTTGGGGCTGGGGGGAGCGGTGAACGCGAGCGCCACGCATTGCATGGCGCAGGCGCAGCATGGATCCGCGCCGGATATCGCGGGGCTGGACCGGGCCAACCCGGTTTCGTTGCTGCTCTCGGCGGGGATGCTGCTGGATTGGATCGGGCGGGGGCGGGGGCTGAACAGCTTTGTGGAGGCTGGGGCTTCGATTGAGCGGGCGGTGGGTGTGCTGGTGGCGGACCCGGCCCGGCGGACGGCGGATCTGGGTGGTGCTTTGGGGACGCGGGCGTTTGCGGCGGCGCTGTGTGCGGAGGTGGAGCGGGGGTAGGGTTTGATTCGACGCTTGGGGTTGGGGCGCGATGGTGGGGTGAAGCGCACCCCACCCTACGGGGATGGGGCGAAGGGGGATTTCCAGGTTCCGGTGGTGGTCTTGGGGGGGAAGGCGGTGGCGAGGTAGTCGAGGATCTGTTTGCGGTCTTCGCCTTCCAGGACGGGCATGGCGTGCTTTTCGGACATCCACGTGAGGGTGTCGTCCCACCGTTCGCGGGACATGCCCTGTCGGGTGACGAGGGTCGCGCCGTGGCAGGCGACGCAGAAGTAGAAGGTCTCGTCGCGATGGGCGCCCTGCGGGAAGACGTCGGGGGTTTCCTCGGTCTGGGCGGCGGCGGGGGTGGCGAGCAACAGGGCGGCGAGGAGGAGGCGTCTCATCCGACCAGGATCGCGATGCGGTGGAAGGGGTTGGCGCCGTAGCCCTGCGGGTTCCAGTTGGCGGCGACGTGGGGCTGCATGACGCCGCGGCTGTCGGTGGCGCGGGCCCACAGCTCGTAATACCCGTCGGTGGGGAGCTTCACGGTCCCGGCCCAGCGGCGCCAGTCGTAGCGGTTGCGGGCGTCCTGCATGGGCATGGTGGTCCAGGTCTGGCCGAAATCGGCGGAGACGTCGACGGCGCGGACCTCGTGGTCGCCGGCCCAGGCGGCGCCGCGGAGGGCGACCTCGCGGGCGCCCCTGGGGAGGCGGTTGCCGTTGGCGGGGCTGGTGATGATGGAGCGGGTGGGCATGGATTCGAGGTTGGCGAAGTTGGTTTTGCCATCGACGTTGGAGCCCGGGACGATCGGCACGGTGGGAATGCGGTAGCTGGTGCCGCCCATGCCCTGGCCGTCGTGCTCGCGGTCACGGATCCAGATGCGGGTGAGCCATTTGGGGGAGACGGAGCCGGGCCAGCCCGGCGTCATGAGCCGGAGGGGGCCGCCGTGGATGTTCTGGAGCGGGGCGCCGTTCATGTCCCATACGACGATCGTGTGGGGCTCCATGCCCTTGGCGATGGGGAACCCGCGGGAGAGGGACTGCTTGTCGCTGTCGCCGGAGAGGTGGGGGTCGGCGCCGAACAGGGCGGTATGGGCGGCGGTGGGCTTCAGGCCGGCGGCCTGCAGCAGGTCCATGAGGGGCACGCCGGTCCATTCGGCGCAGCCGATGCCGCCGTTGGTCCATTGGTTGCCGCGGGCCTGGGGCTGGTAGAAGGACCGGCCGTTGCCGCCGCATTCCATGACCATGCGGTAGGTGCGGACGTTGGCGCGGGCCTTCAGCTCGGCCAGGGTGAGCTTGAGGGGCCGCTCGACCTCGCCGTCGATGGTGAGGGTCCATGCGTCGGGGTTGGTGGCGGGTTCCGGGACCTGGCCGTTGTTGCGGATGAAGAAGCGGCCGATGGGGGTGGTCGCGTCGTCGAGCAGGGCTTCCGGGGTTTCGGCGACGAGGGGGCGGTCGCCGAGCAGGGAGAGGCCGGGGTCCTTGCCGGGGAAGGCGAAGGGTTTGGCGCCGGTTCCTTGGGCGAAGGCTACGGGGAGCATTCCCCGGGGCAAATTGGGGCCGAACGGGACGGCGGCGCCCATGGAAGCGCCGAGCGCGGCGAGCATCGCGCCGCGGCGGCCGAAGATGCGGGCTTCGGCGCGGACCGGGTCTTCCGCGTAGAGTTCGGCGAGGGTTCGTTCCGTGCGCATGCTCGTGCTCCGGTTCAGGCGGCTTGCGGGAAGATCCAGACGTGGTCGGGGGGGAACTCGCACCAGGTTTCGGATTGTTCGAGGGGGGCAGGACCGTGGGCGACGACGCGGAGGGTGCCGCGGGTGAGGCGGTATTCCCAGCGATCGCCGAGGAAGACGTTGGCCTCGACGTGCATGGGGATGCGGTCGGGACCGGGTTCGTGGGCGACGGCGATGCGTTCGACGCGGACGATGGCCGTCGCGGGGCCGGCTGGGGGCTGGCTACCTTGCAGGGTGCCGCGAAGCTGCCAGCCTTCGCCGCCGATCTCGGGGCCGTGGGGACCGGTGGTGACCTGGCCTTTCAGGACGTTGTTGGCGCCCAGGAACTCGGCGGCGTAGAGGGTCGCCGGGCTGCCGTAGATGGATTGTGGGGAGCCTTCCTGCACGATGGCGCCGTTCTGCAGGAGGATGACGCTGTCGGACATGGCGAGGGCCTCGCCCTGGTCGTGCGTGACGATGACGCAGCAGATCTCGAGTTCGAGGATCAGCTTGCGGATCCAGTAGCGGGCTTCCTCGCGGAGCTTGGCGTCGAGGTTGGAGAGGGGTTCGTCCATCAGCAGGACCTTGGGGCGGTAGACGAGGGCGCGGCAGATGGCGACGCGCTGCTGCTGGCCGCCGGAGAGCTGGAAGGGATAGCGGGCGCCGAGGTGGCCGAGGCCGAGCTTCTCGAGCGTTTCGGCGACGCGGGTCTTCTGCTCGGCGGCGGGGACTTTGCGGAGTTGCAGGCCGTAGGCGACGTTGTCGTTGACGGTCTTGTGGGGCCAGAGCGCGTAGGACTGGAAGACGAGTCCGATGCCGCGCTGCTCGGGCGGGAGGGCGATGCTGGTGGCGTGGTCGAGCACGGTCTTGCCGGCGATCTCGATATGGCCCTGCTCGGGCATTTCGAGCCCGGCGATGGCGCGGAGCAGGGTGGTCTTGCCGCTGCCGCTGGCGCCGAGGAGGGCGGTGATCTGGCCGCGTTCGGCGGTGAAGGACGCGCCTTTCAGGATGTGGACGGTGCCCAGGGTCTGGTGGACGTCGCGGACGAGAAGGTCAGTCATTCACGCGGGCTCCGAGACGAAGGGCGGCGGCGAGGCCGACGGCGGTGAGGACGACGGAGATGAGGGCGAGGGCGCCGATGAGTTCGATGGCGCCGGACGCGAGCAGGGAGACGATGAGGGAGCCGATGACCTCGGTGCCCGCGCTCATCAGGTACACGCCCGTCGCGTATTCGCGGAGGAAGATGACCATGATGAGGACCCAGGCGCCGACGAGGCCGGGGCGGATGATGGGGATGACGATGTGGCGCCAGGTCTCGCCGATGGTGGCGCCGGTGGTGCGGGCGCCCTCCTCGAGCTCGGGCGCGACCTGCAGCAGCGTCGCCTGGATGAGGCGGAGGCCGTAGGAGAGTCCGACGACGATGTAGGCGATGAGCAGGCTGAGGAGGGTCGGCCTGATCCAGGTGAGGAAGGGGACGAAGAGGAAGACCCAGAAGAAGGCGAGGCCGATGACGAGACCGGGGAGGGCGCGGGGCAGGAGGACCATGTAGTCGAGCAGTCCGCCGCCGAAGCGGCTGCGCCAGCGGTGGTTGGCGAGCGCGATGAGCAGGTAGGCGAGGACGGCGATGGCGCCGCCGATGGTGGCGATGAGGATCGTGTTGATGATGCCATGATAGAGGGCGGGGATTTCCGAGAGCTGGCGGAAGTTGGCGAGGGTGAGCTGGGACCATAGGTCGACGCCCTCGCCCCAGGTCTTGACGAAGGCGCGGAGCGCGATGCCGCCGATGGGCAGTGCGACGGAGACGAACAGCCAGAGGGCGATGCAGGCGAGTGCCACGGCGCGTCCGGTGCGGCCGAGCGGCAGCGGCGTGGCGCGGGCGCCCTTGCCGCCCAGGGCTGCGAAGCGGCGGGCGCGGGACAGAAGCCGGCGCTGCAGCCAGACCAGCGGGAAGGTGATGGCCAGCAGCACGACGCAGACGGCGGCCATGAGGTGGTAGGACGGCGTACCGAGCAACGTTGTCAGCTTGTAGATGTAGGTGGTGAGGACGACGAGGCCGGACGGGTCGCCGAGGACGAGGGGGAGGCCGAAGCTTTCGAAGCCCAGCAGCAGGTTAAGCGCCATGCTGAAGACGAGGGCGGGGAGGACGAGGGGGAGGGTCACGTCGATGGCGACGCGCCAGACGGGGGCGCCGGCGGTGCGGGCGGCCTCTTCCAGGTCGCTGGGCAGGTTCCGCATGGCCGATGAGAGATAGAGGTAGACGTAGGGGACGTGGCTGAGGCCGCCGATGACGATCAGGCCGCCCATGCCGTAGATGCTCCATGGCACGAAGCCGATGATGCCTTTCACCCATAGCGACAGGAACCCGGTCGGGCCGACGGCGACGGTGTAGCCGAAGGCGAGGACGATGGAGCTGATGAACATCGGCACCAGCACGAAGGGCTCCATCCAGCGGCGGCCCGGGAGGTCGGTGCGGGTGAAGAGGAAGGCGAGGGCGGCGCCCAGCGGGGTGGCGACGAGGCCCATGCCGACGGAGAAGACGGTGGTGGTCCAGAGCGCCTTCCAGAAGTCGGGGTCGTCGACGACGTAGTCGAAGGCGTCGATGCTGAACTTCGCGGTGGCGTCGAAGAACGGGTTGTCGAGCACGGACTGGTAGGCGATGAGGCCGACCGGAGTCATCACGGCGAGGGTCAGCAGGGCGATGACGCCGGCCCGGAAGGGTGCGGCGTCGCCCGTGCCGGGGCGGGAGATTGCCATGGGCGGGTGCTAGCCGTTCATCGCCTTGCGCCAGGTGCGGAAGAACTCGGCGCGCTTCTTGGCGTCGAGGCCCTCGATCAGCTTGGCGTCGAGCTTGATGGGCGAAAGCTTGCCGCCGACGATCTTGCCGAGGGTTTCGGGGTTTTCGGTGCCCGGGACGTCGGTGCGGATGGACCCGAGGCCGCTTTCGCCCATCGCCTTCTGCCCGGCGGGCGAAAGGACGAAATCCAGGAACACGGTCGCCGCCGCGGGATGGGGTGCGCCTTTGGGAATGAGGATGACGCGAGTGAACGCGGGAACGTGGTCCTGGAGGTAGGACACGCCCAGGTTGGCGTCGGCCTTCGCCCAGTCGGCGGCGTAGGAGCCGATGATGTCGAACGCCATGACGTGCTCGCCGGACGTGACCTTCTCGCGCATCGTGCCGGAGCCGCCATAGACCTTGCCGTGCGCGGCGCCGAATGCGGTCGCGAGGTCCCAGAACTGGGGGACGTTGGCGACGCCGTCGGAGGCGAACATGTAGCCGGTGCCGGACTTCTCGGGGTCGTAGGTCGCGACCTTGCCGTCGAGCTTCGCCTTGTTGTCCCTGAGGATGCGGAGCAGGTCGGCGTGGGATTTGGGCACCAGGTCGGGCGGGAGAAGGCGCTTGTTATAGAGGACGGCGGCGGGTTCCAGCGTGCTGCCGTAGCCCGCGTCCTTGTAGATCGCCCAGTCCGGGAGCTTGCCGGCCTCGGGCGAGCGGTAGGTGGTGGCGAGGCCACGGTCGACGAGGCTGAGCTGGAGGTCGAGCGCGCTGGACCATGAGATGTCGCCGCCGACCTGCTTGGCCGCGGCCTCGCTGATGATGCGGTTGAACACGCTGGTGGTGCCCATGTCGTTCCACTCGACGGCGATGCCGGGGTGGGCGGCCTTGAAGGCGTCGATGAGCTTGGCGCCCTGGGACTGGTCGGTGCTGGTGTAGATGGCGAGCTTGGCTTCCTGGCGGGCCTTGGCGATGGTCTCGGCATAGGCGGGCGGGTAGCCGGCGGGGGCCTGGGCGGCGCCTTGGGCGCGGGCCTGGGGGGCGAGCGTGACCGTGGTGGCGGCTCCGGCGAGGAGGCCGAGGGCGTGGCGTCTGGTGAACATCGCGTTCTCCCGGTTCGTGCGTTTTGTCGTTGACCGGACATTGCGCGGGTCGGGGGGAGTCGCCAAGCCCTGATCGTGATGGATGACGGTCGGGGAGGGTCGCCGCGGCTATCAGGGCTGCCAGACCTCGGTGACGTCGACGATGGAGAGCGTGCCTGCACCGCCGGCGTTGTTCACGCCGGAGACGGCATAGATTCGGCCATCGAGCGCGCCGGCGGCGAAGCCGTGGCGGGGGGTGGGCATGCGGACGCGCTTCGTCCAGCGGTCCGCAGCCGGGTCGTAGGATTCGTGGGTGCGGAACACGCCGCCGAAGTCTTCCACCCAGCCTTCCCCGCCGAGGATGTGCACGTGGCCCGCCATGACCGCCACGCCGACGCCGCTGCGGGCGGTGGGCATGGGCGCACGGACGGACCAGGTGCGGGTCGCCACGTCGAACGCCTCGTTGATCCAGACGTTGGACGAGAAGCCGTTCGAGTAGCAGGAGCCGATCCGGCCGCCGATCGCGAATAATGCGCCACCGGCGTGGGCCAGCGCATGGTGGTTGCGGGGCGTGGGCATGGGTGGCGCCGCGGACCAGGTCATGGACACGGGGTCGAACACCTCGAGCGTGGCGAGCATCCCGCTGGGGCCGCCGCCGACGAGACCGTCCGGAAGGTCCATGCCGGGGGGGATAGCGGCGCCGCCGGAGACGTAGAGCTTCCCGCCCGCCTCGGCCGCGGCCAGCGCCCCGCGGGCGGTCGGCATCGGCGGCAGCTCGGCCCAGGCGGCGGTCGGGACGTGGAAGGCCCAGACCCGGCGTTCGGGATACCAGCCGACCTTGCCGGTGTCGGGCAGGCGGAATCCGCCGAACAGGAACAGCCGGTCGCCGAGGCCGACCATCGCGCCATGATGCACCGGGACAGGATTGGGCGGGAGCGTGGTCCAGGCGCCGGTGGCCGGGTCGAAGCTTGCGAAGTGGCCCAATGCCTCGCTCTTGGGGCCTTGGCCGCCGTAGACGTAGAAGCGGCCGGCGAGCGCCGCGCCGATCACCTCGTTGGCGCCCTGCGGGATGGGGGCCGCCTGCCGCCATTCCTCGGCCGCGCGGGCGGTGCGGGCCAGAATAACAGCCGCGGGGGCCAGCAGCAGAGCCCGGCGGGCGATGCGCACGGCGGTCATCCGAGCCGCCCCACCTGGTCCTCGAGCAAGGCCCATGCGCGGGCGCCGACGACCTGCTTCCAGTGCGTGTAGAAGCCGCTGCCGAGCTTGCTCCGGAAGCTGGCGGCGTCGGCGACGTTGAGGACCATGCCGCGCTTCACGAGGCTGGTTTCCAGTTCCTGGTTGACCTGGTCGGTGTAGGCGCGCTGGCGGGCGACCTGCAGTTCCACGTTGCGGGTGACGACGTCCTGCACATCGGGCGGCAGGCGGCGCCAGAAGGCGAGGTTGGCGAGTTCGTTGAAGCCCGACCACATATGGCCGGTCATGGAGAGGTACTTCGTCACCTCGAACAGTTTGTTCACCTCGGTGACGACCAGGGGGTTCTCCTGGCCGTCGACGCGGTGGTCGCGGAGGCTGCCGTAGAGCTCGCGGATGTTGACGGTGACGGGGACGGCGTCCAGCGCGGTGAAGAGGTCGCGGAACATCTGGCCGTCGGGGACGCGGATGCGTTGTCCCGCCAGGTCGGCGACGGTGCGGATGGGGCGATCGATCATGGTGATGTGCCGGAAGCCGTTCTGCAGCAGGCCGCGCTGGAAGCGGTGGATGCCCTGTGCCTCGCACTCGGCGCCGATATAGGCGCCCAGAGGGCCGTCGGCGGCCGCATAGGCCTGGGCGGGGCTGGTGAAGGCGAATGGCATGCCCTGGATTTCGGCGGCGGGGACGGCGATGCCGAGGATTCCGCCCATGAGAGAGAAGAACTCGAGCTCGCCGGAGCGGAGCATCGCGAGGGCGCCGGGGTCGGAGCCCGGGATGTCGGCGTTGCGGGCATGGGTGGTGACGACGAGCCGACCCTGGGTCTGCTGCTCGACGGCGGCCCAGAGGTCCTGGAGGAAGCGGTGCTGGTGGCTGTCCTCGGGCTGGTTGTGGAACTGGCGGGCGGTCCAGGTGGCGGCGCGGGCGCGGCCGGGGAGGATGGCGAAGGTGGCGCCCGCGGCGAGGAGGGTGCGGCGTCGGAGGATCGCCATCGTGCTAAACCCGGCCGTTCATGAGCTTCATGCCGGCCTCGGCGCAGACGGAGTCGAGCTCTCCGCCCGGGGCGCCGCTGACGCCGATGCCGCCGACGACCTCGTTGCCGACGCGCAGGGGAAAGCCGCCGATGAGACCGGTGAAGCCGTCGGTCTGGGTGATGGACGGGGGTGTGACGCCGTTGCGGATGTTTTCGGCGAGCTTGGCCGTCTCATAGCGGAGCATGGCCGAGGTGAAGGCCTTCTTGCGCGCGAGTTCGAGGGTGAAGGGGTTGGCGTTGTCGGCGCGCTGCATGGCCTTGACGAAGCCGAAGCGGTCCACGACGACGCCGGTGACATGGTAGCCGGAGGCGGCGCAGGCCTGGACGGCGGCCGCGACGATCTCGTTGGCCAGGCCGAGCGCCACGGTGCGCTCGGTCCGCAGGTCCTCGGCCCCGGCCGGAAGGGAAGCCAGGCAGGCAGCGCAAACGGCGGCGAGCAGACGTGTCCGCATGGTGGCGTTTCCCCATTCTACGACGGTCACTGCCGTCTTTGCCGATACAGCTGGCGGACGGAGTGTCATATCGAGCTTATGGCCGTGTCAACAGGATTATCGATATTTCTGTCTCTTGGAATGCGTTGCCGTTAGAAGCCGGTTCCCGGTATCAAGGATCGGCATTCGGGGATTCGGCATGGGCGAGACGGCGCCGACGTTGACGACCGCGATCTACGACAGCCTGCGGCAGGAGATCCTGGGCGGGATGATGGAGCCTGGGGCGAAGCTCGCGGTCGATGCGCTGGCCCGGCGGTTCCAGGCCGGAGGCAGCCCGGTGCGGGAGGCGCTGAGCCGGCTGTCGTCGGAAGGGCTGGTGGACCGGCGGGAGCAGCGGGGGTTCAGCGTGGCCGGGGTGGACCTGGCGCAGTGCCGGGAGCTGGTGCGGACGCGGGTGATGCTGGAAGGGATCGCGCTGCGGGAGAGCGTCGCGCACCGGACGGACGCATGGGAAGAGGGCGTGGTGCTGGCCTTCCATCGGCTGTCCCGGGTGGCACGGTCGACCGCCGCCGACCGGTATGTCGCCAACCCGGAGTGGGAGCGGCTGCACGGCGCGTTCCATGAGGCGCTGATCGCGAACTGCCCCTCGGGCTGGTTGCTGCGGTTCTGCCGGGAGCTGCGGGAGCAGGCGGACCGGTACCGCCAGCTTGCGGCACGGCACGCCTTCACCCGGCGAAACGAGCGGGACGAGCACCGGGGGATCATGGATGCGGTGCTGGAGGGGCGGACGGACGAGGCGGTGCGGCTGCTGGGCGAGCATTACTCGGCGACGCTGGCGGTGATCGAGGATGGCGGGCAGGCGTTGTTCGATAAATCGATAAAAATGAGCGTTCGGCAGAAATCATCGACGATTTCTTGACGGCGATGGCGGGTGCGTGTTCACTCGCGCCAAGGGAGACCAAACACGATGCGGTTTGCGACGTTCTTTGCGCGCGGCGCGGTCCGGTATGGGCCGATGCTGGACGATGGCCCGGTCGATGCCGCGGGGCTGGGGATTGCGGAGCTTCCGGTGGACCTGGCCGGGCTTTTGGGCCGGGGGCCGATGATGATGCGGCTTGTGCATGAGGCGGCGTTGTCGGCCGGGCCCGGTGCGATCGAGCGGGAGGTGCGGTTGCTGCCGCCGATCCCGCGGCCGGGGAAGATCATCTGCCTGGGGCTGAACTACGCGGAGCACGCGAAGGAGGGGGGGCACGCGCCGCCCGACTATCCCGCGATCTTCCTGCGGACTCCGGCGTCGCTGGTGGCGGCGGGGGCGCCGATCGTGCGGCCCCTGGTGTCGGAGACGCTGGATTACGAGGCGGAGCTGGCCGTCGTGATCGGGCGCGGCGGGAAGGACATTCCGGAGGAGCGGGCGCTGGGCCATGTGGGCGCCTATTCGATCTTCAACGACGTTTCGGTTCGGGCGTATCAACGGCGCAGCTCGCAGTGGACGATGGGCAAGAACTTCGACGGGACGGGGCCGTTCGGGCCGGTGCTGGTCAGCCCGGACGAGGTTCCGGCGGGCGCGGCGGGCTTGCGCATCCAGGCGATCCTGAACGGCCAGGTGCTGCAGGACGCGAACACGGACGACATGATCTTCAAGGTGGCGCCGACGATCGCGCTGGTGTCGGAGGTGATGACGTTGGAGCCCGGTGACGTGATCGCGATGGGGACGCCCTCGGGCGTGGGGCATGCGCGCAAGCCGCCGTTGTGGATGCGGCCGGGCGACGTGTGCCGGATCGTGATCGAGGGGATCGGGACGCTGGAGAATCCGGTGGTGGATGCGGCTCGGGCTTGAGTTTCAGACCGCGGGATAACGCGGCTGTTTTGGGGGGATGACATGGTGTTTTCGCGCGGGCTTGTTCGGCTACGGGTCAATGGTCGTTCTGTAGGGCATGCACCCTCGCCCCGGCCCTCTTCCAATGGGAGGGGGAGGCGGTTCGTCGTTGCGGCTTGTCTGGGCATGGTGCTGGCGGGACCGGTCGTTGCGCAGGAGAAGGTCCGGGTCGGGTTCATCGCGGCGTTGACGGGGCCGCAGGCGGGGCCGGTGGGGATACCGGCGCGGAACGGGGCCGAGCTGGTGATGGAGGCGGCGAACCGGGGCGGGTTGCCGGCGCCGTATGCCGCGAAGGGGTTCGGGGGGCGGGAGGCGGAACTACTGCCCACGGATGAGAGCGGGACGCCGGCGGCGGTGGCCAACGAGGTCCGGGCGCTGATCGAGCGGAGCCGGGTGCATGCGCTGCTGGGGTCGTTGAACTCCGGCACGTGCCTGGCCTTCGTGCCGGTGGCGGAGGAGCTGAAGACGCTGACCATTCTTTCGAGCTGCGGGACGCCGCGAATCTTCGAGGAGGCTTCGCCGAAGTACATCTTCCGCACCAGCGCGAATGCGACCGCGGATGGGGTGACGGCGGCGCGGTATCTGCTGCGGACGATCCCGGATTTGAAGTCGTTCGGGGGGTTGAACGCCAACTACGCGTTCGGGACGGATTCGTGGCGCGATTTCCGGCTGGCGATGGCGGCGTTGCGGCCGGCGCTGGAGCCTTCGATCGCGCTGTCGCCCAACTTCCTGTCGTTGCAGTATTCGACGGAGATCTCGGCGCTGCTGGGGGCGAAGCCGCAGGCGGTGTTCACGAGTTTCTTTGCGACCGAGGTGGAGGCGCTGGTGGCGCAGATGACGCCGCGGCGCATCCAGGACGGGACGCGGTTCATCTTCTCGACCGGGGAGGCGGTGATGCACCGGCTGGGGGCGCGGCTGCCGGATGGGGTGGTCGTGATGGCGCGGGGGCCGTACGGGCCGTTCGCACGGCCGACGGCGCTGGGGACGTGGTTCCGGGACGCGTATGTGGAGCGGTACAAGTCGCCGCCGACCTACACGGCGTACCACGCGGCGCAGGCGATGCTGGCGTTGAAGATCGCGCATGACAAGGCGAGCAAGGGCGGCGAAATCCCGGATGCCGACGCGGTGGCGGCGGCGCTGAAGGGGATCACGTTCGAGGCGTTCGGGGCGACGATCGCGATGAAGCGCGCGGATGGGCACCAGGCGGTGACGGAGGCGGCGGCCGGGCTGTACAAGTTCGACCGGGCGACGAACACGTCGACGGTGACGGACGTCGTCTATTACCCCGCCGACTGCGTGAACGTGCCGGACGGCCGCAAGAGCGTCGAGTGGCTGACGGCGGGCATGCCCGGCGCCGTGTGCGAGTAGCGCCGTGCAGCTTGCCCTGGTGATCGCGGTCGACGGCCTGGTCTATGCGGCCTGGTTGTTCACCGTGGCGCTGGGGATGACGCTGGTGTTCGGCGTGATGCGGGTGCTGAACGTCGCGCACGGGGCGTTCTATGCGCTGGGGGCGTATGTCTGCGCGACGCTGCTGGGCTGGATCGCGGCGCGGGGCGGGCCGGAGTGGCAGATGTTCCTCGCGATCCCCCTGGCGGCGGTGAGCGTGGGGGTGGTGCTCGGGCTGGTGATCGAGGTCGGGCTGCTGCGGCTGTTGCAGGGGCGGGACGAGGTGGCGATCGTGCTGGCCACCTTCGCGCTGTTCCTGATCCTGGAGGACGCGGTGCTGCTGGTTTGGGGTGCGGATGCGCAGCCGGCCTGGCAGATCTATGGGCTGCTGGGGACCGTCGAGGTCGGCGGGACGGCGTTCAACGCCTACGATCTGAGCTTCGTTCTGGTCGCGGCGGTGCTGTGCCTGGCGACGTGGTGGGGGTTGAAGCGGACGCGGGCGGGGCGGTTGCTGGCGATCGTGATCCATGATCCCGAGGCGGCGCGGGCGTTCGGCGTGAACACGCGGCGGGTGTTTCCGGTGGTGTTCGTGATCGGATGCTCGTTGGGCGCGCTGGGGGGGGCATACAGCGCGCCGATGATCTCGGTGGCGCCGGGGATCGGGGTGAACGTGATCGTGCTGGCGTTCGCCGTCGTCGTCATCGGGGGGTTGGGGAGCATTCCGGGGGCGCTGGCGGGGGCGTTGGCGGTGGGGCTGGTGCGGGCGGCGGTGGTGCATCTGGCGCCGTCGCTGGAGCTGTTCGCGATCTATGCGGTGATGACCCTGGTGCTGCTGGTGCGGCCGGACGGGTTGTTCGCGCCCCTTGCGGCCCGGCGGATATGATCTGGGCCGGGTTGCTGGCGGCGGCGGTGGCGGGGGCCGTCGCGATGCCGGCGTGGTTGCTGTCGTTGGCGCTGTTCGCGCTGGCGCGGGGGATTGCGGTGCTGGGGCTGCTGGCGCTGATGCGCGCCGGGCTGGTGTCGTTCGGGCAGGCGCTGTTCCTGGCCTTGGGGGGGTATGCGGCGGCGCTGCTGTCGTTGGGGCTGGGGATCACGGACGGGTTCGTGCGGGTGCTGGCGGGGGCGGCGGCGGCGGGAAGGTGACGGGGGGGAGGGGGGACCAGGTGATGGGGATGGCGGAGTCGGGGATGGCGGCGACCGTCGCTGCGTCGCCGAGCAGGGCGCAGACGGGTTCGCCGCGGTGGCGGACGACGTGTTCGGCGAGGACGGGCTGGTCCTTTCCGGTGGGGTAGATGCCGTAGATGTTGCGACCGGGGATGTCGGCGGCGGTGAGGATGCGGAGAAGGCCGGGGTGGGCGGCGAGGAGGGGGGCCATGTCGCCCAGGGTGAAGGCGGCGTGGGGGTGGGGGCTGCGGATGGCGCGGAGGGTGAGGACGGGTTCGTCGGGGAGGGCGTCGGCGCCGAAGCGTTCTGCGCCGGTGAGTTTCGGGGCGCCGTCGACCTTCGGCATGCGGGCGCCGACGGCCTGACCGGGGGCGGGGGGTTCGGGGTCGGCGTTGCCGCGGACGTCGAGGATGGCCTCGACGATCTTGCGGTAGCCGGTGCAGCGGCAGAGGACGCCGCCGAGGGCGTCCTGGATCTGGGGTTCGGTGGGCGCGGGGATGCGGGCCAGCAGGTCGGTCGCGGCCATGAGCATGCCGGGGGTGCAGATGCCGCACTGGGCGGCGCCGTGGCGGTGGAAGGCGCGCTGCAGGGCGGTCAGGTGGCCGTGTTTGGAGAGGCCTTCGACTGTGGTGACGTGGCGGCCTTCGGCCTGGGCGCCGCTGACGAGGCAGGCGCAGACCTGGTGGCCGTCGAGCAGGACGGTGCAGGCGCCGCAGTCGCCGGCGTTGCAGCCGATCTTCGTGCCGGTGAGGCCGAGCGTGTCGCGCAGGATGTCGGACAGTCGGGCGGCGGGGGGGGCTTCGGCCGTGGTGGGGCGGTCGTTGAGGATGAAGGCGAGGGTCACGCGGCGGCCTGGAGCGGGGCGAGGGTGGCGAGGCCCCGGCGGAGGAGTTCGGCGACGGCTGTGCGGCGATAGGCGGCGGGGGCGCGGATGTCGTCGATGGGAATGAGGGGGCCGAGGTGCGCCGGGTCGATGTGGGCGGTGGCCGGGTGCTGGCCGGCGAGCGCTGCTTCGAGCGCGGGGAGGCGGATGGCGGTCGGGCCGCAGGCGCCGACGGCGATGGCGGCGTCGTCGATATGGCCGGCCTCGTCGAGCATGAGGGTGATGGCGACCATGGCGATCGAGATCACGAGGTAGCGGCGGGCGCCGAGCTTGAGGAAGGCGCTCTGGCGGGGGGTGTCGTGGATCAGCAGCGCGGTGACGAGTTCGGCGGGGCGGCGGGCGGTGCGGCGGGGGGCGAGGACGAAATCCTCGACGCGCAGGACGCGCATTCCGGCGGTGGAGCGGAGTTCGACGACGGCGTCGAGCGCCATGAGGGCCGGGATGCCGTCGGCGGCCGGGCTTGCGTTGCAGACGTTGCCGACGAGGGTTCCGGCGTTCTGGATCTGACGGCCGCCGATCTGGTTTGCGGCCTGCTTGAGGCCGTCGAACAGTGGGGGCAGGGGGGTGTCGACGAGGTCGGTCCAGGTGGCCAGCGCGGGGATGCGGAAGCGGCCTTCCTCGTGGACGATGGCGCGTAGGCCCGGGATCGCGGTGATGTCGACGATGTCTTCGTCGGGGGTGTGGGTGGCACGGGCAGGGAAGTGGTCGGTGCCGCCGGCGAGGATGGCGCGGGGGGCTTGCGCGAGGATGGCGAGCGCGTCCTGGAGCCGGGTGGGGCGCAGGTAGCTGGCCATGCGGGCGGGGCTCCGATCGTTCGTGTGCCTACAATCGGGGGAGGCGCGTGCGGCTGTCAAGCGGGTCGTCACCTTTGTTCCGGACGCAGATGAGCATTGACGAAAACGCACGGACCTGTTTGCGTCGTGTCTTGACAGCGCTTCTGGCGAGGGGACTGCCGTATGGCTATTGACGACCTTCAAGGGATGATCGACCGGGTGAAGCGGGGGCGGCTGTCCCGGCGGGGCTTTGTCCGGCGGCTTGCGGCGGCGGGGCTTGCGGCGCCGTTCGCGACGCAGATCCTGGCGGTGGGGGGCGTCGCGATGGCGCAGACGGAGGCGCCGTACAAGCCGACGAAGCGGGGCGGCGGCGGGATGCTGAAGCTGCTGTGGTGGCAGGGGCCGACCTTGCTCAATCCGCATTTCGCGGTGGGGACGAAGGACCAGGACGGGTCGCGGATGTTCTATGAGCCGTTGGCGGGCTGGGACGAGGCGGGCGAGCTGTATCCGGCGCTGGCGGCGGAGATCCCGAGCCTGGACAATGGCGGGATCGCGCGGGACGGCATGTCGGTCACGTGGAAGCTGAAGCAGGGCGTGCAGTGGCACGACGGCAAGCCGTTCACGGCCGACGACGTCGTGTTCAACTGGGAGTATTCGCACGACCCGGCGAGTGCGACGGTGACGACGGGCAGCTACAACACCGTGAAGGTCGAGAAGGTCGACGATTTCACGGTGAAGGTGCTGTTCCCGGAGCCGACGCCGTTCTGGGCGGATGCGTTCGTGGGCAATGCGGGGATGATCATCCCGAAGCACCTGTTTGCGGAGTATTCGGGCGGGAAGTCGCGGGATGCGCCGGCGAACCTGGCGCCGGTCGGGACCGGGCCGTACAAGTTCAAGGCGTTCCGGCCGGGCGACATGGTCGCGG
The DNA here is from genome assembly GCA_964246015.1 of uncultured Acetobacteraceae bacterium. Taxonomy (GTDB): domain Bacteria; phylum Pseudomonadota; class Alphaproteobacteria; order Acetobacterales; family Acetobacteraceae; genus JBBROS01. The sequence goes on from CAXTPG010000050.1 coordinate 22,838, forward strand.
GCGACATCAACATGAACTACCACAAGCCGAACCGGCCGTATTTCGACAGTTTCGAGATGAAGGGCGGCGGGGACGCGGTTTCGGCCGCGCGGGCGGTGCTGCAGACGGGCGAGTACGACTATGCCTGGAACCTGCAGGTGGAGGACGAGGTGTTGATCCGCCTGGCGCGCGGCGGCAAGGGCGAGGTGCTGTTCAGCGAGGGCGCGGGGATCGAGCACATCCAGTGCAACTTCACCGATCCGTGGACCGAGGTCGACGGGGAGCGGGCGAGCGTGAAGACGACGCACCCGAGCCTGACCGACCCCGCCGTGCGGCAGGCGCTGAACATGCTGCTGGACCGGGCGTCGATCGAGAAGTTCATCTATGGCCGGACGGGGATTTCCACGACGAACTTCGTGAACAACCCGCCGCGGTTCCGGTCGAAGAACACGAGTGCCGAGTACAACATCGACAAGGCGAACGACCTGCTGGAGAAGGCCGGCTGGAAGAAGGGCGCCGACGGCATCCGCGCCAAGGACGGCAAGCAGCTCAAATATGTGTTCCAGACGTCGATCAACCAGCCGCGGCAGAAGACGCAGGCGGTGTTCAAGCAGTCCTGCCAAAAGGCGGGGATCGAGCTGGAGCTGAAGCAGGTGACGGCTTCGGTGTATTTCTCGTCCGATGTGGCCAATCCGGACACGTATACGAAGTTCTACACGGACCTGCAGATGTACAACACCAGCCCGGGGCGGCCCGACCCGGGGGTGTTCCTGCAGATCTTCCTGTCGACGGAGGCCAGCAGCAAGGCCAACAAGTGGCAGGGGCGGAACATCACGCGCTGGAAGAACGACGAGTACGACGCGATCTATGCCAGGAGCAAGACCGAGGTGGACCCGGTGAAGCGGGCCGAGCTGCTGATCCAGTGCAACGACCTGGCGGTGAAGCATAACGTGGTCATCCCGATCGTGTACCGGCCCGGTGTGAAGGGCGTGAACCTGAAGCTGAAGACGTCGGCGACGGGGTTCGACAGCGACGTGTGGAACGTCGCGGATTGGTGGCGCGAGGCCTGACGGGACACGGGCGTGTCCGCGACCTATCTGTTGCGGCGGATCCTGCTGGCGATCCCGAGCCTGCTGGGGATCAGCGTGATCCTGTATACGGTGCTGGCGCTGGCGCCTGGCGACCCGTTCGGGGAGCTGGCGTCCAACCCCAACGTGCCGCCCGAGGTGCAGGCGTCGCTGCGGGCCAAGTTCGGGCTGGATGACCCGGTCTGGTCGCGGTACCTGTCGTGGATCACGGCGATGCTGCGGGGGGATTGGGGGTTCAGCTTCGTCAGCCGGATGAACGTCGATGCGTTGATCCTGCAGCGGGTGCCGACGACGATCGCGGTCATCGGGGCGTCGCAGCTTCTGGCGATCATCGTCGCGGTGCCGGTTGGCGTGCTGGCGGCGATCCGGCCGTATTCGCTGTTCGACCAGGTGGCGAACACGCTGGCGTTCGTGGGCTTCTCGTTGCCGACGTTCTTCACCGGGCTGCTGCTGATCCTGATGTTCAGCATCAAGCTGGACTGGCTGCCATTCGTGTTCCGTGCCGACATCAACGCCACGGGATGGGCGTGGTGGTGGGAGAACATCAAGCAGTCGATCATGCCGGTGCTGGTGCTGGGGCTGTTCCAGGGCGCGTCGCTGGTGCGGTACGTGCGGTCGTCGGTGCTGGATGTCGTGAAGCTGGATTACGTGACGACGGCGCGGTCGAAGGGGATCGGGGCGCGCCGGGTCGTGACGCGGCATGTGGTGCGGAACGCGATGATCCCGGTGGTGACGCTGGTGGCGTTGCAGATGCCGGTGGTGTTCGGGGGGGCGATCATCACGGAGCAGATTTTCCGGATACCGGGGATCGGGTCGTTGCTGATCGCGTCCATCCTGGCGAACGACACGCCGGTGGTGATGGGTGTGACGTTCGTGTTCGCGGGCCTCGTCGTTTTGTTCAACCTTATCGCGGACCTTCTGTATGGCTGGCTCGACCCCCGCATTGCTTTCCGCTGAGGCGGTGATGGCCCTTCCGGGGGCCGCGCCTGCCCGCACGGCCCGGCCCGTCTCGCCGGGGATGGAGGCGTGGCGCCGGTTCCGCAAGCACAAGCTTGCGGTGATGAGCGTCGTGCTGCTGACGGTGATGGCGGCAGCGATCTGCGCGGGACCGCTGATCTGGCCGGTGCCGATCAACGCGATCGACTTCACGGCGCAGTTGCAGGGCCCGTCCTGGGCGCATCCGCTGGGCACCGACGATCTGGGGCAGGATCTGCTGGCGCGGCTGTTGTACGGGGGGCGGATCTCGTTGGCGGTCGGGGTCGCGGCGATGCTGGTCGCTGTGTGCGTGGGCGTGCTGGTGGGCGCCGTCGCGGGGATGGCGACGGGGGCGGTGGATGCGGCGCTGATGTGGCTGACGGACCTGTTCCTGTCGCTGCCGCAACTGCCGCTGCTGCTGCTGGTGATCTATCTGTTCCGGGACACGCTGAAATCGGTGATCGGGCCGGAGGGCGGCGTGTTCGTGCTGATCGTGCTGGTGATCGGCGGGTTGCGCTGGATGCCGGTGGCGCGGCTGGTGCGGGCGCAGTTCCTGTCGCTGCGGGAGAAGGAGTTCGTCGAGGCGGCGCGGGCGCTGGGGGCGTCGAAGAAGCGGCTGGTGGCGTGGCACATCCTGCCGAACGCGATGGGGCCCGTGATCGTGGCGGGCACGATCGATGTTGCGGCGGCGATCATCGCGGAGAGCACGCTGTCGTTCCTGGGGCTGGGGTTCCCGCCGGACATCCCGACGTGGGGGCGGGTGCTGTTCGACGCGAAGGATTACCTGGATATCGCGCCGCATTGGGCGATCTTCCCGGGGGCGGCGATCTTCCTGGCGGTGTTGTCGATCAACTTCATCGGCGACGGGCTGCGGGACGCGTTCGATCCGCGGCGGGTGGTGTGATGCTGGATTCGATCGGCGACGGGCCGCTGCTGGAGATCCGCGGCCTGAAGACGTGGTTCCGCACCGATGAGGGCATGGTGCGGGCGGTGGACGGCGTAAGCCTGTCGGTCAGCCGGGGCGAGACGCTGGCGGTGGTGGGGGAGAGCGGATGCGGCAAGACCGTGACCGCGCGGAGCGTGCTGAAGCTGATCGACATGCCGCCCGGTCGGTTCGAGGCCGGGCAGGTGCTGTGGCGGGGGCAGGATCTGATCCCGCTCGGCCCGGCGGAGATGGACCGGGTGCGCGCGCGTGAGATCGGGATGGTGTTCCAGGAGCCGATGACGTCGTTGAACCCGATCTACACGGTGGGGCGGCAGATCGCCGAAAGCGTGCGGGCGCACAGCGACGTGTCGATGAAGGCCGCGATGGCGACGGCGGCGGAGATGCTGGCGCTGGTGCATATCCCGAACGCGGCGCGGCGGGTGAACGACTATCCGCACCAGTTCAGCGGGGGCATGCGGCAGCGGGTGATGATCGCGATGGCGCTGGCGTGCCGGCCGGCGCTGCTGATCGCGGACGAGCCGACGACGGCGCTGGATGTCACGATCCAGGCGCAGATCCTGGAGCTGCTGGCCGAGATGAAGGACCGGCTGGGCATGGCGATCCTGCTGATCACGCACGACATGGGCGTTGTGGCGGAGAACGCGCAGCGGGTTGCGGTGATGTATGCGGGCAAGGTGGTCGAGGAGGCGCCGGTGGGGGCGCTGTTCGCCGCGCCCCGGCATCCCTACACGCAGGGGCTGATCCGTTCCATTCCGCGCGTCGACAAGGCGGCGACGAGCCGGGCGCGGCTGGAGCAGATTCCGGGCACGGTGCCGAGCCTGCTTGACCCGCCGGTGGGGTGCCGGTTCGCGGCGCGGTGCCGGTTTGCCATGGATGCGTGCCGGGCGGCGGAGCCGCCGTTGCGGGAGGTTGCGGCCGGGCACCGCATGGCGTGCATCCTGTGAGCGACGCGCTGCTTTCGGTCCGGGGATTGACGAAGCACTTTCCGGTGCGGGGCGGGCTGCTGCGGCGGGAGGTGGACCGGGTCCATGCCGTGGACGGCGTGAGCTTCGACATCGCGCCGGGGGAGACGCTGGGGCTGGTGGGGGAGAGCGGGTGCGGCAAGAGCACCACGGGCCGCTGCATCATGCGGCTGATCGAGCCGAGCGCCGGGGAGATCTGGTTCGGCGGGCAGGACGTGACGGAGCTGGAGGGGGAGGCGCTGCGGACGGTGCGGCGGGACCTGCAGATCATCTTCCAGGACCCGTTCGCGTCGCTGAACCCGCGGCATACCGTGGGCGGGATCGTTGGCGAAGCGATGGTGATCCATGGGCTTGCGGCGTCGCGGCGGGAGCGGGAGGAGCGGGTCGCCGACCTGCTGGAGACGGTGGGGTTGAAGGCGGACCACATGCGGCGGTTTCCGCACGAGTTCAGCGGCGGGCAGCGGCAGCGGATCGGGATTGCGCGGGCGCTGGCGGTGAAACCGAAGCTGATCGTGTGCGACGAGCCGGTTTCGGCGCTGGATGTTTCGGTGCAGGCGCAGGTGATCAACCTGCTGGAGGACCTGCGGGAACAGTTCGGGCTGACGTATCTGTTCATCGCGCATGATCTTTCGGTGGTGGAGCACATCAGCGACCGGGTGGCGGTGATGTATCTGGGGCGGGTGGTGGAGGTGGCGCCGGCGCGGGCGCTGTACGACGACCCGCAGCATCCGTACACCGAGGCCCTGCTGTCGGCGGTGCCGATCCCGGACCCGGCGGCGAAGCGGAGCCGCATCGTGCTGCAAGGGGAGGTGCCGAACCCGATCCGTCCGCCGAGCGGGTGTCATTTCCATACGCGGTGCCCGATCGCGGCGCCGGTGTGCCGGGCGGAGGCGCCGGCGCTGGAGCAGGACGGGGCCGGGCATTGGGTGGCGTGCCATTTCCGGGGAATTCGGCGCGCGGCGGCTTGAGCGCGGTTTACGGGGGACGTCCGGGTTTAAGGACCAGGGTCAGGTTGTTCGCGGGCATGGCGATCCGGCGCGCGAGGTGCAGGCCATGGCGTGCGGCGAGGGACGTGATGTCGTCGAGATCGCGGATGCCCCACTCGGGATTGCGGGCGCGGAGGTCGGCGTCGAAGGTTTCGTTGCCGGGGCCGGTGTGGCTGCCGTGTTCGCGGAACGGGCCGTAGAGGATCAGTGGAGCGCCGTGCGGCAGGATGCGGGCGGCGCCTTCGACCAGGCCTTCGGCGGCGGACCAGGGCGCGATGTGGATCATGTTGATGGACAGCACGGCGTCGGCGCGGGCGACGGGCCAAGTGTGCGGGGCGGCGGCGTCCAGCTGCAGGGGCGGGAGCAGGTTGGGCAGCGTCGCGGTCGCGCGCCAGGCGGCGATGCTGGCGCGGGCTTCCGGGTCGGGGTCGGTGGGCTGCCACGTGGTTGCGGGGAAGGCTTCGGCGAACCACAGCGCGTGCTCGCCGCTGCCGCTGGCGACTTCCAGGACCAGGCCGGGCGCGGGGATGAGGGTTCGGAGGGTCTCGGTCAGGGGGGCGCGGTTGCGGGCGGCGGAGGGGGCGGTTCGGGCGTCACTCATGTGCGGAGGGTTGCACGGGTTTGCGCGCGGCGCGAGCATGGCGGGCCCGACGCTGGAGGCCGCCATGACTGTGACCCGCCGTTCGATCCTTGCCGCCGGGGCCGGTGCGCTGGCGTTGCCTGCCGTGGCCCAACCCGCCCGGGTGCTGCGGTTCATCCCGGAGGGGGATGCCGCGGTGCTGGACCCGATCTGGACGACGGCGACCGTCACGCGGAATCACGGGTATCTGGTGTTCGACACGCTGTATGGGCAGGACGCGGAATACAGGTTTCAGCCGCAGATGGTGGCCGGGCACACGATCGAGGATGACGGCAAGACGTGGCGGCTGACCCTGCGGGAGGGGCTGCAGTTCCATGACGGGGAGCCGGTGCGGGCGCAGGATGTCGTGCCCAGCATCCGGCGTTTTGCGGCCCGGGACGCGTTCGGGCGGGCGCTGATGGAGGCGACGGACGAGTTGTCCGCCATCGACGACCGCACGGTGCAGTTCCGGCTGAAGAAGCCGTTCCCGCTGCTGCCGGCCGCGCTGGGCAAGACCGGCACGTCGATGCCGTGCATCATGCCGGAGCGGCTGGCGAAGACGGACCCCAACGCTCAGGTGACCGAGATGATCGGGAGCGGCCCGTACCGGTTCCTGGCCGGGGAGCGCGTGCCGGGATCGTTGATGGCGTATGCGAAGTTCGACGGCTATGTGCCGCGGGCGGACGGTCCGGCGACGTTCACGGCGGGGCCGAAGCGGGCGTGGTTCGACCGGGTGGAGTGGCGGGTGATCCCGGATGCCGGGACGGCGGCGAGCGCCATCAGCAACGGCGAGGTCGATTGGTGGCAGAATCCGACGCCGGACCTGCAGGGGCTGCTGCGGAAGCGGCCGGAGATCCGCACGACGGTGCTGGACCCCGGCGGCGGTCTGGGGTGCCTGCGGTTCAACCAGCTTGTCGCGCCGTTCGACAATCCGGCCATCCGACGCGCGCTGCTGATGGCGGTCGATCAGACCGAGGTGATGACGGCGGTGGCCGGGGACGAGCGGGCGCTGTGGAAGGACCATGTGGGCGTGTTCAGCCCGGGGACGCCGATGGCGACGTCCGCGGGCACGGAGGCGATCGTGGGCAAGCGCGACTTCGGCGCCGTGCGGCGGGCGCTGGAGGCGGCGGGGTACAAGGGGGAGAAAGTCGTGATGCTCGACCCCACCGACTACCCGGCGACGCACGCGATGGCGCTGGTGATGGCGGACGCGTTCCAGAAGAGCGGCGTGAACCTCGATCTGGTCAGCACGGATTGGGGCACGCTGGTGCAGCGGCGGAGCAGCCGCAAGCCGATCGCGGAGGGGGGGTGGAGCATCTTCGTGACCTACCTGAACGGCACCAACAACTTCGATCCGGCGAGCCAGTTGGGACTGCGGGGGAATGGCGACCAGGGATGGTTCGGGTGGGCCAGGGCGCCGAAGCTGGAGGCGCTGCGGGCGGCATGGTTCGACGCGCCGGACCTGGTTTCGCAGCAGCGGATCTGTGCGGAGATCCAGAAGCAGTTCTTCGAGGATGTCCCCTATCTACCGTTGGGCGCGTATTACGAGGCGACGGCGACACGGCGGCTGGAGGGGGTGCGGACGGGGTTCGTGCAGTTCTATGACGTGAAGCGGGCCTAGTGGTGAGGATCTGACGGAACGAGCCGCCGGAGTCTCACCACTAGAGCATGATGCGCTTAGGTAGAAGCGTATCCTGAGTTGACGAGGTAGCGGC
>CAXTPG010000051.1:0-18482 GCA_964246015.1 uncultured Acetobacteraceae bacterium
TCGACCTGGTCGAGATGAAGGCGATCATCTGGGAAGGCGGCGAGCTGGGCGCCAAGTTCCATGACGAGCCCATCCCCGAGGACCTGAAGGAGCGCGCCGACGAGGCCCGTCAGCTCCTGCTCGACACGGCGCTGAGCGTCGACAACGAGGCGATGGAGGAATACTTCGAGAAGGGCGACGTCGACGTCGCGACCCTCAAGCGTTGCATCAAGGCCGGCGCGATCAGCGGCGTGTTCCGCCCCGTGCTGTGCGGCACGGCGTTCAAGAACAAGGGCGTGCAGCCGCTGCTCGACGCCGTGCTCGACTACCTGCCCAGCCCGATCGACGTCCCCGGCATCAAGGTCGCGGCCGAGGAAGGCGAGGACGAGACGGTCGAGCGCCGCATCATCCCGGCCGACATCACGAAGCCCTTCGCCGGCCTCGCCTTCAAGATCATCAACGACAAGTACGGCACGCTGACCTTCGTACGGGTCTATGCCGGGTCGCTGAAGTCGGGCGACACGGTGATGAACACCACCAAGGACCATCGCGAGCGCATCGGCCGCATGTTCCAGATGCACGCGGACAAGCGGGACGAGATCAAGGAAGTCCACGCCGGCGACATCGCCGCCTTCGTGGGCCTGAAGGACACCGGCACCGGCGATACCCTCGCCGCCGCCGAGGACCCGGTCGTCCTGGAGCGCATGTCCTTCCCGGTCCCCGTCATCGACATCTCGGTCGAGCCGAAGACCAAGGACGGCGTCGAGAAGATGACGCTCGGCCTGCAGAAGCTGGCGGGCGAGGACCCGAGCCTCCGCCTCAAGACCGATCAGGAGAGCGGCCAGACCATCCTGTCCGGCATGGGCGAGCTTCACCTCGAGATCATCATCGACCGGTTGCGGCGCGAGTTCGGCGTCGACGCCAACATCGGCGCCCCGCAGGTCGCCTACCGCGAGACCATCAGCCGCAGCCACACCGAGACCTACACCCACAAGAAGCAGACCGGCGGCAGCGGCCAGTTCGCGGAAGTGAAGATCGTGTTCGAGCCTATGGAGCGGAACGGCGGCGTCGTGTTCGAGAACAAGGTCGTCGGCGGCACCGTCCCGAAGGAATACATCCCCGCCGTGGAAAAGGGCATCCGCAACCAGGCCGACACCGGCGTGCTGGCGGGCTTCCCGACCGTCGACTTCAAGTACACGCTGATCGACGGCAAGTACCACGACGTCGACTCGTCCGCGCTCGCGTTCGAGATCGCGGCCAAGGCCTGCTTCCGCGACGGCATGAAGAAGGCCGCGCCGATCATCCTCGAACCCATCATGGACGTGGAGGTCACGACGCCGCAGGACCACGTCGGCGACGTCGTCGGCGACCTCAACCGCCGCCGCGGCGTGATCCAGAGCCAGGACAGCTCCGGCAGCACCGTCATCGTGCGCGCCCACGTCCCGTTGAAGGAGATGTTCGGCTACATCAGCCAGCTCCGCGGCATGACGAAGGGCCGTGCCAGCTTCACCATGCAGTTCCATCACTACGACCCGGTGCCGCGCAACATCGCCGACGAGATCATGGCGAAGTCCGCCTGACGCTTTATTCCCGGCCGGGTCGAACCCCGGCCGGGATCATGCGCTTCCTTGACGGCCGGGCCCTGCGCCCGGCCGTCATCGTTTGGGAGACCGCATGGACGACACGCACGCCGCCCCGGCCGACGAGGCAAGCCCGGGCGCCGACGACGCCACAGCCGCAACCGAAGCGGACCATCGCTTCATGGCGCGCGCGCTGGACCTGGTCCGCAGGGGCGACAAGGTGGCCGGCGCCTCCCCCATCGGCTGCGTGCTCGTGCTGGACGGGGACATCGTGGCCGAAGGACACAACGAGGTGGGCCTCCGCCACGATCCCACGGCCCACGCGGAGATCGTCGCGATCCGCCGCGCCTGCGCCGCCCTGGAACGGGACGACCTGCGTGGCGCCACGCTCTATTCCACCCTCCAGCCCTGCGGCATGTGCACGATGGCGAGCATCTGGTCCGCCGTCGGCCGCATCGTCTATGGCGCGGGGCGCAAGGACGTGCACCGCATGTATTTCGAGGATCGCCACCTCGACACCATGAACTTCATCCACGACGCCTATCGTGACGACATGGAGGTCGTGGAAGGCGTCCTGCGCGACGAGTGCGCGGCGCTGTACTGGCGCCCGTGGGACAACCCGCCGGCGGAGGAACAGGCGAACGTGTAACTTCCTCTCACGTCGGGATAGGCGGGTGCGGTGTGCGAACGGAGAGCTTACGAACGCGCCCGCCGCGACCCCTGACCCACACCCCCCCGATCCTCCGCCAGCCACAACCCGGCCCCGATCAGCGCCATCCCCGCCGCATGATACGGATGCAGCCGCTCCCCCAGGAACAGCACCGCCAGCGCAATCCCGAACGCCGGCATCAGGTGCATGAACTGCCCGGCCCGCGTCGCCCCCACCAGCTCCACCCCCCGGTTGAAGAACAGATAGGACAGGAACGCCGGAAACACCGCCGCATACGCCAGGCACGCGATCGACAGCGGCGTCACCACCAGCCGCGCCCCCGAAGCGAACTCCGCCCCCGCCAGCGGCACCAGCACCACCAGGCTTACGGCGAAGCTCACCGCCAGCAGGCTCATGGGATGCACCGCCGGCCGCAGCCGCAGGATGGCGGAATAGACCGCGTAGCACCCGACCGCCACCAGCACGAGCACGTCGCCGAAATTGAACCGCAGATGCCGCAACACCTCGACCGACCCCTCCGCCGCGATCACGACGACACCCACCACCGACACCAGGATCGCCACGACCTGGCGCAGCCGCGGCCGCTCCCCGAACATCGCGAATGCGGCGACCAGGATCAGCAGCGGCGTCGCGGACTGCAGCAGCAGCGCATTGACGGCCGTCGTGTCGTGCAGCCCCCGATACACCAGGCTGTTGTACAAAACCGCGCCCAGCAGCCCCAGCGAGACCGGCACCCACCACCGCGCCCGCAGCGCCGTAGCGTCCCGCCGCAGATGCCCCCGGGCGAACGGCACGACGATCAGCAGCGCCCCGCCCCACCGCAGCGCCGTGAACAACGCCGGCGGCACCAGCTCCGCCGCCGCCCGCCCCGTCACCACGCTGCCCGCCCAGAACAGCATGCACAGCGCCAGCAGCGCCGGGCCGTTCGACCAGAGCCGCGTCACAGCTGCGCGTCGAGGAACCCGGCCACCGCCCGATAGACCCGCGCCTTGTCGTCCGGCCGCACGAACCCGTGCCCGGCGTAGTCGAACACATGGAACTCCGCCCCCGGAACCGCCGCCGCCACCTGCTCGCTCTCGGAAAATGCGACCCGCGGGTCCCGCGTCCCGTGCAGTACCAGCAGCGGCACGCCGATCCGCCCCGCATGCCGGATGGGCGAGATCCGGTCGAACAGCGCCCGGTGCCGAACGGGGTCCCCATACTCCGCGGCCCGATGCGCCCGCCGCCATGGCCCCGTCGCCGCCAGCAGCGTGCCGAAATCGGCGATCCCGTAGAAATCGATCGCGCATCGCCACAGCTCCGGATATTCCGTGATCGCCGCCAGGACCATGTACCCGCCATAGGACTGGCCCATCACCGCGATCCGCGCCGCATCGATCCCGGGCTGCTCCACCAGCCAGCGCCGCCCGGCCGCCAGGTCGTGCACGGAATCGAGCCGCTTCTCGACATCGTCCGCCTCCATCCACGCCCGCCCGTACCCGGTGCTCCCCCGCACGTTCGGCAGCAGCACGGCGTATCCGCGCGCGAGCAACGCCTGCATGTCCGGCCGGAACGCGCCACGCGCCTGCGACGCCGGGCCGCCGTGGACCCACACCACCGCCGGCCAGCCCGCGGCGGGGGGCTCACCGTCGGGCACCGCGAACCACCCCGGCACGCGCCGCCCATCGAAGCTCTCCCACTCCACCAACGCAAAATCCCGCACCGGGACCCCGCAGGCGGGCTGCCACACCGCCGTCGCGGCGCCTGCCTCCCAGATCCACAGCGCCCCAGGGACGGTCGGCGCGCTCACCGCGAATGCCAGCCGCACCCCATCCGGCGCCCAGGCCAGGTCGGCCACCACGCCCCGCGGCAGCCCGGACACCACGGGCCGGTCCCCGCCCCGGGGCCCGACCCGCAGCACGGAATATCCCCGGTCGTTCTCCACCGTCGCCAGCAGCCCGGCGCTCGACAGCGACCACGCCTCGACCTCCCGCCCCTCCGGCGCGAACTCGGGGGTCACCGTCCCCGTCGCCGGGTCGATCCGGCACAGCGCGACGAAGTCCTGCCCGCCGGCGTCCGAAAGCCCCAGCAGCCCCGCGCCGTCCCACCGCAGGCTGGAATACCGCGCCGCCCCGGCCCGCGGCACCGCCACGGCCTCCGCCCCGATCAGCATCGGCCGCTGGTCCCCGGTGGTCCGGTCCTGCACGCAGATCACGCGCCCGTCCGGACCCCACGCGCCCACCGTCGCCTCATGCGTGCCCTCCAGCAACCGCACCCGCTCCCCGCTGCCGACATCCAGCGTCAGCGCATCGAAATGCGCGGGATCCCTGTCATTTGCGGTGATGCTCAGCCGCGCCCCGTCCGCCGACCACGCCCCCAGCCCATGGATCACCTCCGGCGCCTGCGTCAGCGCCCGCGACTGGCCACCCTCCAGCAGCCAGATCTGGTGCCGCTCATCCCCGCCCGCATCGATCGCATAGGCCAGCCGATCGTCGGCGGGCGCCCGTCGCAGCACGCTCACCTTCTCGTCGTGGCCCGTCAGCCGGGTCGCCGTCCCGCTCCCCAGGTCCAGGGCCCAGACCTGCTGCAACCCGGCGCCCCGCAGATGGAACAGCGTCCGCCCACCGCATGAGAAGGACGGCGCCGAGGCGGATTCGAGGCGCGCATAGTCGACGGGATCAATCATCCCCCCAGCATAGTCCGAGCCGCCGCGGTTGAAAATTCGGGTGGCATGAACAGGTCTGGCGTGGGAGAACAGATGTTCCATGGACCTGCTGCAGAAACTCGAGATCCTCGCCGACGCCGCAAAATACGACGCGTCCTGCGCCTCCAGCGGCACGGCCAAGCGGTCGTCCAAAGGGGAGACGACGGGAATCGGCAGCACCGAGGGCATGGGCATCTGCCACGCCTACGCGCCGGATGGCCGCTGCATCAGCCTGCTCAAGATCCTGCTGACCAACGCCTGCGTCTACGACTGCCTGTATTGCATCAACCGCCGCAGCAGCAACGTCCAGCGCGCCCGCTTCACGCCCGAGGAGGTCGTGACCCTCACGCTCGGCTTCTACCGCCGCAACTGCATCGAGGGCCTGTTCCTCAGCTCCGGCATCATCCGCTCCCCCGACTACACGATGGAGCAGGTGATCGAGGTCGCCCGCCTGCTGCGCGAGGACCATGGCTTCCGCGGCTACATCCACCTGAAGACGATCCCCGACGCCTCGCCCGAGCTGCTGGCCCGCGCCGGCCGCTACGCCGACCGCCTCAGCATCAACGTGGAACTGCCGACCGAAGCCGGCCTCGGCGCGCTGGCCCCCGAGAAGGACATGCACGGCATCCGCCGCAGCATGGCCCGCATGCGGCTCCGCATCGACGAGGCCCGCGCCGAGAAGAAATCCCCCCGCTTCGCCCCGGCCGGGCAGAGCACCCAGATGATCGTCGGCGCCGACGCCAGCACGGACCGCGACATCCTGGCGCTCAGCACCAACCTCTACGGCAATTACGGCCTGCGCCGCGTCTACTACAGCGCGTTCAGCCCCATCCCCGACGCGAGCGCCGCCCTGCCGCCCACCAAGGCCCCCCTGGTCCGAGAGCACCGCCTGTACCAGGCCGACTGGCTGATGCGCTTCTACGAGTTCCGCACCGACGAGATCGCGCTCGACCCCACCGGCAACCTCGACCTCTCGATGGACCCGAAGCTCGCCTGGGCGTTGCAGCACCGCGACCGCTTCCCCGTCGACGTGAACCGGGCCCCGCGCGAGATGATGCTGCGCATCCCCGGTCTCGGCGTGAAATCCGTCGCGCGCCTGCTGCAGGCCCGCCGCCACAAGCGCCTCCGTCTCGACGACCTGGCCCGGCTCCGCCTGCCCATGACCAAGCTCGCCCCCTTCATCGTCACCGCCGACCACACCCCCGGTCCCACCCTCGACGCCGCCCGCCTGCAGCAACGCCTGGTCCCCAAACCCACCCAGCAGGACCTGTTTGCATGAGGGTCCGGCCATGACCCCCGTCATCCTCGCCCACGAAGTCGACTGGGACACCTGGCGCGCCGCCGCCCGCCGCCTCGCCCTCGCCGGCACCACCCCGGACGAAACGACATGGTCCGTCGGCACGCCCGACGACCTGTTCGCGGAAGCCCCGGCCCCCGAACCGGCACCCGAACCCGCGCCCCCGCCCGCCGGCACCTTCACCGTCCCCCGCGCCCTCGTCACCCTCGCCGAAACCGCCATCCAGCACAGCGACCCCGAACGCTTCGCCCTCCTCTACCGCATGATCTGGCGCGCCCACACCGGCGAGAAGCACATCCTGGAACTCACCACCGACCCCCTGGTCCAGCGCGTCCAGCGCCTGGCGCAGTCCGTCCGTCGCGACACCCACAAGATGCGCGCCTTCGTCCGCTTCCGCGAAGTCGCGGAGCCCGAGGGCACCCGCTACGTCAGCTGGTTCGAGCCCGACCACTACATCGTCGAGGCCAACGCCGCCTTCTTCGTCCGCCGGTTCGCCACCATGACCTGGTCGATCCTGACGCCCTACCGCAGCGCCCACTGGAACGGGCAGGACGTCCGCTTCGCCCCCGGCGCCACCCGTGCCGACATCCCCGACGACGACCGCCTGGAGGCGTACTGGCGCACCTACTACAGCAGCATCTTCAACCCGGCCCGCCTCAAGATCGGCGCCATGACGTCCGAGATGCCGCGCAAATACTGGCGCAACCTGCCCGAGGCCGCCGCCATCCCCGACCTTATCCGCACCGCCGCCGCCCGCACCGATGCGATGGTCGACCAACCCGTCTTCTCCGCCCCCAAACCGACCCGCGCCCACGCGCCCGCGCCCGCCGAACCCGCCGCCACCGCGCTGCTGCAAGCCGCCAGGGACGTCCAGGATTGCCGCCGCTGCCCGCTATGGGAGCCTGCGACCCAGGCGGTCTTCGGCGAAGGCCCCCCCGACGCCCGCATCCTGATGGTCGGCGAGCAGCCCGGCGACCAGGAGGACCTCGCCGGCCGCCCCTTCGTCGGCCCCGCCGGGCAGCTGCTGGACCGCGCAATGGCCGAGGCCGGGCTCGATCGCCGCCAAGTCTACGTCACCAATGCCGTCAAGCACTTCAAGTTCGTCCCCCGCGGCAAGCGCCGCATCCACGAAAAGCCCGGCACCGGCGAAATCACCGCCTGCCGCTTCTGGCTGGAGCTGGAACGACAGGAGCTGCGCCCCGCCCTCACCGTCATGATGGGCGCCACCGCCGCCCGCGCCGTCCTGGGCCGCACCGTCGCCATCACGCGGGAACGCGGCCGCCCGATGCCGCTGGAGGGCAACGCCACCGGCTTCATCACCGTCCACCCCAGCTACCTCCTCCGCCTGCCCGACGAGGAATCGAAGGCCCGCGAATGGACCGCCTTCGTCGCCGACCTGAAACAGATCGCCGCGCTGGCCGCCTGACTCCCCCATGAACTTCGACCTCGCGCACCTCCCCCCGTCCTTCCACGAAGACCCCTACCCGACCTACCACGCCCTCCGCGCCGATAGTCCCGTCCACCCCCTTCCCAACGGCGCCGGCTACTTCCTCACCCGCTACGACGACTGCTTGCAGGCCTATCGCGACGCCGCCTTCAGCGCCGACAAGCGCGCGGAGTTCGGCCCCAAGTTCGGCGACACCCCCCTCTATGCCCACCACACCACCAGCCTGGTGTTCAACGACCCCCCGCTCCACACCCGCGTCCGCCGCCTCATCGCCGGCGCCCTCACCCCCCGCGCCATCGCCGCGATGGAGCAGGGCTTGGTGGCCACCGTCGATCGACTGCTCGACCGCATGGAGACCCTCCCCGCCCCCGACCTGATCGAGGACTTCGCCGCCGCCATCCCCATCGAGATCATCGGCAACCTCCTCGGCGTGCCTCCGGACGAACGCGCCCCTCTCCGCGACTGGTCCCTCGCCATCCTCGGCGCCCTCGAACCCGCGCTCACGCCGCAGCAGCACGCGACCGGCAACCAGGCCGTCACCGACTTCCTCGCCTACCTGGAGACCCTGGTTGCCCGCCGCCGCGCCGCCCCCGGCGACCCCGCCCACGACGTCCTCACCCGCCTCATCCAGGGCGAGGACACCGGCGAGAAGGGGGGCGACCGCCTGACCGCGCCCGAGCTGCTGCACAACTGCATCTTCCTGCTGAACGCCGGGCACGAGACGACGACGAACCTCATCGGCAACGGCCTCGTCACCCTCCTCTCCCACCCGGACCAGAAGGACCGCCTCATCGCCGACCCCACCCTCGCCCGCAGCGCCGTCGAGGAGATTCTCCGCTTCGAAAGCAGCAACCAGCTCGGCAACCGCCGCACCACCGCCCCCGTCGCCATCGGCGGCGTCGCCATGCCTCCCGGGACCGGCGTCACGATCTGCATCGGCGCCGCCAACCGCGACCCGGCCCGCTTCCCCGACCCCGACCGCTTCGACGTCGCCCGCACCCCCAACCGCCACCTCGCCTTCGGCACCGGCATCCACCAATGCGCCGGCATGAGCCTCGCGCGCCTGGAAGGCCAGGTCGCCATCACCCGGTTCCTCGCCCGCTTCCCCGCCTACGCCCTCGCCGCCGCACCCACCCGCGGCAACCGCATCCGTTTCCGCGGCTACGCCCACATCCCCGTGACGCTGTAGCCCGTCCCCCCCCTGGAAAGGGAGGCGCCGGGGGTGGATCGACGCTCCGAGCCAGCCACTGGCCCCGGCGCCGCCACCCCGGTAACCTCCCCCAAAACACCCCGGGGGAAACCACATGCTCAACCGCCGCACCCTGCTCGCCGCCTCCGCAATCGGCGCCATGCCCCTCCGTCACGCCCGCGCCCAATCCGGCCCCATCCGGATCGGTGTCCTCACCGACGAATCCGGCCCCTACGCCAGCAGCGGCGGCCCCGGCTCCGTTGCCGCCGCCCGCATGGCCGTCCTGGATTTCGGCCCCTCCGTCCTCGGCCAGCCCATCGAGATCATCCGCGCCGACACCCAGAACAAGCCCGATGTCGCCGGCTCCATTGCCCGCCAATGGTACGACCAGGGCGTCGACGCCATCACCGACCTCCCGGTCACCCCCGTCGCCGCCGCCGTCCAGCAGGTCGCGCGAGAAAAATCCCGCACCGTCATGATCACCGCCGCGGCGGTCACCGAGTTCACGTCCAAGCTCTGCGCGCCCATCAGCAGCCACTGGGCCGACGACACCCACGCCATGGCCGCCGGCTCCAGCCAGGTCATCACCAAATCCGGCGGCACGACCTGGTACTTCGTCACCGTCGATTTCAGCTTCGGCGCCGCCCTGCAGGCCGAGGCCACCAAGGTCATCGAGGCCAACGGCGGCAAAATCCTCGGCGCCGCCAAGTTCCCGCTGGGGAACACCGACTTCTCGTCCCAGATCGTCCAGGCGCAGGCCTCCGGCGCCAAGGTGCTGGGCCTCGCCAGCGTCGGCGGCGACCAGGTGAACCTCATCAAGCAGCTCGCCGAATTCGGCATCCAGGGCAAGACCGGGCAGACGCTCGCCGGCTTCCTCGTCTACATCACCGACATCGATGCCCTGGGGCTCGAAGTCGCGCAGGGCCTTCGCTTCCCCACCAGCTACTACTGGGACCAGTCGCCGGGCACCCGCGCCTTCGCGCAGCGATTCTTCGCGGAGCGCCGGGCCATGCCGACGCAGAACCAGGCCAACGTCTATGCCGCAACCACCCACTTCCTGAAGGCGATGGCCCAGGCCGGCACGCGCGACCCCCTCGCCGTGAACAAGGCCATGCGCGCCATGCCGCTCGCCTACTTCGGCGACACGACGACGATGCGCGCCGACGGCCGCGTGCTGCATGACCTGACGCTCTACCGCGTGAAAGCTCCCGCGGAGAAGAAGGCCGCCTGGGACTACCTCGCCCCCATCGGCAGCATCCCCGCCAGCGACGCCTTCATCCCCGCCGCACCCGCCTGCGAAACCGCCTGACACGCATCTGCGTTGTCCCGTTAACCACGGGAGAACGCATCATGAGCGAAGCGAACACCACCACCGACCACAAGGCCATCCGTCACTGGATCGAGCAGCGCAAGGGCCGCCCCACCGTCGTCCACGGCACCGCAGGTCAGGACGGCGAAGGCATCCTGCGCATCGATTTCCGTGAACCCGACGACAAGCTGGACGAGGTAAGCTGGGACGAGTTCTTCAAGACCTTCGACGACCGCAAGCTCGCCTTCCTCCACCAGGACAAGACAAAGGACGGCAAGGAAAGCCGCTTCAACAAGTTCGTGGCGCGGGACGGCAAATAACCACCCTACGCGGGCTGACTCGGCACGGCCGAAGCCGGGTCGGCCCGCCGCACCTCCTCCCGGATCTCCTCCGTCAACCGCGCCTTCAACGCGACAAACGCCGCACTCGTCTTGACCGTGTAGTCCCGCGGCCACGCCAGCGGCACCGCCACGTCCAGCTTCACCCGCCCGGGCCGCGCCGACATCACCAGCACCCGCCCCGCCAGGAACACCGCCTCGTCGATGTCATGCGTCACGAACAGCACGGTCTTCCGTCCCCCGCCTTCACGCTCACCTTCACGCCAGCCTTCACGATCAGTCCCCAACCAGATCCCCGCCAGCAGCTCCTGCATCAGTTCCCGCGTCTGGTGGTCCAGCGCCCCGAACGGCTCATCCAGCAGCAGCATCGCCGGGTCCGGCGCCAGGGCCCGCGCCAAGGCCACGCGCTGCTGCATTCCGCCTGACAACTGCCGCGGCCAATGCCGCTCGAACCCACGCAGGCCAACCCGCGCGATCAGTTCCCCGGCCACGTCCCGCTGCCGGGCCATCGGCATTCCCGCCTCCTGCAGCCCGAACCGGATGTTCTCCTCCACCGTCAGCCACGGGAACAGCGTGTAGGACTGGAACACCATCCCCCGCTCCGGCCCCGGCGCCACGACAGGCACCCCATCGAGCGTGACCGTCCCCCCGCTCGGCCGGTCCAGCCCCGCGACGATCCGCAGCAGCGTGCTCTTCCCGCACCCCGAAGGCCCCAGGATGGCGACGAACTCCCCCCGGTCGACATCGAGGTCGGTCGGCTGCAACGCCAGCGTCGGCCCCTGCGCGCCCCTGCCCGGAAAAGTGCGCGTCAACCCGCGCAGCACCAACTGCGTCAAAGCGAAGCCCAGGGGAACAGCGCCCGGTTCATCGCCCGGAACAGCAGGTCCGTCACCAGCCCGATCACCCCGATCGTCACGATCCCGAAGATCATCTGCCCGGTGTCCATCAGCCGCTGGCTGTCCATGATCATGTGCCCGATGCCGCTGCTGGCCCCGATCAGTTCCGCCACGATCACGTACGTCCACGCCCACCCCAGCACCAGCCGCAACGTCTCCATGACCGCTGGCGCCGCCGACGGCAGGATCACCCGCCGCACGATCCCGCCGGGCCGCGACCCCAGCGTGTACGCCGCCTCCACCAGGTCCATCCGCGTGGCGCCCGCCGTCACCGCGACCATGATGACCACCTGGAAGAAGCTGCCGATGAAGATCACCGAAAGCTTCTGCGCCTCTCCGATGCCCGCCCACAGGATCAGCAGCGGAATGAACGCGCTTGCCGGCAGATACCGCGCGAAGCTGATGAACGGCTCGAAGAACGCCTCGACCGGCTTGAACGCCCCCATCGCCAGCCCCAGCGGCACCCCCACCGCCGCCGCCAGCATGAACCCCCCCACCACACGCCACACCGTGACGCCGATATCCCCGAGGAACCCGTACTCCGTCAGCAACGACCATCCCGAAGCCGCCGCCTTGGCCGGGGACGCCAGGAACAGCGGCGGCACCCACCCGGACGCCGTCGCCCCCCACCACCCCAGCACGAACACGACGAAGAACGACGCCCCCAGCCCGGCCCGCGCCACCCCCGAAACCGGCGTCAACGGCCGCACAGCTTAGCCCTCTCCCATCGGGAGAGGGTTGGGTGAGGGCCTGCCGCCCACTCCAGTCCTGACCGTCCCGCCCCCCCTCACCTAAGCCACGAACTTCCCATCGTACAACGCCCCCAGATCCGGCTCGGCCCGAATGACGCCGGTATCACTGAGCACCACCGCCGCCTCCGTCATGAACGCGCGCAACGGCCCCTTCGCGAACTCCTGGTTCTTCGCCTGGTCCTGCCACTCGATGAACGCCGCCGAGCCCTTGAACGCCGCCCCGTCCTGGTTCACCCGCTTGCCCATGATCTCGAACGACTTTTCCGGCTCCTTCGCGATCATCTCCAGCGCCGCATACCAGCTCTTGATCAGCGCCGGCGCGACCGCCGGATTCTTCGCGATGAAGTCCGGCTGCAACGCCAGCGTGTCGACCACCACCGGGTAGTCCAGCGTCGTCGCCAGGATCTTTCCCTTGTCCGCCCCCATCGCCCGGACCTGCGACAGATACGGCTCATAGGTCGCGCACGCATCCACCTGCCCGGCGACGAACGCCTGCGCCGCCGGCTGCGGCGCCAGCGTCGTCAGCGTCATGTCCTTCACCGTCATCCCGTGCTTCCGCAGGATGTACGCCAGCATGAAATACGGCGTCGTCCCCGCCCCGTCGACGGCGACGGTCTTGCCCTTCAGGTCCTCGACCTTCGTGATCGCGGGCTTCGCCGCCACCCCGTCGCCCCCCTTCGACCGGTCCAGCACCAGCACCTGCGTCAACGGCAACCCGGCCGATGCCCACGTGATCATCGTATCGACCGTCGTCACCACGCAGTTCAGCGCCCCCGACGCCAAGGCCAGGTTCCGCCCCGCCTGCGGCACGAACTTCGTCTCCACATCCAGCCCATGCGCCTTGAACAACCCGGCCTGCTCCGCCAGCGTCAACGGCGCGAACCCGGTCCAGCCGGACATCCCGATGGTGATCTTCGGCAGCCCCTGCGCCCGCAGCACGGCCGGCATCGCAAGCGTCGCTACAGTGGTGGCAATCAGTTGACGGCGGCGCATCGCGCAGGCTCCCTGGTTCGACAAGCGGCCAGCATAATGCGCCGCCACCCACAAGCGAAAGCAGGATCCATGCCGGGCTGGGAACTCATACCGGGCGACACCCTCGTCCCCGCCCCCTGGCGCAACGGCCTGGGCACCAGCCGCGACATCCGCACCACCCTCGCCCCCGACGGCGCGCTGCTCTGGCAGATCGGCATCGCCGACCTCGAACACGACGCCCCCTTCTCCCATTTCCCCCACTGCGACCGCATCTTCACGCCCATCGCAGGCGACCCGCCCCCCGAACTCGCCTTCAACGGCGGCCGCTTCGAACCCTGCCCCCTTCTGGTCCCCAAACCCTTCCCCGGCGACATCCCGACAACAAGCCGCATCCCCGCCCCCGGCCGCGCCTTCAATCTCGTCTGGGACCGCCGCCACCACACCGGCACCGTCGCCATCCTCCATTTCGCTCCCGGCGACCCCATCCACGCCCCGGATGCCCCGATCGTCGCCCTGCACTGCCTATCCGGCCGGATCGCCGCCGCCGGCTACCTCCTCACCCCCGGCGACACCATCATCGGCCCCGGCCCGTCCGACCCGGCCGCCGCCGCCGCCGAGGACAGCATCGTCATCGTCGCCGCGATCAGGTGATCCCCCGCAGCAACCCCGAGGCCATCGCCAATCGCCGGCTCTCCGCCATGCTCTCCGCAACCGCGATCGCCGCCGCCAACGCCCGCCGCCCCGCCGCGGCATCGACCACCACCGGCGCCCCATCGAGGCACGACGCCACGAACGCCTCGTGCTCCGCCGCCATGCTGTCGTGGTCCGACCACCCCAGCTCCTCCCGCCGGAACCCCCCCGTCCCCGGCAGCGGCATCCCCCGCTCCCGCCCGATCATCACCAGCTTCCGCGCCACGAAATCCGCGGACAGATACCCCTCCTCCGAGAACATCCGCATCCGCCGCTCCGTCTTCAACGAAATCCGGCTCGCCGTGATCGTCGCCACGCACCCATTCTCGAACCGCACCCGCGCATTCGCGATGTCCTCGGTGGCGCTGCTGACCGCCGCACCCAGGGCATCCACGCTCCGGATCGGGCTGTCCACCAGCGCCAGCACCAGGTCCAGGTCATGGATCATCAGGTCCAGGATGACGGAAACATCCGTCCCCCGCGTGGTATACGGCGCAATCCGCGCCGCCTCGATATACAGCGGCCGGGTGATCCGCGACGAAATGGCCCGGTGCTCCGCGCTGTACCGCAGCAGATGCCCCACCTGCAGCACCAGCCCCCCCGACGCCGCCAGCCCCGCCAACTCGTCGGCCTGCGCCAGGGTCGACGCGATCGGCTTCTCGATCAGCACATGCCGCCCCGCCCGCAGCGCCTGCGCCGCCAGCCCGTGATGCGCCTCGGCCGGGGCCGCCACGATCAACGCGTCGCATGCCCCCAGCAGGGCCTCCAGCGGGACGAACCCGGCACCCCCAGCCTCCCGGCCCACGACCCCGGCCCGGCGCTCATCGAGGTCGTACAACCCCACCAGCCGGGCCCGCCGGCTGGCCGCCACCTTCAGCGCATGGAACCGCCCGAAATGCCCGGCCCCCGCAATCCCGATTCGAAGCTGTTCCGCCATTTCCGGCCCATATCAGCCCTCGGCCCCACCCGCCAGCCGTAGGGTGGGTTGCCCTTCGCAACCCACCATCCGCAGCACGACCTCAAAACCCCTCCAGCACCGTCTTCCCGATGCTCGCCCCCGACTCCACCCGCCCATGCACACGCCTCAACCCCGCCGCGTCGATCCGCCCCGCATTCTCCGTCATCGTCGTCCGCAGCACCCCCGCATCCACCAGCCGCGACACCTCGTTCAGCAACCCGTGCTGCGCGGCCATGTCGGCCGTCTGGAACATCGAACGCGTGAACATGAACTCCCAATGCACCGAAACGCTCTTGCGCTTGAATGGAGTGATATCCAGCGAAACCGGGTCGTCGATCAGCGCGAACCGCCCCTGCGGCGCGATCGCCGCCGCAATCGCCCCCAGATGCCGGTCCATCGCAGTCAACCCCGCCACGTAATCCACCGCCCCGATCCCGATCCCCCGCAGCGCCTCGTCCAAGGGCTGCCGGTGATCGATCACGTGATGCGCGCCCATGTCGAGGCACCACGCCACCGTCTCCGCCCGCGACGCCGTCGCCACCACCGTCAACCCCGTCAATTGCCGCGCCATCTGCACCAGGATCGATCCGACGCCCCCCGCGCCCCCCACCACCAGCAGCGTCCCCGCCCCGCCGCCCCCCGCGTCGCCGACACGCGGCACGCGCAGCCGGTCGAACAGCAGCTCCCACGCCGTGATCGCCGTCAGCGGCAGCGCGGCCGCCGCATCGAACCCGAGGCTCGATGGCTTCCGCCCCACGATCCGCTCATCCACCACATGCAGCGCGCTGTTCGTCCCCGGCCGATCGATCGCCCCGGCATAGAACACCGCGTCCCCCGGCCGAAACAGCGTCACCTCCGCCCCCACCGCCTCCACGACCCCCGCCGCGTCATAGCCCAGCACCTTCGGCCCCTCGTTGGGACCAGGCGCCGCCCGCATCCGGACCTTCACATCCACCGGGTTCACCGAAACCGCCCGGACCGCCACCCGCAAATCGCGAGGCCCCGGCTCCGGTACCGCCAGATCCAGATCCAGCAGCGAAGCCGAATCCGTGACGGGCAACGAGGAACGATAGCCGATGGCCTTCATGGACGATCTCCGTGCGGGTGATCCGCACGCACGACATGCGCCATGGCACGCCGGAACGCGATACGGCATAATTCTGCCAGTAGTGTCAGAAAGGATACCACCCCGTGCCGCAGAAGCTCAAACGCTACGATTGCGCGCCGGGCTGCCCGATGGAGGCGACGCTCGACCTCATCGGCGGCAAGTGGAAGGGCGTCATCCTCTTCCATCTCCTCGACGGCACGCTTCGCTTCAACGCGCTCCAGCGCCGCCTGTGCGCCATCACCGCCCGCATGCTCGTCCGACAGCTCCGCGAGCTGGAGGACGCAGGCCTGGTCACCCGCACGATCTACGCCGAGGTTCCGCCCCGCGTGGAATACAGCCTCACCCTCGACGGCCGCAGCCTGGAGCCGATCCTGCTCGCCCTGCACGCATGGGGACAGCGCCGCCTGGCCGCCGCCACGCCCGCATCACGCGCCGCCTGAAGCCGCCGCCAGGCCGAGTTCCGACAACGTGACCGGCAAGGACGCGATCGTCGCATCCGGATGGCGCCGCAGGGCCGCAATGAAGCCCGCGTCGGCCGCCACGATCCGCGACGCCCCGATCGCCAGCGCGAATGCCGCATACAGCGTATCGTGAGGGGAGTGGCCGACCGACACCCCGATCTCCAACGCAATCTCCGGCAACCCGAGGCGGGTGGTAGGGACCGGCGTGCACGCCTCCCGCAGCAGACGCAGACCGTGGCGCGCCTGATCGGCGGATAAAAGCGTTCGGCGCACCCGCAACCAGAGCACACTGGTCGCCTCGTTCAGCCAGAAATCGGGAACCGCCAACGCCTGCCCCGAGTTGAGCAGTCTGATCGCAAGCTCCGTCTCATCCTCGTCCAACACCCATTTCAGACCGACGCTGGCATCGACGACGATCGTCACCCTTCCCGAACGGGCGAAAGCTGATCCATCCTGGCGGCACGCAGTTCTCGCCGATCATCGACTGCGATGACCGAGCCGGGCCGGGCCGTCTCCTGCCGAAACGCCTGAAGCCGAGACATGATCGTCTCGCGTGACGCTGCCGGATCGGCCAGCGCCTCGCGAAGGATCACCCGATGCTCCTCTTCGGCAGACCGGCGGTTTTCCGCCGCACGCACGCGAAGGCGGCGGACGACGTCATCGTCCAGGTTTCGGACCGTAAGGGTTGCCATGCTGCGCCACGATGCTGTCGAACGCTGCAATGCCAGCACTCCGAAGCATCGACCGCCATCACGCAACCTTGCGCCAAACCCCCCACCCCGGCATACCGCCCCCAATCCCCGGAGCACCCTGCCGACCATGATGTACTTCAGCCGCCTCAAGATCACCCTGATCCTGGCGGCCTGCGCCCTCGGCGTCCTCCTGTGCCTCCCCAACATCCTCCCCGCCCCGGCATCCTGGATCCCCTGGCGCCAGGTCCGCCTCGGCCTCGACCTGCGCGGAGGATCCTACCTCCTGCTCGAGGTCGACATGGCCGCCGTCGCCAAGGAACGCCTCGACAGCATCGCCGACGGCGCCCGTACCGCCCTCCGCGGCAAGGTCACCGGATTCCAGCCCCCCACCGCCCAACCGCAGCAGAGCCGCGTCCTCGTCCGCATGGCCCCCGGCCCCCAGCAGGACGACGCCGTCCGCCTGCTGCGTGAAGCCGCCGCCACCACCGGCACCGCCGAATACCAGGTGGCCGCGCAGGGCAACGAGATCAGCCTCACCGTCCCCCCCGCCGCACTGCGCGACCGCGCCAACGCCGCCGTCCTCCAATCCATCGAGATCGTCCGCCGCCGGATCGACGAGACCGGCGTCATCGACCCCCAGATCACCCGCCAGGGCGACAGCCGCATCGTCGTCCAGCTGCCGGGCATCGAGGACCCGAACCGCATCAAGGAACTCCTCGGCAAGACCGCAAGGATGACCTTCCGTCTCCTGGACGAAACCGCCAACATGACCGGCAACCCGCCCCCGGGGGTCGACTTCCTCCCCGTCGAGGGCCAGCCCGGCCAGCGCGAACCCGTACGCCGCCGCATCGAGGTCGACGGCGCCAACCTCACCGACGCCCGCCCCGGCCAGGACAGCTCCCGCGGCGCCGGGTGGGTCGTGAACTTCACCTTCGACAGCATCGGCGCCCGCCGCTTCGCCGACGTCACCAACCAGAACGTCGGCAAGCGCTTCGCCATCGTCCTCGACGACAAGGTCATCAGCGCCCCCGTCATCCAGAACCCCATCACCGGCGGACGCGGACAGATCAGCGGCACCTTCAACGCCAAATCCGCGAACGACCTTTCCGTCCTCCTCCGCGCCGGCGCCCTGCCCGCCCCCCTCACCGTCGTCGAGGAACGCTCCGTCGGGCCCGAACTCGGCGCCGACAGCATCCGCGCCGGGGCCATCGCGCTGGCCGTGGGCTTCCTCCTCGTCATCGCCTACATGGCCGTCTTCTACGGCCTGTTCGGCTGGTTCGCGAACATCGCCCTCGTCGCCAACCTGGTCCTCCAGATCGCCATCCTCTCTCTGCTGGAGGCCACCCTCACCCTTCCCGGAATGGCCGGGATCCTCCTCACCCTCGGCGTCGCCGTCGACGCCAACATCCTCATCAACGAGCGTATCCGCGAAGAGGTCAGGAACGGCCGCACGCCGCTGAA